>CAYPOY010000066.1:0-20336 GCA_964412395.1 uncultured Anaerolineales bacterium | reverse complement strand
TGGCGGAGCGGTTCACCCCCGACAAGTACCAGTTGATGCACATCGAGATGTTCCCCCACGGCATCATCCACGCCGAGTGCCTCGGCGGGGAGATTGACCTGCTGGCCAACCGGCGGACGACCATCGGCTTCTTCCCCTGGCGCTTCGTGGATGGGGAGTCCTGCATCGGCCGCTGCGTGGCCTTCGTGGACGACGACGAGTACGAGGAACTGATGGCCCGCAAGGCGGAACTCCCCAGGACCCGCTTCGGCGACTGCTACGACCCGGAGCACGTGGAGCAGATCAACCGGCTGACTGTGATTCGTGAATCGTAAATTCGTAGTTCGTGATTCGTATCTCGTGTTTCCCGAATCTACGAATCCCGAGTCTACGAATCCCGACCTTTAGGAGAGCTATGCAACAATTCACTATCGCCTGCGCCCAGTTCGCCGTCACGCCGATGGCGGTGCGCGAGAACGTGCAGAAGGCCATCGCCTGGGTGGAACGGGCGGTGCGGGAGACCAGCGCCCAATTGATCGTCCTGCCGGAAACGGTCACCACCGGCTTCACCCCCGGCTGCCCGGCGGAGGAACTGTGGGAGCGCGTGGACACGCTCCCCGGCCGGATGACGGAGCCGGTGGCCACTGCCGCCCGCGATCTGGGGGTCTACGTCGTCTTCCCCACTTACGAGCGAGGACCCCAGCGGAGCGTGGTCTACAACAGCGCGGCCCTCTTCGGCCCTGACGGGGAGTTGCTGGGCGTCTACCACAAGACCCACCTCTTCCCCACCGAGCGACTCTCCAGCGGAGGTCCTTCGGCTGCGCCCTTCGACAGGCTCAGGGCACCGCTCAGGACAGGCTGGTCCACACCCGGCAGCGAGCCGGTCGTCGTGGAGACGGAGCTGGCCAACGTCGGCCTGACCATCTGCTACGACGGCGACTTCCCGGAGCTCTACCGCTGCGAGGCCATCCGGGGGGCTGAGGTCATCGTCCGCCCGGCGGCCCTGCTGCGCAGCTTTGAGATCTGGGAGATGACCAACCGCGCCCGCGCCTACGACAACCACGTCTACATCGCCGCTTGCAACAGCATCGGCCCCGACGCAGGGAGTAACTACTACTTCGGCCACAGCATGATCGTCAGCCCCATCGCCCAGGTGTTGGCGCTGGCCCGGGGCACCGAGGAGATCATCGCCGCCGAACTCGACCCGGACCCGATCCGCTACGTCACCTACGGAGCACGCACGCCGATGATCTTCGATCACCTGGAGGACCGCAACCTGGCGGCCTACCGGGACATACTCACGCCGGCGCGGAGCCGGTTTGAGCCGGCACAGCGAATCAGCGAATCAGCGAATCAGCGAATCAGCGAATCAGCGAATCAGCGAATGAGCAACTCGCTGGCTCGCCGATTCACTGACTCGCCAGGAGGTGCAATGCAACCTTTGAGAGACATTCGCGTCCTTGATATGACCCGCGCTCTGGCCGGCCCCTACTGCACGATGATGTTGGGCGACCTGGGCGCGGACGTGATCAAGGTGGAGCGGCCCGGCCGGGGCGACGACAGCCGGGGCTGGGGGCCGCCCTTCGTGGGAGAGCCCTACGGCCCCTATCCGGGCGAATCGGCCTATTTCATCGCTGCCAACCGCAACAAGCGCAGCGTCACGGTCAACCTCAAAAGCCCGGAGGGACGAGAGATCGTGCGCCGGCTGGCCGGCATCTCCGATGTGCTGGTGGAGAACTTTCGCACCGGCGTTCTGGGCGGGATGGGGCTGGGATACGATGACCTGCACGCTCTGAACCCGCGCCTGGTTTACTGCTCCATCAGCGGCTATGGCCGTACCGGTCCCTACGCCGAGCGGCCCGGCTACGACTTCATCATCCAGGCCGAGGGTGGGATGATGGGCATCACCGGGCCGGAGGAGGGGCCGCCGTCTCGAGTGGGGGTGCCCATCGTGGACATCACGGCCGGGATGTTCGCGGCGGCGGCGATCCTGGCGGCGCTGCGTGCCCGCGACCACGTTCACATGGGCGAGGGGCAACTGGTGGATATCTCATTGCTGGACACACAGGTGGCGCTCCTGGCGAACGTAGCCTCCAATTACCTGGTCGGGGGGGCAGCCTCCCGCCGGCTGGGCAACGCCCACCCCAACATTGCCCCCTACGAGGCCTTCCGCGCCCGCGACCGCTGGTTCGCACTGGCGGCGGCCAACGAGCGCCAGTGGGCCCTGCTGTGCGACGTGATCGGCCGGCCGGCTCTGAGGGACGACCCGCGCTTCGCCACCAACGGGGCGCGTGTCTCCAACCGACCGGCATTGGTGGCGGCGCTCAACGATGTCTTCGCCGCCCGTGACGCCGGCAAGTGGCTGGCTGACCTGCGGGAGGTTGGGCTGCCCTGCGGGCCGATCAATGCCGTGCCGGACGTCTTCAACCATCCCCAGGCACAGGCGCGGGGCCTGGCGTTGGAGACGGAACACCCTACGGCTGGCCCGGTGCGGCTCACCGGCTTCCCCTACAAACTGTCGCAGACCCCGGCCCAGGTGCGCCGGCCGCCGCCACTCCTGGGTCAGCACACGGAGGAGGTATTGGCTGGTTTGCTGGACTACACTGTCGCAGAGGTGACCAGGCTGAGGGAGCGAGGAGTGGTCTAGGGCGGATGACCAAAACGGATGTGGCCGATACGAGACGATTGCACGTCTGACTCGCCGCCAACCTACCCTACGGCTGGGCCAGTGCGCATCCGAAAGCAGGACACAGGGGGAGAATGAGAAATGGACAAAAAAAACGATCTTGCACTTGCACGGCTTTGCATCTTCCGGACAATCCACCAAAGCGCAATACTTCAGAGAAAAGTTCAAAGCGCTTCCGCAGGTGGAGTTTCACGCCATTGATTTCAATCCAACGCCCAAGGATTTCGAATACATGACGGTTACAGGGATGATCAATCGTCTGAGACAATACGTACTTGATCACCACCTGGGAAACATCAGCATTATTGGCAGTTCCCTGGGTGGATTGATTGGTCTACACTACGCGCATCGCTTTGGCGGCGTCAAGAAGATGCTTCTCCTGGCACCGGGTCTATTTTGGCTGTCAGGGGGGCTTTCGGAGGATGAGATCGAACAGTGGAAGAAAGCAGGCGTTGGGCCAGTTTTCCACTATGCGTTTGAGCAGGAACTTCCGGTGAGGTATGACCTGCACATAGATGGGCTGCGCTATCTTGAGCCCATTCCCCCGACGACTCCTATCACCATCATCCATGGCCGGAACGATGATGTTGTGCCGATGGACCACAGCCGAAAGTATGCCGCCAATTTCCCAGACAAGGTCCACTTGATTGAGGTGAACGCAGATCACGATCTCAATGGCCATCTGAAATTCATCTGGAAACACGTACAGTCTTTTCTGCTAGGCACCGAGCGAGGAGGTGAGTAAACATGCTGGCAAGGCCGGGTCTTCCAAGTTTCGACTATATGAGGGCAGGCACTCCCGACGAGGTGATCCGCCTCTTGGCGGAGCACGGGGAAGCGGCGCGGCTGCTGATGGGCGGCACCGACCTCTTTGTGCGTATGCGCGATGGGTTCATCCGTCCCAAGATTGTGGTAGACGTCAAGCACCTGCCCGGTATGCGGGACATCGTGTACGACGAGAAAGCCGGGCTGACGGTCGGGGCGGCGGCAACGATGAACGAGATCGCCCGCCATCCGGATGTGGTGGCCCACTACCCGCTGCTGGCGGAGGCGGCCAACTCCGTCGCCTCGTACCAACTGCGCACCCGCGCCACGATAGGTGGCAACCTGTGCAACGGTTCGCCCGCCGCCGACACCGCTCCGGCTACGCTGGTACTGGACGGGCGGCTCTCTCTCTACGGGGCGCACGGCGAGCGAGAGGTGCCGGCCGGGGAGTACTTCCTCGGTCCCGGCCAGACGACGATGCAGGCGGGCGAGTTCATGACCGCTATCCGTTTCCCAGTCCCACCAGCCAGCAGCGCAGGGAGGTACCTGAAACTGGGTCGCAACAAGGTCGGCGACCTGTCCATCGTCGGTGTGGCAGTCTTCGGCTTCCCTGATGGGATGACTCCCTCCGGCTACCGTTTCCGCATCGGGTTGGCCTCGGTCGCGCCGGTGCCGCTGCGAGCACTGGGGGCCGAGGAGGTGCTGGCGGCCAACCCACCGGGTGAGGAGACTTTTGCTGCCGCTGCCGAGAGAGCGATGGAGGCTGCGAGCCCCATTGACGACGTGCGCGCCAGTGCTGCTTACCGGAAAGCGATGGTGCGGAACTTGGCGTTGCGGGGGCTGGGAGAGGTGTGGGGGCAACTATACAGTGCGTAAAACGCAAAACGTGAAACGTGAGGAGTGAGATGGCAAATCATACGATTTCTGTGACTGTGAACGGTGGCAAGGAGTATCTGGACGTGCCGTCGAATATGACACTACTCCAGATGCTGCGGGAGAAACTGGCGCTCACCGGCGCCAAGAACGGCTGCTCGGCCGGAGAGTGCGGGGCCTGCACCGTGCTGGTGGACGGGGAACCAGTGAACTCGTGCATGATGCTGGCCGTCGAAGCCGACGGTCGCGAGGTAACCACGGTGGAAGGGCTGGCCCACCGGGAGACCCTTGGGGTTTCGGAAAACCCCAAGGGTCTGTTGAGCGCGTTGCAGGAGGCCTTTGTAGGGCACAACGCCGTTCAATGCGGCTTCTGCACGCCGGGAATATTGATCTCGGCCCACGCCCTGCTGGAGCGCAGCCCCCATCCAACTGAGGAAGAAATACGGGAAGCCCTGGTGGGCAACCTATGCCGCTGCACGGGCTACCTGCGCATAATCGAGGCTATCCAGGCAGTCGCAGCAAGAGGAGGTGCGCAATGAACGAGTTCACTTCTGACCCCGTTGGCAAGAGCGTCCCCCGTGTGGACGTGTACGAAAAGGTGACCGGGTCCGCCACCTTTACTGACGACATGCAATTTGGCCCCGGCCTGTACTACGGAAGGTTGGTCCGCAGCCCCTACGCCCACGCCCTGATTAAGCGCATCGTCGTCAGCAAGGCGCTGGCGGTGCCCGGCGTCCGGGTGGTGGTCACGGGCAAGGACGTTCCCACGCGCATCGGCCTGTACCTCATAGACCGCCCCATCTTTGCTGGCGAGCGCGTGCGGTACGTCGGGGATCCCGTCGCCGGGGTCATTGCGACCAGCGAAGAGATCGCGGAAGAGGCCGCCCAACTCGTCGAGGTCGAGTACGAGAAATTGCCGGCGGTCTTTGACCCGGTGGAGGCCGCCCAGCCGGACGCCCCCCTGCTCCACCCCGACCTGGGCGAGTACAGAGTGGCAAACTTCATCTTCCCCAAACCGGGCACCAATATCTCGGAGCACTTCAAACTGCGCAAAGGGGACGTCGAACCCGCCTGGGCCAGGTGCGCCGCCATCGTAGAGGGAACGTTCCGCCTTCCTCAGATCCAGCACGTGCCGATCGAGCCCCATGTGGCGGTGGCCCTGTGGGAGTCGTCCGGGGAAGTGACGCTGTGGGCCAGCTCGCAGTCACCCTTCGCCCAGCGCGACCTGATCGCCCAGAGCCTGTCCATCCCGCACGGCAACCTGCGCGTGGTGTCCCCCTATGTCGGCGGCGGATTTGGTGGCAAGGCGGGCATCTCGATGGAGGCGTGCGCGGTCGTCCTGGCACGGACGGTCAAAGGGCATCCGGTCAAATTACGCATGACGCGCGAAGAGGAATTCGTCGGCACGACGGTGCGCCAGAGCCTGGTGGCGCACACCAAGATCGGCTGCGACGCCGAGGGCAACCTGCTGGCGATGGAGACTGAGTACTACTTCGGCGGCGGGGCCTACAACGATTATGGCGTCAACATCGCCCGCGCTGCCGGTTACTCTTGCACCGGCCCCTACGACATCCCGAACGTCAAGGGCGATTCCTACTGCGTCTACACCAACCGGCCCATCGGCAGCGCCATGCGCGGCTTTGGCATGCCCGAAATCCACTGGGGCATTGAGCAGATTATGGACCAACTGGCTGCCAAGATCGGGATGGACGCGGCCGAGTTCCGCCGCCGCAACTGCGTCAAGACGGGGCAGGCGATCCTGACCGGGATGGAGATGACCCCCATTGACCTGGTGGCCTGCATTGACAAAGTCACAGAGGCGATAGGGTGGGGTGGGAAGGAGAAACCCTCTGCACCACACAAGAAGCGCGGCCAGGGCATCGCCATTATGTGGAAAGCCCCGGCCATGCCGCCCAACCCCGGCAGCTCGGCCATCGTGCGCTTTAACGAGGACGCGACGGTCAACGTCGAGATTGGGGCGCAAGAGTTGGGACAGGGAGCGTTCACCGTCATGGCGCAGATCGCGGCGCAGGCGCTGGGCGTGCCCTACGAGTGGGTGCGCATCTCGGCCCCGGTGGACACGCGATACAGCCCCTACGAGTGGCAGACGGTCGCCAGCCGCATCACCTGGACAACGGGCAACGCGGTCAAGGCCGCCGCTGAGGACGCCAGGGGGCAAATTTTAGAGATCGTCGCCGAGCACTGGAACGAGGAGCCCGACGATCTGAACATCAAGGACGGCAAGGTCATCTCGTACAAATCCGAACGCGAACAGCCGCTCCAGAATATGGTCATCTATGGTCTGCCCAACGAGAACTTTGAAGGGTGGAAAGGCGGCCCCATCATTGGGCACGGCAAGTTTATGCCCACCTACGTCACTAACCTGGATTTCGAGACCGGTCAGGGTCCCCGTGCGGTGGTGCACTACACTGTCGGCGCACAGGCAGTGGACCTGGAGGTGGATACCGAGACCGGCCAGGTTGAGGTGCTCAAGATCGCCAGCGCCTACGATGTGGGCAAGGCGATCAACCCCGACCTGGTGCTGACGCAGATCGAGGGCGGCGCGGTGCATGGGATGAGTTCGGCCTTCGAGGCGCTCAGGTTTGACGAGGATGGCCGTCCTGTGAACCCCAGCCTGGTGGACTATCGCATTATGACCGCCGTGGACGTGCCGAAGGAAATTCACGGCGACATCGTCGAGACGCCTTTGGAGGATGGTCCGTGGGGCGCACGAGGTGTGGGGGAACACGTGATGGTGCCGACCGCGCCAGCGATTGCCAACGCTATCAACGACGCGCTCGGCATCCGCTTCAACGACCTGCCGCTTTCGGCGGAGAAGATCTTCCTGGCGCTGGAGGAACGGAAAGGGGGGCGGTAGATTGGTAGATTACGGCACCTGGATGCGCAGGAACACGGGATCCACCCGGAAGTTGACCATCGAGATCTCCACGTCCTCGTGGATCAGCGAGGCGTAGCAATATTGTGGGTTGCGAGCCTCGACCACATCCACGAAGCGGATGCCGCCGGTGACGAGCGCCCGTTCGCCGGCTGGCAGGTAGAAGTAGCTCTCGCCACTCTCCACCATCTCCACCAGATCGTCCGGCCCGCCCACCGCCCAACGCCAGGGGTGGTCTGTGGGGCTGGTCTCACAGTGGATGCCCACCCGAAACGCACCCGACTGTTCGTACTCGCCCAGGGTGGCATAGTTCTGGTCGCTGTCGTACACCGTGCCCGGAGGGGGGCCGCTGGTACGGATGGGCACGACGCTGTCGTTTTCAACCGTCAACGTGAAATAGAGCGTGTCGCCCAGCGGGATGGTCCCCGCCGACCATTCCACCTCACCGTTGAAGATATATGCCCGCGGCACCCCGCCGTTCTCGATGGTCAGCGTGCCGGTTGCCATCGTCCACTGCCCTACCGCATCCCGTGCTTGCATGGTCACGGTGTACGTGCCATCAGGCGGCGGGTCCGCTCCATGATCCACCCCGGCGTCGTAGTCGAACTCGTGCCAACCGGCCTCATTGAGCTGTGTGACCGTCTCCTTCTCCATCACGTGGTAGCGCACCCTGTCCTCCCCCTCCAGGTAGACAGTCAATTCTTCCACGTCCTTCTTGAGGTCCACGTTAATCGTCGCTCGGTCGGCGATGCTGTCCCGATTGGGGCTGAAAACCGGCGGGTAGACGCTGAAGCCGCGCAGTTCCGGCAGGCCCGCGTCGGCGTCGGCGATGGTAAGTGTGCCGGTGACCCGCTCGGTGATGCCTCCTGCATCGGTCGCCTCCATCACCCAGGTATAGACGCCGTCCTGCAACACACGCTTCTCCACCGTGAACCCCTCGAACTGCTCGCCGGGCAACACGTAGCCATCCACCACACCGGCGAAGTAGACCTGGTAAGGCTCTTCGACGGAAGGGCCGTGGTGGACGTGGTCACGGAAGTAGTAGCGGTTTCCGTCCCGATCCTCGAAGTAGATCGAGACCTCCGCGCTGCGGGCCAGGTTGTACGTGATCACCAGTACGTCTGTGTCGTGGTCTGCATTGGGTGTGATGAGGTCTGTGGAGAATGAGACTTCGCTCAGCAACGGCTTTTCTCCACAAGCGGTCAGTGTCAGCGCCAATCCAAGCATCGCTGCTGCCAACAGGATGTGCCGAATCCGCAAAGCAACCCTCCTCCAGTTAGAATTCGGGCGGAAGTATACCACAATGTTGGTAGATTGGTAAACTGGTAAATTGGACCCCTCCCCCGGCCCCTCCCCGAGGAGGGGAGGGGAGGAGAGGGGGGTCAGCGCCAGCGTCGTCAACGGCAGCAGGCCGCCTTGACTCCCCCTTCCCTCTCAGGGAAGGGGGCCGGGGGGTTAGGTACCGAACTTGCATTTCCCAGGAAAAAGAGTACAATCCGCACCCGATTGTGACGATGAACTACTCAGAGACTATCGCCTATCTTTACAGCCTCGCGGACTACGAAAAGACGCGCATTGAGCGTTATACGCCCGAAACGTTCGATCTTTCGCGGGTCGAGCGACTGCTGGCGGCTATGGGCAACCCACACACCCGCTTCCCGGCGGTGCACATCGCCGGCACCAAGGGCAAAGGCTCTACAGCGGCAATGAGCGAGGCCTGCCTGCGGGCAGCCGGCTATCATACCGGCTTCTACACCTCGCCTCACATGCACACCTTCCGCGAGCGCATCCAGATGAATAGGCAGAAGATCGCACGGCAGAAAGTCGTCGCGCTGGTGGAGGAAGTCCGCCCGCTGATTGAACGCACGCCCGGCGTGACTTACTTCGAAGCCATCACTGCCATCGGCTTCCTATACTTTGCCCGCGCCGGGGTGGATGTGGCTGTCGTCGAGGTGGGATTAGGTGGCCGGCTCGACGCCACCAACGTCTTGACGCCTGAGGTATCGGTCATTACCTCACTCAGTCTAGAGCACACCTATCTGCTGGGCAACACACTGGCCGCGATCGCTTACGAGAAAGCCGGCATCATCAAGCCCGGCATCCCGGCTGTGAGCGCGCCGCAGCGGGCCGAAGCGATCAAAGTGCTCGAAACGGTCAGCCGGGAACGAGAAGCGCCGCTCACAGAGATTGGCCGTGACTGGGATTATGACCCCGGTCCCGCAGACCTGGACGGCCAGGTTTTCACCGCCCGGCGCATTTCTGGCGGCGGCTCGGAATTGGACGGGGAATACTGGATCCCCCTGTTAGGCCGCCATCAACTGGAGAACGCTACCAGCGCCATCGCTGCGCTGTATATCATGCGCCAGCGAGGCTTCCGCATCCCCGTCGAAGCCGTACATGAGGGGCTCCACAACGTCCGCTGGCCAGGGCGGCTGGAGATCCTCAGTCGCGAGCCGTTGGTGGTCGCAGACGGTGCGCATAATCCCTACTCGGCGCAAGTGTTACGCAAGGCATTGGAAGAATGGTTCCCCGACCAACGCTGGGTGCTGATCTTCGGCGCTTCGGCCGACAAAGACATCGCCGAGATACTGCAGGTGCTCCTGCCGATCAGCGAGTACACTATCGTCACCCGCTCCGACCATCCTCGAGCGGCAGCGCCGGTTGAGTTGGCCGATGTCGTCGCCTCGGTGGGAGGCGGGGCAGAGGTCAGCGTGAACGTGAGGAAATCGCTCCAGCGTGGGCTGGCGGCGATGGATCCGGGCAACGGCCTGCTGGCGACCGGGTCCATCCATCTCGTCGCCGACGCCCGCGAAGAGTGGGCGCGCTACACCGGGGCCCCACTGCCGGACAATGACGAGGAAGAAGAAACCTGACTAGGAAGAGAGTATGATGTGGGATAGAACGTTTCGGGATTTTTGGCCGCAGATGGGATGGCCCCGCGGAGTACCGTTTTCCCTGGAGGATATGGATTTTGAGGAAGAGGTTCTGCACGAATCTCCGGGTGAAGTCATCGAAGCGCCGCTTTTGCCACTGCGCGACATGGTGATGTTCCCCCGCATGGTCACGCCGCTCTTCGTCGGGCGAGACCGCTCGATAGAGGCCATCGAGGTGGCGATCGAGCAAGGCGAGCCACTCATCACCGTCGCTCAGCGGGATGCGGACATCGTGGAGCCAGGCCCTGAGGATCTCTTCACCTTCGGTACCGAGGTGGACATCGGCCGCATGTTGCGCATACCCGACGGCACCATCAGCGTGCTGAGTCAGGGGCTCCAACGCGTACAGATCGTCGAATACGTCCACCTGGAGCCCTACATCCGCGTGCGTGCCCTGCCCATCTACGAAGCGATGGAAGAGACTCCGCTCACCGAGGCGCTGATGCGGGCAGTGCTGGCGCTTTTCGAGAAAGTTGTGCAGTTAAATCGCAACTTGCCCGAAGACGCCTACGTCTTCGCCATGAACATAGATGAGCCAGGCTGGCTAGCCGACCTGACGGCCCAGGCGTTGGACCTGGAAGTGGCTGAGCGACAGGAGGTGTTAGAGACCATTGACATCGCTGCGCGGCTGCAGCGCGTGAGCGTCCTGTTGGCCAAGGAACTGGACGTGCTCGAATTGGAGGATCGCATCCACTCGCAGGTGCAGCAGGAATTGGACAAGACCCAACGCGAGTACTTCCTGCGTGAACAGATGAAGGTCATCCAAAGCGAGTTAGGCGAAGCCGACGTCTACACACAGGAAGTCAACGAACTGCGCGAAAGAGTCGCCGAGATGGAGTTGCCCGACGAGGTGCTCGCTCGGGTCAATAAGGAACTCGACCGGCTGGCGTCCATGCCGCCGATGTCACCCGAGACTGGCATAATCCGCACCTATCTCGACTGGCTGATCGAACTACCGTGGTCGGAGACCACCGAGGACGATCTGGACGTCAAGCACGTGGAGAAAGTGCTGGAATCGCGTCACTACGGGCTGCCCAAGGCCAAGGAGCGCATCCTGGAATACATCGCGGTGCGGCGTCTGGCAGCCGACAAGATGCACAGCCCGATCCTCTGCTTCGTGGGGCCGCCCGGCACCGGCAAAACCTCGCTGGGGCAGTCCATCGCCGAGGCCCTGGGGCGCAAGTTCGTCCGCGTGAGCCTGGGCGGGGTGCGGGACGAGGCGGAGATTCGGGGCCACCGCCGTACCTACATCGGCTCGCTGCCCGGTCGCATTATCCAAACTATGCGGCGGGCCGGCACGATCAACCCCCTGTTCATGCTCGACGAGGTGGACAAGATAGGGCTGGACTTTCGCGGTGACCCGTCTGCAGCCCTGCTCGAGGTGCTGGATCGCGAGCAGAATCACGCCTTCTCCGATCACTATCTCGAGGTGCCCTACGACCTTTCAAAGGTTTTGTTTATCACCACGGCCAATATTCTCGATCCCATTCCACCGGCTTTGCGAGATCGCATGGAGGTGATCGAGTTCCCCGGCTATATTGACGAGGAGAAGTTGGAGATTGCGCGCCGTTTTCTGATCCCGCGCCAACTGGAAGAGCACGGTCTAACAGATACCCCCATCACCTTCACTGACGGTGCGCTGCAGGCCCTCATCCGCGAATACACCTACGAGGCCGGTGTGCGCAACCTCGAGCGCGAGGTTGCTAGCATCTGTCGCAAGATCGCCCGCCGCCTGGCCGAGGGGGGCTCGCCTTCACATCGTATCACGGCTCGCTCGCTCGCCCGTTACCTCGGCCCGCCACAGTTTATCCATGGCCTGGCGGAGGAGCAAGATGGGGTCGGCATCGCCACCGGCGTAGCGTGGACTGAGGGGGGGGGCGATCTGGTGCCCGTGGAGGTGGTGCTGATGCCCGGCAAAGGCAACTTGTTGCTGACCGGTCAGTTGGGTGAGGTGATGCAGGAATCGGCACAGGCGGCGTTGAGTTACACCCGCTCCCGCAGCAAGGATTTCGACATCAAACCTGACGTTTTCGAAAAAACCGACATCCATATCCACCTGCCGGAGGGGGCGATCCCCAAGGACGGCCCATCGGCCGGCATCACCATCGCCACAGCGCTCATCTCCGCCTTCACTGGTCGCCCCGTGCACCACGACATAGGTATGACAGGCGAGATCACGCTGCGCGGCCGTGTGTTGCCCGTCGGCGGCCTCAAGGAGAAGATGCTAACAGCATATCGGGCTGGGCTCAAGACCATCATCATTCCGAAGCGCAACAAGAAGGACCTCGTTGAAATCCCCCGACGAGTAAAGCGTGGTGTAAACATCATCCTGGCTGAGCAAATGGACGATGTGATCACGGAGGCACTGCTGCCAGCCCCATCCCCGCCGCGCCAACGCGAGTCTTAGAACGCATTGGGGTAAAAATCGCATTTTCCCGCTCAAAGCCCCCGTCTCGGGCGAGATTTGCCCCGCGAATCCGCCCCCGGGACGGGGGCTGGGAGCTTGGGAGGGCCAACGTGTCATTTTTGCCGCAATGCCTTAGAACGCGTCTGGAAATCCAAGCGCGAAGGGCAAAGGAATCCGGCCAGGCCATCCGCGCCAGAGGTCGCGCCGTGGGCCAGGACCTCCTGCACAGCCACCGTGATCTTGGCCTCCTGCTCCTCATCCTCCTCGTTGAGCCCTTCACTCAGCGCCGCCAGCAGCGCGTGCCACGCGGCACTGCACTCCCCCCGGCCGGCAGCCTGCAGAAAAGCAGCAGAGAGGGTCGTAGTGCGAGGGGCGGCCACTTCGACTATGGTGCGGCAAGGGGACGCGGGGGTGGGATGAGCTAGCCAGGCCCAGAGCATCACGCCGGTGAGGAAGTCGTCACCGGCGGGGGTAAGTCCACCTCCCAGGCCGGCCAATCCAGCCGCTCCCTCCTGTAGCCGTTCACGGTCGCTCCCCCAGCCCTCCCGCAGGGCCTCTGCGGCCTCTTGAGCAGTGGAAAGGATAGCCCTGGCTGGCACGTCACCGGGCAGGGGAGTCTCCAGCAGCGCCATAAGGCTACCGGCAGGAGCGTGGCGTAGGCAGAGAGCGTGTAGAAGCGGCAGGCGAGACACAATCACGGCACGCCGGGCCCGCAGCGCGTCCCAATCCGGGCGAGGCTCCCACGCCGCTGCCTCCCCCAGGTCAACCCGCAGCCCGCCGACCTGGAGACGCTCTCCCTCCAGCGTCACCGGCGTGCCAGGGTCAACCCCGGCGAAGACACCCGCCGTACCATCCACCACGATATTAAGCGGCCCATCACCGATCTGGGGAGTCACCAGCGCCACTACGTCGCCGCCAGGGGTGACCAGGTCGCAGGCACGCTCGAAGACGGCCAGCACTCGGGCGTCGAAGTGGCCCTCCTGCAGCCAGCGCAATCGCTCTCTCACCGGCCGGCTGATCGAACGGGCAACGGTACACATCGTCAGTGTCGTCCCACAGTGTCTCAGATGAATACGTGCGCCACGGCAGCGGGGCCATCCAACAACAACTTCAATTTATTGAGGACATCGCGCCCCAGTATGATCGCCGTGATTTGCTTCTCTCATCTCACCACTCAGGACGTAGCTCTTAATTGTGTCCAGAGTACTGGGTCGAAGCGTTGCACCTCACTAATGGCGTCGAAATGCTGATCGGCTGAGAGAATACGTCGAATTCCGTTGTTCATCATCACTGCCGCGTGAAGGGAGTCTCGCGCTTGCAGCCTTGCATACCGCCGGTGAACGTCCAACGCTCCCTCCACATCGGCGAGTGTAATTGGCAACACCACGGGCACAACCTTGACGAATAGATGGACGATCTCGATAGCCCGTTCCCGCTGATTCAATGCCGAGTAGCGGTGAAGAATCTCCTGTAAAACCTCGGCATCCGTCAGGGCGACGATCTCCCCACACGCGACGGCCTCCAGGAAGCCCACACAGGGTTGCTTGAGCGGGTGAGCGGCCCCGGCGGCGTACATTAGCACGTTGGCATCTACAAAGACTGAATCAACCATCAGGGGCTATCTCTTCTACTCGACTTTATCCATTTGTATTCGACCCCCATATCTGGGTTGAAATTGTAGCACGCACCTATATGCAGGGGGTCAATATTGCTAAAATGGCTCAAAATCGGCCAAAATCAGTGAAAATTGGCCCAAAAACGCCGAAATGGATAAAGTCGAGTTCTACAGACTCCCGTTCCATCTGTTCCCAATCGGCGACTGGCAATTGCATCGCCGCCAGTGCCTGCACTGCCTCCAAACGCTCGTTCGCACTGCTTTGGAGGTAGACCCGATCAATCGCTTCCCGAATGAGCGCCCCCACTGAGCGGTTGCGCTGGCGGGCGATTTCGTCAAGGCGATGGTAGGTGTGTGGGCCAGTTGCAGTGGTTCCTCTTGCTCGGAGATGACGATCAGTTCCGCCGCCTTCTCAGGGGCGGCCAGTTCGCGGGTCAGGGCCAGCATGTCGGGGTAGACCGCGCCCTGCGGCGCGACGACGATGGCGGGGAAGCCGCGCTCGACGATGGCGACGGGGCCGTGGCGGAAGTCGGCCGAGGAGTAGGGCTCGGCGACCACATAGGTCAGTTCCTTCAGTTTGAGCGCAATCTCGAAGGCAGTGGCATAGTTGTAGCCCCGGCCCAGCACGACACACCCGGTGGCGTAGGCGTAGCGCTGCGCGGCCAGAGCGACCGGCTCCTCCAGCGCCAGCGTCTTTTCCACCGCCGCCGGCGCGCTCCGCAAGGCGGCCAACCGCTCACCGTCGTCGGCCAGTTGCACCGCCAGCAGCGCCAGCGCTGCCAGTTGCGCGGTGTAGGTCCTGGTGGCGGCCACGGCCCGTTCCTCACCCGCACCCAGCGGGAGGACGTAGTCGGTGGCCTGGGCCAGTGGGGAGGTGGGTGCATTGGTCACCGCAACGGTCAGGGCCCCTTGCCGCTTTCCTTCCTCGACTACGGCCACGATGTCGGGCGACTGGCCCGACTGGGAGACGCCCAGCACCAGCGCGTCGCGCAACTGCGGTGGCGTGTGATAGATACTGAACAGCGAGGGAGTAGCCAACGCCACTGGCAGCCGGTTGAGAGCACCGAAGAGATACTGGGCGTAACGGGCGGCGTTATCGGAGCTGCCGCGGGCGGCGATGACGGCGTAGCGCACGCCGCGAGCACGGATTGCTGCCGCGATCCGCGCGGCGGCTTCAGCCTGCCTGTCTAACAGACGGACGGGCCAGGACTTCCGGTTGCTCATGACTCTCGTCGCTCAGGTAGCTCATCTCTACATTCTACTTTATCGTGCCGTCCTGGACTATACCGCTTTTGCGGGGAGTTGGCAAGCCCAGCGTGATGCGTGGCCACTCACGTTTCACGTTTGGCGTTTGACGTTTCACGTTTCACGTTTGACGTTTCACATTTCACGTTTCACGTGTTATACTTGTGTTCAATGCAAACCGGAGGTAAGTCTTTATGCTTGTGCTGAAACGTCTCTTTGGCTACGTGCGACCCTATTGGAAGCCACTGGTCGCGACGGGTCTTCTGTTACTGCTTCATACCGGCCTGAGCCTGTTGCCACCCCTTTTCCAGCGGGAGATCGTGGACCAGGTGATCGGCGGCCGCGATCTCTCCCGTCTCGGTGCGATGATCGCCACACTGGTAGGCGTCTACGCCCTCTTGCAGTTCGTGGACTTCGGCGACCTGTACATCCGCCACGCGCTGGGCGAGCGTTTCATCTTCGACCTGCGGGTGCGTATCTACGCCTATCTGCAGCAGCTATCCCTTTCCTTCTTCGAGCGCACCTCCACCGGCGAACTGATGTCGCGGGTGACCAACGACGTCGACGCGCTGGAGCAGTTCGTCACCCACGGCGTCGCCCTGACGGCTGTAGACCTGCTCCGGCTGGTGGGGGCGTCGGCGGTGCTGCTGGCGCTCGACCGGCAACTGGCGCTGGCCGTGCTGATTCCGCTGCCGGTCATGGCCTTTGGCCTGCGTCTCTTCAACCAGCGCGCGCGGCCCATCTACCGCCGGGTACGCGACCGGTTGGGCGACATCAACGCCAGACTTCAGGATAATCTGGCAGGCATCCGTGTCATCCAGGCTTTCGGGCAGGAGGAGGCAGAACTGGCACACTTCCGCGACACCAGCGAGCGCTACTACCGGGAACGGGTGCGGGGTATCCGCACCTGGTCTACCTTCTTCCCCGCCCTGCGCTTCGTGTCCGCCCTGGGGGGCGCGCTGGTGCTTGGTTTTGGGGCGCGGATGGTCGTCAACGGTCAACTGTCGTTGGGGACACTGGTGGCTTTCCTGGCCTACATCATCTCTTTCTACGACCCCCTCCGGCGGCTGACGGAGGTGGACAATGTCTTCCAGCAGGCCATCGCCGCCGGGGAGCGCATCTTCGAACTGCTGGATGAGGCGCCGGAGATCCAAGACGCGCCGGACGCGGTCGTGCTGGACGAGATCGAGGGAGACGTGGTGTTCGACGATGTGCACTTCCGCTACGGCGATGGTGGCCCTTCGACAAGCTCAGGACGGCGCGAGGTGCTGCACGACGTCGAGTTCCGCATGGCCCCCGGCGAGGTGGTGGCGCTGGTTGGGCCCAGCGGGGCTGGCAAGACCAGCATCGCCAATCTGCTGTGCCGCTTCTACGACCCCATCCACGGCCGCATCCTGGTGGACGGCCACGACCTGCGCGGGGTGCAAATCCGATCGCTGCGCCGGCACGTGGCCGTGGTGCTGCAGGACACCTTCCTGTTCAACACCACGGTGCGCGAGAACCTGCTCTACGGCAAGCCCGACGCCAGCGAGGAGAAGATGGTCGCCGCCGCGAAGGCGGCCTATGCCCACAAGTTCATCCAGCAACTGGACCAGGGCTACGACACAGAGATCGGCGAACGGGGAGTGAAACTGAGCGGCGGGCAGAAACAGCGGCTGGCGCTGGCGCGCGCCATCCTGGCCGACCCGTGCATTCTGATCCTGGACGAGGCCACCTCGTCGGTGGACGCCGAGGCGGAGTATCTGATCCAGCAGGCGCTGGAGGAGGTAATGAAGGGGCGCACGTCGCTGGTCATCGCCCATCGGCTGAGCACCATCCGCAACGCCGACAAGATCATCGCGCTGGAGGAAGGCTGCATCCGTGAGGTCGGCGATCACAAGGAGTTGCTGGCGTGGGGTGGGCTGTACAGCCAACTCTACCAGCGGCAGTTGGAACTGGCAGCCAGCGAGGCGGGGGAGGGGAGGGGTAAAGGCTGAAATGCTGTGCACCAAGAAACCGGGGGTGGGTACCGTGGCCGGTGTTGAAGTCGTCGAAAACGAGACCACCGTGGTCATCGTTATCATGTACGAGGACTGAGCAGGAGAACCGCTATGTGCCTGGGTTCACGACTATCAGCCCCCCCACCTGGGGTGAATGAGTGGGCGCGACCGGCCCACTGGCGGTTGGCGTGGCTCATCGCATTGTTGGCGGTGGGGTTGGTGGCCGGCGTGTCATTCGCCGCCTGCGGTGAGGCTTCGGCGAGCTCAGTCGAGCCGCCCAGCCGAACCGCCTGCGGTGAGCCCAGCCGAACCGCGAGTGACCCCGACTGGGATGGTATAGAGCCGGAGAACATCTCCAACAGTGGACCGGATAAGGCCCGGCAGCCGGTCATTGCGGCCGATCCCTCGGGGCGACTTGTGATCGTGTGGAGCGATCAACGATCGGAGGGAACGCAGCGAAATATTTACGCTGTCCTTTCGGATGACAATGGGCACACGTGGTCCGCCACGCCGGAGGCCGTAGCCGAGACTGAAGACGACTCGCTGTTGCCTGACGCGCTCGTCGTCGGAGACCGGATCTTCGTCGCCTGGGTTGACGGCAACCCGCCCACTGCAGTCTACGAAGCGGAGAGGACGGAGACCGGGAACTGGGAGGCGCGCCATATTCCCAGCCCTGTCCCGTTGAGCGCCATGCGACCGCGTCTGGCTGCTGGCGGGGGCAGGTTGCACGTGGTGTTCAATGCCGGCGGTGGGAACCAGCCAGACATTCTCTACGCTGCGCGTCCTCTGACAGCAACGGCGTGGCCGACGGCGACCGTCGTCTACACGCACACGGGCACTGGCTCGTGGTACCCGGTGCTGGCCGCCGGCCCCGATGAAGACACCTTGCACATGGTCTGGGAGGAGCGCGCTGCCTCAGACATACGAGCGATCATGTACATGAGTGGGACGGTGAACGGCGCCGACGTGAACTGGACTTCTCCCCTCACACTTTCCACAGGGATCACGCTGTCGGTCTGGCCCAGCATCGTCGCCGATTCCAGCGAGAACCTGCACGTCACCTGGGGGAAGCAGATCGGAACAGGGGGTGTGGAACAACGGGAGCAGTACGTACATTACGCGCGCTACGACGCGGCCAGTGGCTGCTGGTCAATTGGGGGTGAGCCTATTGATCTCGACTCCGTGAAGGTAAATGAATTCCGCCCGACCGACATCACTCCCAGCCTGGCTTTGCTGGAAAGGGACGATCAAGTAACGGTTTGCGTGGTCTGGCACGGGTTCCGGGCGGGTGAGCAGGTGGAGCCGGCAGAGGAAGTGTTGCTGAGTTGCTCCCGGGATGGAGGGCTATCCTGGCCGTCACCACAGAATGTGTCTCGCAGCCCTGGTGAGAATGAGATCTCCATTGCGCCATCCATCGCGTTTGATGCGCAGGGACGGCTACACAGCGCGTGGGAGGAACACGTCGGCAGCAGCGTAGTCTATAACTACGAGGTCTATCACACCTACGCCCTTAGCTGTGATAATTGCATTGTTGGTCGCAGCCGGGCTGGCGATTGACGGCGGCATGGCGTTTCTCGAACGCTGGCGCATGCAGAACGCCGCCGACGCGGCGGCGCTGTCCGGCACGCGGCTGCTGGCCACGGCCATCTGTGGTAAGACGGAGGCCGACGATGCGGCTATCGCTGCGGAGGTCAACCGCTACGCCGAACAGAACGGCGTGCGAGACACTAATAGCGTGGTGGCTGACTACGTCGACTTTGACGAGGTGGTGCTGGGACGCGTGGGCGACGGTATAATCCCTACTGGTTCTACCGGCATCTCGGTCACAGTCGCCATCACCAGCTCGACCTACTTCGTATCGCTGATCGGCATTGATGAGGCCGGAGCTTCTGCCTATGCGCTGGCGATGACCGGCCCGCCTCTCGTGATGGGCGGTCTGAGACCGTTTGGGATCCCTCTCGATGTCGTGACGGCCATTGAGCCAGGAGCTGGCGAAGACAGTTGCTTCACAGTCGGCTTCGACACTCAATGTGACCAGGATGACAAGTGCCTCATAGATTACCTGGATGGGCAAACCTCGTCACACCGGGGGTGGATGAACCTGGCCTACGTCTGGAACCAGGGGGAGGATTCCAGTGATTGGCTTCGTGCCATAGACCATAGCGGCGATGCCTCCCACCTGGGACAATGGATGGAAGATGGCTACAATGGTCACGTGATCTATGCCGACGGCCCGTGGAGCGCGGGTTACCGCTACGGGGACCACATTCACGCCAAACCGGGCAAAAACTCCAGTGTGATCAAGCACACTCCGGAAGACGAGCTCTTCTACGTGCCGATCTTTGATCAGTTCCCGAACTGTGACGGGGACCCGGCACTGCTCGAAGAGCCCTATCCAGACGACCGCGCAGAAGGCGGCGACGCGTGCGTTGGCGGCCAGGGCGCGGACTACTACCACATCGTCGGCTTCGCGGGGGTGACCGTCCCTGAGGGGGGCGCCGACCAGGGTGGGGGTACGATCACCGCCTGCCTGGAGGAGACGATCATTGGCGAGAGTCAGCCGAGCCCAAATCAGGGGTATGGGTCTGACGCATGCGCGACACACACGATGGTGGTCACCCTTTGGCATTAGCAACCGCCGATGTTGGAAAAGCAACAGCGCTTGCTACAGGCAGCGCAAAAGCGAAGACGATCCCTCCCTCGTTCGCCGAAGGTCTCTGACCGAGGCGTAAAGGGCTCGGTCGGGAGACCTTCGCCCATCAGAGTCGGGAGACCTTCGCCCATCAGCGGGGGAGAACTTCCGGCGGTCAAGCGCTCGGTTACTCTTCGCAACTCTTCTTTGGATGAATACTTCGGATCAAGGGGAAATCCCTCTCCTCCAACACGATAGCGGTGCTCATCCTGATTTCTCTACCGTACAGAACCTTTGTTCTGTGCTCAGACATCCACTGCTGTGCA
>CAYPOY010000065.1:0-20462 GCA_964412395.1 uncultured Anaerolineales bacterium | reverse complement strand
GAACTCCCCCGCGGCTGAGCGATTGGGTCGCGGGCTGGGGGCGACTCTAACCGTTGGTTCGTGTCGCCTGGCTCTCGCTGGACGAAGGGGACAACGACCCGGCCCGCTTCCTGGCCTACTTTGTCGCCGCCTTGCAGACCGTAGAAGCTGACATAGGCGAAGCTAGCCTGGCGATGCTCCGATCCTCCCAGCCGCCATATATCGAGGCGATCCTGACCACCTTGATCAATGAAATCGCAGTCGCCCCAGACGGTTTTGCTCCAGTCCTCGACGACTACTATGTGATCGAAGCGCAACCCATCCACGACGCCCTCGCCTTTCTGCTCGACCATCTGCCACCTCAGATGCACCTGGTCATCGCCAGCCGCTCCGACCCACCCCTGCCCCTGAGTCGCCTGCGTGGCCGGGGCCAGTTGACCGAACTGCGCACCGCCGACCTGCGCTTCACACCCGATGAAGCCGCTGCTCTCCTCAACGAAGTGATGGGCCTGGACCTCTCGGCGGAGGACGTCGCCGCCCTGGAGGCGCGCACCGAAGGCTGGATCGTGGGCCTGCAAATGGCGGCGCTCTCAATGCAGGGACGGGGCAAAGAGCACATCGCTGGCTTCATCGCGGCCTTTACCGGCAGCCACCGCTACATCCTGGACTATCTCACCGACGAAGTTCTCCTGCAGCAGCCCGAAAGCGTTCAGACTTTCCTACTACAAACAGCCATCCTTGATCGCTTGACCGGCTCCCTGTGCGACGCCGTCACCGGCCAGGGCAACGGTTCGGCTGAGCTCACCCCAGGCGGTCAGGAAATGCTGGAGCAGTTGGATGCTGCCAATCTGTTCATCGTCCCACTGGATGACGAGCGGCAGTGGTATCGCTATCACCATCTCTTTGCCGATCTGCTGCGCAAACGACTGAGCACGACACAACCCGACCTCCTATCTGCGTTGCACCGCCAGGCGAGCGAGTGGTACGAGAAGAGCGGGCTGATCGCTGATGCGGTGAGCCATGCGTTGGCGGCTGGTGATGTCGAACGGGTGGCGCGTCTGGTCGAGGAAAATGCTCTGGCTATGATTTATCACGGTGAGTTGACGACCGCGGCGGGGTGGCTGGAAGCGCTGCCCGACGAGGTGGTGCGCTCCCACCCTTGGCTGCGTGTATCTCACGCCTGGGCACTGGTGTATGCCGGTCAGTTGGATGGTGTCGAACCAGGGCTGCAAGACGCGGAGACAGCACTGGATCGCTTTGACAACGCGCAGCGTGCTGAAGGGAAGCACATAGCAGGCCATATCGCCGCTATTCGCGCCTACGTCGCAGCGCTCAGGGGAGATATGTTAGGTTCCGCAGAGCTCGCTCGTGAGGCCCTCGAACAATTGCCCGAGGAAGACTTGGCGGTGCGCGGTCTTTCTGCGGGGCTGCTGGGCACTGTGCTCCGATGGAGCGGTGATCTTGTGGCAGCCGCTCAGGCATGTGCCGAGGCCATTGCCATCAGCCAGGCAGCCGGTGATAGCCACGTGGTCGTGGATGCTCTTTACGACTTGGCCGCACTACAGTTCGTGCAAGGCCAGCTTCACAAGACGGTTGCTACCTGCCAGGATGCGCTGCTGCTTGCCGACGAATATGTTAGACAGGGTGGGCGGCGATTGCCGATCGCAGGGTCCGGATACTACCTCATTGGTCAGGTGCTGTGCGAGTGGAACGACCTGGAGGCCACGTTGCGCCACGCGAGGGAAGGCCTCGAGCTGTGTGAGCAATGGGGGTGGCCAGAGGGTTTGGCATTTGGCTACCGGCGTCTGGCGAGAGCACTCCAGGCGATCGGGGATGCAGATGACGCGCTAGACGCGATCCACAAGGCCAGGCAGGCCGCGAGCGGTCTATCACCGTGGTTCGGTGCCCATATGGCAGCTCACCAGGCACGTCTGTGGTTGGCGCAGGGGAACCTGACAGCGGCGTCCCGTTGGGCGCAGGAGAGCGGGTTGAGTGTTGACGATGAACTCAGTTTCCGGGACGTGAGTGAATACAGCGTCCTCGCCCGGGTACTCATCGCCCAAGGCAGGCTGGATGAAGCCTTGGGGTTGCTGGCGCGGCTGTTAAAGATGACGGAAGCGGCGGGAGCGATGTTGGTTGTGATCCAGGTTCTGGTCCTGCAGGCGATGGCCTTGCAAGTGCAGGGTGAGGTAGACCAGGCTCTGACCGCATTGGAACGCGCCCTCTCCCTCGCCAAGCCGGAAGGATACGTGCGGACCTTCATCGATGAGGGTGCGCCAATGGCGGCATTGCTACGCACTGCTGCATCCCGTGGCATGGTGTTGGACTATGTGGGCAAACTGTTGGCAGCATTCGAAGAAGCTGCTTCCCCCTCACTCCCTCGCCCCTCTCCCCTTCTCATTGAGCCTCTCAGCGAGCGCGAACTCGAGGTGTTGCGGCTCCTCGCGGCCGGCCTGTCGAACCGGGAGATTGCCGAAGAGCTTTTTCTGGCGCTTGGCACGGTCAAGAAGCACATCAACAACATCTACGGCAAGTTGAACGTCTACAAGCGCACCGAGGCCGTGGCCCGCGCGAGGGAATTAAGTCTGTTGTGATGCTGGCGTTGCCTGGTTAGCGCCCCGTCGTCAGCCTGCCAAGGCTGACGACGGGGCGTTTTTACTGCTGGCGCGCACAAGTCCTCTCCAAATAAACCCCCCAATAAACCCCCTAATACGCCTTTTGGTCGCTGACATCCCCCCTGGTTTACTGGTATACTTGAGGCAACTCAAGTACGGGGAGGGCCACAGCGTGAATAAAGGCCGTAGACAAACACCGATCGAAGGCAACACTGTCAGCGAAAAGGATCGCAAATGCCCTGCAGAGGGTAAAGTCTATCAAATCAGGGTCGAAGGTCACCTTGACAACAGTTGGTCCGAATGGCTCGATGGGTTGGCCATAACCCATGAGGAAGACAGTACCACAGTGCTGACTGGCCCCCTCACCGACCAGCCTGCCTTGCACGGCCTGCTCATCAAGATACGGAATCTGGGCCTGCCGCTGCTCTCCGTCAATCGCGTCGAGCCCGACCTGGAAGAGATCCCTGGCAGTTGAACTGTGACGGATGATCTAGCCAAAACACAAAAGGAGAGACATCAAATGATCAGCACAACCGTATCACAAACAGATACAAACCGACTATCATCAACAAAAAGAAGGAGGAAAAAGGCGACGAAATTCAAGATCCTTACCCTGTTGATCTTGCTAACCATGCTCCTGGGGATGGCGGCGTGCGGCGAGAAGGCAACGCCCACAGCGACTGAGACCGCTACGCCGACTGAGGTAGCACCGGAACCAACTGCCACTGTCGAACCGACCCCGACGGAGGAGCCGTGGGCGGAACCCGTAGCGACGTTTGAGGAAGGGCCCTGTCCCTTTGAATTGCCCTCCGGTCACGCGGAAGGCGAAACCGTCGAGTGCGGCTATCTGATCGTACCCGAGGACCGCGCCGACCCCGACAGCCGCGATATCCGCCTCGCCGTCGCCATCTTCCGCTACCCCGACGGCGCACCCGAACCCGACCCCATCATCTACCTAGAGGGCGGCCCTGGCGGCAGCCCTCTGGAAATACGCGCACCGAACTTTGATGCCTATTTCGGGCCGATCTTCGCCGCCAATCGGGACATCATCCTGTTTGACCAGCGCGGCGTCGGCTTCTCCGAACCGGCACTCGACTGCCCGGCGTTCACCGAACTTTACCTGGACTTGCTCGACTTCGAAGTAGATGGCGAACTACTCACCGCCCAGGAGATATTGGACCGCAAAGTGGAAGCGTTCATGGCCTGCGCGGAAGACTTGAGCATGGTCGCCGACCTGTCGGCCTACAACACCGTCGCCAACGCCGCTGACGTGAACGACCTGCGCCTCGCACTGGGCTATGATCAAGTGAACCTGTACGGCAGCTCCTATGGGACGCGCCTGGCCCTGGGCGTGATGCGCGACTTCCCGGAAGGGGTGCGCAGCGTTGTGCTCGATGCACCTTACGGGCCCGAAGTGAACATCTACCTTGATACGCCGAGCAGCTTCGACCGGGCCTTAACTGTCCTGACCAAGGAATGCGCCGACGACGATGCTTGCAACGCCGCTTACCCCGACCTACGTACCATTCTATTCGGCACGGTGGACCAATTGAACGAAAGCACGACGAGCTTTGAGGTCATCCACCCCTTGACCCGCGAAAGCTACACAAAGTTGTTGGATGGCGATGGCCTGACTGAGCTGGTGTTCCGGTCGCTCTATAACACCGCGATGAGGCCGTTGCTGCCGCAGGCCATCTACGACGCCGGCGAAGAAACCTTCACCTCGTTTGTGCCGACCGCAATGTCTGGTATTCTGCGGCAAGACATCCGAAGCTGGGGGATGTACTTCTCGGTGCTGTGCAACGAAGAGATTCTGTTCAGCACGTGGGGAGAATTTGAAGACGCTGTGGCTGGCTACCCCGAGTTCGCCGGGTTCTTTGCGGGCTTTGAGGTCGGCGGGCTGGCTTATGCCGTGTGCCCGAATTGGGGTGTGGGCCAGGCCGACGCTCGCGAAAACGAGCCGGTCACGAGCGACATCCCGACGCTCATCATGACGGGCGAGTACGACCCAATCGTGCCGCCGGGCTGGGGGCAACGGGCCGCCGAAACGCTGACGAACAGCTACTTCTTCGAGTACCCCGGCATGGGGCACGGCGTCAGTTTCGGCGATTGTCCGCGCAGCATGATGCTCGCCTTCCTTGATGACCCCGCGACCGCACCCGACGACGCCTGCATCGCCGTGTTGGAGATCGCCTCGTTCGTCGTGCCGATGGAAGCTGCCGACATTGAGCTGGAGCCGTTCACCAGTGAAGAGTTGGCCATCAGCGGTGCGGTGCCGATGGGCTGGACCGAGGTACAGCGCGGCATCTTTGCCCGTGCCAGCTCTGCGGTAGACATGGCCGTGCTGCTTTTGGACGTTGTGCCTATGAGCGCCGAAGACTTCCTAGATATTGTCACCGAGCAGTATGGTTTGGCGGAAAGGCCAGAAAGCACCGGCGCACGTGAGGCAAACGACCTCACTTGGTCACTCTACACTTTCCAAGTTCAGGGCGTCTCCAGGGATCTCGCGCTCGCGGAGAGCGAAGGGTTGACGCTTATCGTGATACTGCGGAGCGCACCCAATGAGAGCGACGTGCTGTATGAGGCGGTCTTCCTGCCCGCCGTGGAGGCGCTGGTTCCGCTGGAATAGACGCCAACAACCGACAATGGTGAGGGTGTGCATCACAACGCGCACCTCACCCCCCAAAAAAGACAAAAGGAGAACAAAGTCATGTCTCAGAACAATACCGACAAATCAATTCGAAGGAGTACGATGATGAAAGCGATAAAAGTTCAGAACCTGACCCGCCACTACAACGGCCTGCGCGCGGTAGATGGTATCAGTTTTGCCGTGGAGCCAGGAGAGATTTTTGGCTTCCTGGGTCCAAACGGAGCGGGCAAAACCACCACCATCAAAATGCTCACCGGTCAGTTGCGGCCCACGTCCGGTGAAGCGCAGGTGATGGGCTGTGACGTGGTCGAAGAGCGCCAGCGCCTGAAGCCGCAGATCGGCGTGGTGTTCGACAGCCAGAACATCTACGAACGTATGTCGGCCCGCGACAACCTGCGCTTCTTTGCCCGGCTGTATCGTATCGAGAAAGCGCGCGTGGAGGAAGTGTTAGCGCAGGTGGGCCTCACTGACCGGGCGGGTGATAAGATGAAAACCTACTCCAACGGCATGAAGCAGCGGGTCCTCATCGCCCGCGCCCTGCTCCACAAACCGAAAGTGCTCTTCCTGGATGAACCCACCCGCGGCCTGGACCCCAACGTGGCCCGCGACGTTCGCGCCATCGTTGTCGACCTGGCAAAGCAGGGCATGACGGTCTCTTTGACCACCCACTACATGGAAGAGGCCGGCCAGCTCAGCGACCGGGTGGCCATCATTGACCAGGGGCACATCGTCGCCCTGGATACGCCCGAACGGCTGAAGGCAGAGCACGGCGAAGGTGAGAAAACAACATTGGAAGACGTTTTCGTCAAACTTACCGGAAGGTATCTCGGACGAGGAGATAACGAATAATGAACACGACACTAGAGAAACTGACGGATAGCCTGTATATTGCCTGGGTGATCGGTTCGAAGGACATCGTGGACGCCCTGAAGAACAAGAACACCCGCACCAATATCATCCTGATAATGGGCATGGTGGTGTTTTTCTACTGGGCTTCCACCTTGCGACCCTTTGATAAGCGCATCGACACGGCTGTCTACGATGAAGGCCATTCCAGCCTGACTGTTGGCACAGCAGAGTTAGCTGATGGCTATACGTTTAGATTTTACGAAGCAGCCTCCATTCAGGAAATGGAAAGAATGATGGGCTACAAGCAGCTTGGCGTGGTTATCCCGGCCGATTTCGACCAGACTCTGGCATCGGGCGGCGAACCAACCCTTACCGGTTACGTGCTTTGGGTCCATCGCGCGCGGGCGGCTGAATTGGAAGTCAAATACAGCAGGAAGTTCACCGAGTTGCTCGGCCAGCCGGTGCGCGTCGAGATTGGGGAGAACTTTGTTATCCCCTCGCCCGACGTGGAAACTTCTGGTGTGCACTTTCACATTCTCTTTGCAACCTTATTCGTGGTCATCACCCTGGTGCCCGCCCTGATGCTGGAAGAAAAACGCACCAAGACCCTGGACGCGCTGCTGGTTTCTCCGGCCAGCGCCGGTCAGGTGGTGTTGAGCAAAGCCCTGGCCGGGTTGTTTTATGTCCTGCTGGGTGGCGGTTTGTTCTTTGCCCTCCACTGGGCCAATGTCACCAACTGGGGACTGGCGCTCCTGGCGTTCCTGGGCTGCGCGATGTTTTCCATCGGGTTGGCGCTGGCGCTGGGCAGCTTTATCCAATCCCAACAGCACATGGTCATTTGGATGCTACCCGTCATGTTCGTCCTGATAATTCCAGCGTTCTTTTCCCAGGAGCCCAATCTGGCGCCGGGTCTGAAGGCGGTATTCTCGTGGCTCCCGACTTCGGCGTTGGTGAGAATATTCCAGTTCTCAATGTCCAGCAGCGCGCCGTTGGATCAGCTCTTGATCAATCTGGCTATCGCGCTGGTGAGCACCGCGCTGGTCTTTGCGGCGGTGATCTGGAAAGTGCGCCAGGCGGATCGGTAAGATCGCTTCAAAATTGCAAGTGGCGCGCGGATCGGAAACCATATCAATCCAAAGGAAATCAATGTCATGACCACAACAAAATCCACCCTGATGGAAAGCCTGTACATAGCCGGAACCATCGCCTCGAAAGACATCGTGGATGCCTTGAAGAACAAGGCGACCCGCACCAATATCCTGGTCATGGTCGGTATGGTGGTGTTCTTTTCCTGGTATTCCAACGTCCGGCCCTGGGACAGGAGAATTGACACCGTTGTCTATGACGAGAGCAGCACCAGTACAGCGAAAAGTTCACCGAACTGCTCGGCCGGCAGGTGCGCGTCGAGATCGGGGGGAACATTATCACCCCCCCACCCGACGCCCAATCTACCAGCACGAACTTTACCCTCCTCTTTGCGATTTTCTGGATGGCCTTCATGGTGGTGCCGCACCTGATGCTGGAAGAAAAACGTACCAAGACTCTGGATGCGCTACTGGTCTCTCCGGCCAGCACCGGGCAGGTGGTGATGGGCAAAGCCCTGGCGGGATTATTCTACGTGGGATTGACCGGTGGTTTGTCCTTTGCCCTCAACTGGGCTTACGTCACCGATTGGGGTTTGGCACTCGTGGCGTTCCTGGTCACCGTGCTGTTTGCCATTGGGTCGGGATTGGCGCTGGGCAGTTTCTTGCCATCATCACAGCAGTTGAACCTATGGGGGTGGGTGTTTAATATCTTCCTGCTGGTTCCGGCGTTGATCGCCCTGAACCCCCTGCTGGCAAAAGGACTGCGGGCGGTATTTTCCTGGCTGCCGACCACCGCCCTGGCAAAGATGTTCCAGTTCTCGTTTTCAACCGGTGTCACCCCGGCCCAGATCTGGATCAATTTGGCTATCGCGCTGGGATGGACTGGGCTGGTCTTTGCCGCGGTGGTGTGGAAGGTGCGCCAGTCGGACCGCTAGTCGCTGTTGGCAGGAACAAAACCTGCCCCTACGAAACCAAAAGGAATGATTACTATGAAAACAAAACGAGAAAAATCGCTGATAGCCTGCACATCGTGTGGACGATCGCGTCGAAGGACATCGTAGATTCGCTCAGGAATAAGCTCATCATATCCCTGATCCTGGGCATGGGCTTTATGCTTTTGATGCCCAAGGCGCTAGGGTTAATGTTAGTCCCACCGGAAACCCCGGTGTTGGTGTACGACCCTGGAGAGTCGCGCATGACCGCCGAACTGGAGAACAGCGCTCAGTACCAGGTGCGGCGCGCAAGATCACTGACAGAGGTGGAGCAGGTTATCGGGAGTACGGGGTTTGGCCTGGGCGTGGAATTTGGTCTGGCGGTGCCGGACGATTTCGACCAGATCCTGGAAGCCGGCGGACAGCCAGAACTTGACGGTTACGTGGCCTGGGCCAATCGCATGAAGGTATCCCAATTGAAAACCGACTTTGAAGAGCAGATCGAGGAGCTGGTGGGTCAGCCGGTGCGTATCAACGTTGAGGGGAACATCGTGTATCCCCCCTCTGATTCAGGGCTGTGGCTGCTCATGGTCACAATAACGCCGGTGACCGTCATCCTCATGATGGGTATCAGCCTGGTGCCGGCGCTGCTGTTCGAGGAAAAACAGACCAAGACTATGAGCGCATTGCTGGTCTCTCCGGCCAGCATCACCCAGGTGGTGGTGGGGAAGGCTCTGGCCGGGCTGTTCTACGTCATGGTAACGGCCAGCGTGGTGTTCGCCATCAACTGGGCCGGGGTGGTCCACTGGGAGGTGGTGCTGCTGTTCGTGCTCGGTATTGGTGTGTTTAGCGTAGGGGTGGGTTTGGTGCTGGGCAGCTTCTTCGAGCGCCAGCAAGACGTGGCCGGTTTGACGATGTTGCTCATGGTGGTTTTCATCGGCGCGCTATTTGTCAACATGTTGGGCCTGGACATTCCCGCGGTCGTTCAAGCCATGCTTCCCT
The DNA here is from genome assembly GCA_964412395.1 of uncultured Anaerolineales bacterium. Classification (GTDB taxonomy): domain Bacteria; phylum Chloroflexota; class Anaerolineae; order B4-G1; family B4-G1; genus CAYPOY01. The sequence continues at coordinate 11,350 of CAYPOY010000065.1, read as the reverse complement.
GAGTCCCCTCCGTGGTGCTGGCGGAGATCATCCGATTCGTCTTCCTGGAAAACGTGCCGTGGGGGGAGGCCCTGGCGAATCTGGGCAGCGTGTTGGGAATCTCCACCCTGCTCTATGCCGTCGTGGTCTGGCAGGTGCGCCGGTGGGATCGGTAGGTAGGACAAAACGATCATCCCCGATCCGGTGGCCAACGGGCTGCCTTGCACGGTCAGCTCATCAAGAAACGAGACCTGGCCCTGCCGCTGGTCTCCGTCATCGCATCGAGCCCGACCTGGAAGAGGAGCTAGGGCGGTTGATCTGAGGTGGATGATCTAACCAAAGCACGAAAGGAGAGACATCAAATGATCAGCACAACCGTATCACAAACAGACACAAACCGACTGTCAGCGACGGGAATGAGGAGAAAAAAGCGATGAAACTCAAGACCTTTACCTTGTTGGCCTTGCTGGCCATGGTCACGGGAATGGCGGCGTGCGGCCAGGCAGCCGCACTCGCAGCGATCACATCTGGGCAAGAGCCACCGCTGCGACTGTCGGAGCCTACTGATGTCATCATTGCCGATCTTGAGAGCTACATCCCTGATTACATGCAAGAGAAGAACATACCTGGGGTTGCCATCGCCCTCATCCGTGACGATAAGATCGTTTGGACAGAGGGCTTCGGGGTTGCGAATGCAATCACACGCAAGCCGGTTACACCGGAAACACCGTTCGAGGTGGCCTCTAACAGTAAAGTGGTGACGGCTTATATCGCGCTGCGGCTTGTCGATCAGGGCAAACTTTCACTTGATGAGCCTCTGAATGCTTATCTGCCTGAACCGTGGCTGCCCCCCTCTGAGTACAGGGATACCATCACCCTGCGCCACGTGCTCTCTCACAGTTCGGGACTTGGCCAAATCGGCAGGGAAAGCCTCTTTGCCCCTGGCCGTGGTTATTACTATTCAGCCAGCGGGCTTCACTACCTGCAAGCAGTAATTGAGCAGGTAACCGACCAATCGCTTGAGGACATCGCCCAGGAAATGGTGTTCGTGCCTCTCGGGATGTCATCGAGTAGCTTTGTCAACCCTACGGAGATCACCCCCCGCACGGCCAATGGTCACGTACGTGCCTTCGTTCCTGCGTTGCTTTTCATAGTTCCCTTCGTGGCTTCCTTGGTCATTGTCGGACTCCTCGGACTCTTGATCCTGCGGATTCGGACGGGCCAATGGCGACCCACGCGGTGGATGGTGATTGGGGCCTGCGCTGTGGCGTTTGTCTTATCGCTCCTGCCAGCCTTTGTCTTGCTCGGAGACATTGGCTGGCTGGAATTCGCTTGGTTGATCGCTTTATGCGGGCTCATTTTGGCAATCGGCTTCGCGTTGGCGTTTTTCGCTGGCCGTGTTATCATCCTCCGGCTGTCTCCAGAACGGCCGGGGAAGCTGACCGCACTGGCCATCGTTCTGAGTGTGCTAATCGTGGTTGTGCTTGCCTGCTCGCAAGCAAAATCGAACTTACCAGTGCCGAAGTGGCCGGCAACGCATGCGAATGCTGCCGGTTCAGTACGGGCCACAGTTGGTGATATGGCCGCCTTCCTGATCGAACTATCCAATCCGCAATATCTTAGTGCAGAGATGACTACGCAATTGCAGACGCCACAAGTGAGGCTGAGTAGCGACCTCTCATGGGGCTTAGGTCCAGGCATCCAGCATAGCCAACAGGGTGACGCGCTGTGGCAGTGGGGACAGCATATTGACTTTCAAAGCGTAATGATGATTTACCCTGAGCATGGTTTCGGTCTCTTCGAGTGTGCTTCCCATTGAGAATATGTAGCGCCGTCGAACCACTCAGCAGGAGCGCAAGTTAAGGATGGAGAAGAACAAGGAGGAAGAAACGATGAAAAAGAACTGGCTTCTTATCGCATTAGCGCTCACTTTGCTGCTTGCTAGTTGTGGTCAGCCAGTTGTATCCCCAACGCCGACGGCTGAACCTGAGAAAGCAACGCCCACAACGACAGCGATTGCGACCGAGCAGGAGCCGACCGCTACGCCAACTGAGGTGGCACCGGAACCAACTGCAACAACCGAACCGACCCAAGGGCCGACAGCCGTCGAGGGCGAGGTTATCACCGGAGAGGCCATGGTTGAGAGCATCGAGATCATGCTGCTCGAGTCGTTCCCGATTCAGGTCAATGTGGTGGCGCGGGATAACCTACCCGATAGCTGTACAGAGATCAGCGAGATCACCCAAGGTCAAGCAGCCCCGCCCAACTTCACTGCCATCCATTGCCAGCACAAGTGGACAGTGGGCCAGACTCATTAACAAGGCTTCGGCAAAGGGCAGAAAGTACAGCTCAGCACCAATGCCCTCGTTGGTGAGCCAACGATAGTACTCTTTCACCCGGCTCTCCCCATGAGTCAACCTTTCAACAAAGTGTCCGGTAGTGAATCTGGTAGCATGGAGGGTAAGAGATGAACACCAGTCATAAGGCAAACTGGGATCGCCTGAGCGAGTTTGTTGCCAAGGTGATGGAGGAAAAGGGTGTCCCTGGCGTGGCTGTGGGCATTCTGCATGAGGGTGAGACAGTCACAGCCGGCTTTGGAGTGACCAGTGTGGATCATCCTTTGTCTGTCACGGACGAGACACTGTTCCAAATTGGTTCGATCACCAAAACGTTCACCGGCACGACCATCATGCGGCTAGTGGAAATGGGCAAGCTGGACCTGGATGCGCCGGTGCGGACGTATTTGCCGGATTTCAAGGTGGCAGATGAAACAGCCGCTTCCCAGGTCACCATTCGCCATCTCCTCACTCATACAGGGGGCTGGGTTGGCGACTTCTTCCACGACACGGGCGCGGGAGACGATGCCTTATCCAGGTACGTAGCCGACATGGCTGACCTGGAACAACTTGCTCCCGTTGGCACCGTCTGGTCCTACAACAACGCTGGGTTCTCCGTTGCCGGCTATATCATCGAAGTGGTGACCGGCAAGAGCTACCAAGCGGCGCTAAAAGAACTGGTTCTTGAACCGCTTGGTTTGCAGAATTCTTTCTTTGACCCTGGCGATGTTATGACTCACCGGTTTGTAGTAGGGCACAACGTGAGTGAAGATGGCGCTCAGGTTGCTCGTCCTTGGCCATCGCCCCATTCCATGTACCCCGCTGGTGGAATCACGTGCCATGTACAGGATTTGCTGCGTTATGCCCGCTTCCATCTGGGAGATGGCAAGACGGAAGACAAAACCCAATTGCTCTCGCCGGAGTCAATGGCCCAGATGCACTCGCCGCAGGTGACTGTTTGGGGAGATGAGACGTGGGGACTTGGTTGGGCTATAGGCGAGACGTATGGAACGCGCCAGATCTGGCATAGCGGTGGCGCCAATGGACAAGTCTCTTTGCTTGTGTTGATCCCTGAGCATGACTTTGCCATCGCCATTTTGACCAATACCAAGCCAGGTGGGTATGTGACGACTCACGAAATAAGCCGCTGGGCCCTGAAACAATACCTGGGCTTAGAAGTCACTGATCCAACTCCCATCGAATCATCCGAGGAAGAATTGGCTTCCTATGCGGGACGCTATGGTCGCCCACGTGCAGATATCGAACTCGATGTACGGGATGGGAAACTTGTGGCCCAGATGATGCTTAAAGGTTCTCCAGATTCACCTCCGCCCCCTGCGCTACCACCGATGTCTCTTGCCCTATGTGGGAAAGACCGCCTGCTTATATTGGATGGACCCTTTAAGGATATAATAGCAACGACAGAGATCGTACGAAAGCCGGATGGCTCGATTGGGTGGCTGCGGGTAATCAGCCGCATTCATGTGCGTGAGACATAGTGCGAGATGCACTTGCTGAGCGCCCGTCAGACCACCCGCCGTGGCCGGTACTGGATCGCCTCCGCTAAGTGCGCAGTCTCAATGCGCTCGCTCCCCGCCAGGTCTGCAATCGTGCGCGACAGCTTGAGGATGCGGTGAAAGGCGCGGGCGCTCATCTGGAGTTGCTGCATCGCGGCCCGCACCAGCCCCCGGCCGGTCTCGTCCAACTGGCAGATCTTCCGCACCTCGGTCGGCCCCATTCCTGCGTTGCACGAGAGCGGCGTATCAGCAAAACGCTGGCGTTGCACTCCCCGTGCCCGTTCCACCCGCGCCCGGATCGCCTCCGACCGCTCCCCCAGCCGCTCGTCGGTCAGCTTCTGGTAGTCCACCCGTGGCACCTCGACGTGGATGTCAATGCGGTCCAGCAGCGGTCCGGAGATGCGCTTCTGGTAGCGGCTGATGGTCGAGAGGCTGCAGGTACATTCGTGCGTCGGGTCGCCGTAGTAGCCGCACGGGCAGGGGTTCATCGCCGCCACAAAGATGAAGTTGGCCGGGAAGGTCAGCGTGCCGGTGGCGCGCGAGATCACCACCTTGCGGTCCTCAATCGGCTGCCGCAGCCCCTCCAGCGTGCGTGTGCCGAACTCGGGCAGTTCGTCCAGGAAGAGCACTCCCCGGTGGGCCAGGCTGATCTCGCCGGGGCGGGGAAAATGGCCGCCGCCGACCAGCCCGGCGTGGCTGATGGTGTGGTGGGGGGCACGGAAAGGGCGGTGCTGGATAAGCGGTGTGTCCGGGGGCAACAACCCTGCGATGCTGTAGATCTTGGTCACCTCCAGCGTTTCCTCGATGGTCATCGTGGGCAGGATGGAGGGCATCGAGCGGGCCAGCAGCGTCTTGCCTGCGCCGGGTGGACCGGTCATCAGCACATTGTGTCCCCCGGCCGCCGCCACCTCCAGTGCCCGCTTGACGTGCTCCTGTCCCTTGATCTCCGCAAAGTCGGCCGCGTACTGCGGAGGCGGCAGCGAGGATGGGTCCAGGTCGGACTCGTAGGGCGGGATCGAGCGCAGTCCCTGCAGGTGCGCCACCAGTTGGCCCAGGTGTTCGACCGGGATGACTTCCAGACCGTCAATCAGGGCCGCCTCGGGGGCGTCAACGGCGGGGACGAAGGCGCGGCGGATGGACTGTTGGTGGGCCAGCGCGGCAATGGGTAGGATGCCATTGACGTGGCGCACGGAGCCGTCGAGGGAGAGTTCGCCGACGAAGAGCGCGTCCTCGACAGCCTGGGGCCACGCCTGTTCCGAGGCGATGAGCACCCCCACAGCGATGGGCAGGTCGTAGGATGGCCCGGCCTTGCGGATGTCGGCCGGGGCCAGGTTGACGGTGATGCGTTTACCGGGGAATACCAGGCTAGAGTTTTTGACCGCCGCCCGCACCCGTTCGCTCGATTCTTTGACCGCAGCGTCGGGCAGGCCGACGATGACCAGCGACGGCATCCCACGGGAGGTATCTACCTCCACCTCAACGATGACTCCTTCCAGGCCCACCAGGGCGCAACTGGTGACTTTGGCGAGCATATATGGCTCCTAAGGGTAGTGTGGTGTGCTGGGGATAGTGTAGCACAGAGGGGGAAAGGGGGCAAGTGGGCATAGTGAATTTTGGGGTTGATTTTTCGCCCCTGTTCTGCCTCGAAAATCCCCCAATGTGGTCGCTTGCATAAGCAACCGGTTCGCGGTATAATGCACCTGGGAGGTTAGTGAGATATGCCGTTGTACGAGTATCAGTGTGAGGCTTGTGGTGTGCGATTCGAGTGCCGGCAGCATATAAATGACGAGCCGGTGAAGGTCTGCCCTGAGTGCGGGGGCAAGGTGCACCGCCTGATCCAGCCTGTGGGCATCATTTTCAAAGGCTCGGGTTTCTACGTTACCGACAACCGGGCTAAATCATCTACCTCAGGGACAAGGAGCACCAGGAAGCCGCCGAAGACTTCCGGGAAGGGCGAGTCCGCTAGCGAGGGCAAATCTGCTGGCGAGGGCAGCGCAAAGGGCGAATAGCTGACTTCACGTACAGACAGGCGGGCGTGGCTACTGTAGCCACGCCCGCTTTTAATGTGTGAGGTATGTGGAGGCTCTTTTCCCCGCCATACCCACTACAATTGGAAGCCCCCGCTGGCACGGACGATCTTCTGGCTGTAATCGGTTACATAGGTGAGTAGTTTCCTCTTCAGCTTGCGCCATTCCTCTAAAGCGAGAACGCGCTGCAGACTCTCCAGGTCTTCCACAACGCCACCCTGAAGGATCTGTGGATGGTCACCGTACTGGGTGTACCAGGCATCGGTGGGCCGGACTCCAAGTTTAATCAGCCCTGGCCCAAATTCCCGTGTAACGAATTCGAAGTACTCGTCCTCCTGGCCCGGCCGGATATTCCAGGACATCAGCAGTTTGAACATTCTCAATCCTTAACGGTCCTCATATTGGGACTTTGGACAAAGTTGAAGAAACCCGTTTTCTGACGACTTTGCAGGTGGAACCCGCTCGAGTGGGGTCTTTTCGGACGCAAAAAGGGACAATTCTGAGCGAGAAAACGGGTTTCTGATCACCGCTATGATTTTGTCCAAAGTCCAGTCATATGTACGTCGGCCGTTTATGGACATCCCAGAGCAGTCATCATCTGCTCACCCTGGGTCCGCCAGGTTGGCGGTGGGTTCTGCTCCAGGAAACGGCTATACGCCTCGCAAGCGCCCGCCGTATCACCGCTCTGGGCATATGCCTCTCCCAGCGCGTAGTATGCCTCTGGCGAGGTCGGTACCTGCTCGATAGCTCGTTGTAGCGCTTCGATAGCGGCTGCGTAGTTTGCTTGCTGAATGTAGACGTTCCCCATGCCGATGAGTGCCTCAGGCATATCCTCTTCCAATCCCAGCGCGGCCTCAAACTCGGTGACTGCTTGCTCCAGAATCTGCGGGTCGGACGGGGCCATAGGGTCGGCTCCCGAGAGCGCAAGGACGAGGTAAGTCGCGCCAAGTTGGTAATGTGTGTCGGGGTCATCAGGGTCCAATCCCAGGGCCGCCTTGAACTCAGCGACAGCAGTGCTGGGGTCCTGTAATTGGAAGTAGGTCACACCCAGGTTGTGGTGTGCGGCGGCATTGTCGGGGTCGAGCGCCAGCACTGTACGAAACTCTTCCGCTGCTTTCAACAGGTCACCAGTCCGGTTGTAAGCCTGCCCCAACAGGAAATGGGCCTCACTGCTGCCCGGATCCTCCTCAGATGCGGCCTCCAGATCGGCGACAGCTTCGGCGTATTCACCTGCCTCCAGATGGGCACGACCCGTTTCTAGCAGCTCATCCAGGCCTGTAGTTTCGTTTTGAGGGGCAAGCAAATAGCGAGCACCCAGAGCCAGCGCGAGTAGTACAACGACAAGCAGTACAATGACAAGTATATGAGACTTTTGCATCTTATCCTCCGTTTTGTTGTTTGGGTTCCAGGACGACGATGTGAGTTTCCTCTGACAGGCTGGTCCGGCTGATCTTGAGCACCTCCTGGCTGTCCACCTTCTCCAGGCCCATCTCTTTCAGAAAGCGACCCAGGGTGCCGAGGCTGACTTTCAGCCCCCGCACCTTGTAGTACATCGGGATGACTAGACTTGGCTCGAAGAGGCTTATGACCTCGGAGGCCCGGGCAGGGCTGAGGCTTCCGCTGCCTCCCACGGGCACAAGCAGGATATTCACGGTGCCCAGGTTCTCCACTTGAGATTGAGCGGGCACGTGGCCCAGCCTCCCCAGGTGACATATAGTCAGGCCGCCGAAGTTAAAGGTGAAGACCGTATTCAGGCCACGCGAAGCTCCACGCTTGCCATCGGCAAAGGTGGAGATGCCGGTGATAAACACGCCGCCGATTTCGTACTCGCCGGGGCCATCCAGTAATTTGAACGGTCCCCGCACGCCAGATGTGTAGCGACACTGGGGATCATCGTAGCTTGCGGTGACGATATTGGCGCGGGGTCGGGGAAAGGTAAGGCCGGTGTCAGGCGGATAGGGGTCGGTCACGACAGTCGCCTGACCCCGCTCGCTCAGCCGAAAACAGGTTTGTCCGTACCATGTAATCTCCATACACAATACCTCTTTATAGTGATTCGAGGTAATTATACCTATGTTGCCTCAGAAGCCAAGTTTACCCCTCCCGCCAATCCTGGGTGATGGCCACTTGTGCGGCGTAGTCGGCCACCTGGCGCTCGATCTCCACCTCGTCCCAGCCCAGGCGTGGGGCCATCAGTTCGGCCACAGCACGAGCCTGCCCTACTCCCCCATCCCTCGTCTCGTAGATCATATGAGTGCGTCGGACAAACACATCGCACAGCGTCAGCGCCATCTCGTGTTGTACAGCATAGAGAGCCTCTGCCATCAGGTAGGATAATTCCGGCACGATACGCTCCCCCAGGCGAGAGTTCTCCTCCGCGTAGGCCAGCACCCACGTGGCGTCACTGCCATAGGCATCCAGTAGATGCTTGCTAACCTGTTCATCCACACCGCTCACTCGCACATACTCGATCTGTGCGCTCTCCAGGGGTTCTTTGGTGCGGCACTCGGATCGAGCATGGATGCCAAACTCCTCTGCCAGTCTCTTCTGGAGCCAGTCGGTCAGTTGACGGGCCATCAGCCGGTGTGTGGTCAGTTTGCCGCCTGCGATGGTGATAAGGCCAGATGGATTCTCCACAATCACATGTACACGGGAGAGCGTGGACGGGCTGCCTGGGGCAGATACGAGTGGGCGCAGACCGGCAAAAGTGCTAATGATGTCGTCGCGCTTAAGCTGCACACCGGGAAAAGTGTGCAGTACCGCCTCCAGCAGATACTCAACGTCGTCCAGGGTGGCGGCAGGGTTGTCCAGGTCGCCTTGGTAGTCGGTATCGGTGGTGCCGATAAGAGCGAAGTCGCCCCAGGGAATGAGGAAGATGTGTCGCCTGTCCCGAGGAACGGTAAATATAACGGCGTGCTGGCTGTTTAGCCGTGCACGGGGAACCAGCAGGTGAACACCTTTGGTTGGACGGATCATCGGGTTCTTGCGGCGCTCGTCCAGTTCCAGGACATCGTCCGTCCAGACGCCGGTAGCATTTACGACGATCCTGGCCCGGACCTCGACCTCCCGCCCGTTGATTTTATCCAGGACGTGGGCGCCGACGACACGTCCTCCCGCTTTCATCAGTCTGACTACGCGGGCGTAGTTGGTCATCACCGTGCCGTGGAGATGGGCAGCCTTGGCGGTCATCAGCGTCAAGCGGGCATCGTTCACCTGGGCGTCGTAGTAGCGGCCGGCGCTAAGCAGACCCCGCCCGGCAACCAGCGGCTCGCGTTGCTGCACCTCTGCTGGGCGCAGCCAGCGGTGGTTTTGCACGTTACGAAAGAGACTCAGCGCGTCGTACAGTACCATCCCGGCGCGGAGTTTCCAGGGGGCCGGTTTCTGTCCCCGATAGAGTGGGTAAAGGAAGGGCAACGGGCGCACCAGTCGGGGGGCAATCTTGCGCATTATACGCCGCTCGCTGCAGGCATCGAACACCAACTTGAATTCGCCGTATTCCAGGTAGCGGATGCCACCGTGGATGAGCCGCGTAGAGCGACTGCTGGTGCCGCTGCCAAAATCGCCCTTTTCAACCAGGGCGGTGTGGAAGCCACGCATCACCGCATCGCGGGCCACCGCCACGCCGGTGATGCCACCACCGATGATCAACAGATCAAACTCCTCCTGGGCCAGGCGATCTACATTCTCCTGGCGGATAGCAGCAGAGAAGGAGCGGTTCGGGGAAGTTTCCGCCATGCTCGTCTCTCCTTTACGAAAGCAGCAGGATGCCAGGATTCAGGGTGCCAGTGGGATCAAAAGTCTGCTTGAGTGTCCGTAGCACTTTCACACCCAGTAGGCCGACTTCTTCCTCAAGCCAAGGTGCATGGTCGTGGCCTACGCCATGGTGATGGGTCAGCGTACCGCCAGCGGCCAAGATGGCCTCAGTGGTGGCCTGCTTGACTGCCTGCCACTGGGCCTGTCTAACCAGCGAGCTGGGGTCAGGCACCTGGCAGCCCAGAAAGGTCGAGTAGAGCGAAGCGCCGTACTCGTAGGCGTGAGAGATGTGGGTCATCACGTAGCCCGGGCCGCCGCCGGTGGCAGCGATGGTCCCCTTCATCGCGCTGATCATAGCCTCGTAGAGGTGCATCAGGTTCGACCAGGTAGTGGCCGTCTCCAGTGTGTCCACCATGACGCCGTGACTGAGAAGCGTATCGCGCAGATAGGGCTGGGCGTAGCGGTCGCGCATCCACGACCGCCCCACTGCCCGCCCCAGCGAGAGGCCCCGATGGTCACCGCATATTCTCAGCGCCAGGTTCCACTGCTGAACGGTCCATTTGGCGTCCCCGTCGAAACCCAACAGCATCAAGGTGCTGCCTGTGGTCAGATCATATCCCTGCACCTTCATGTACCACTCGGTCAGGTTGTCAGTCAATCGGCGCAGGCCATGATGCTCATGGCTCATCACAACTTGGGTGGCAGTCTCAGGCGCGTCCGACAGGCGTACGATGGCCGGATGCAGAGTCTGGCTCTGCATCAGGTCACGGAAAGCGGCGACGCTGTCCTCCAGGCTGTGGAAGAGGATGCCACGGTAGTCCTGCACCGCCGGCAATGGGTGAATATGCATCGTGGCCTCAGTGATGACGCCGTAGGTGCCCTCAGAACCGATGAGCAGTTCCAGAAGGCTGGGGCCGGCGGCAGTAGCAGGCGTATCCTTCGTCTCAATGATACCCACCGGGGTGACGACCCGCACGGCCTGGGTTAGTGCCTCGATCTTACCGTAGCCGATAGAGTTCTGACCTGCCGAGCGGGTGGCGATCCAGCCGCCGAGGGCAGAGAACTCGAAGGATTGAGGAAAGTGGCCCAGCGTGAAGCCCTGGGCGTTCAGTTGGGCCTCCACTTCCGGGCCAGTCGCGCCGGCCTGGATGCGGGCCGTGCGTGAGACCGGGTCCACCGAAAGCACGCGATCCAGCCGGGCCAGATCGAGGGTGATCGTGGGGCGGTCGCCGGGGGCTGGCTCGACGCCACCCAGGACAGAACTGCCACCGCCGAAGGGAATGACCGCGATGTCACGGTCGGTGGCCCACGCCAACAGGGAGACGATCTGTCCCTGGTCGGCGGGGTAGACGACGGCATCTGGGGGATGGGGGATGTGGCCAGCGCGGACGCGGATCAGGTCGCGGTAGGATTTGCCGTAGGCGTGCTCAACGCGGGTCTGCCTGTCGGTACGCACCGTCTCCTCACCCAGCAGTTTGCGCAGAGATGAGAGCAGTGGGCCGTCCAGGCGTGGCGGCCGCAGCGGAATCTCCTCAAGGGGGATGGGCAGCATCTCGTGCTCGATCGCCTCATCGGGCAGTTCGAGCCACTTTTGGAGCATAGGCCAGAAGGCAGGGCGGCCCTCCAGTGAGTAGTCCTGGTCCAGCGTTCCCCACCCCCACCCGCGCCAGTTTTGTATGTCCATAGTTATTATTACTCAGCACAATACACAGTTTAAAATCCAAAATACTAAATAGCC
>CAYPOY010000064.1:0-20612 GCA_964412395.1 uncultured Anaerolineales bacterium | reverse complement strand
CGACCACACCACCGGCCTCGCCCTTGACCTCGAAGCGCCGCCCCACCCCGCGAAATCCGGTCAGCGCAATCCTCGCTACACGAAAGGGGACGTCGAGAGAGTCCGCCACCGCCAGGGCCGCCATCGCGTTGGAGGCATTGTGGGCGCCGGGCACCCGCAACCGCACCAACCCCAGCACCTCGCCTCTGTGCACAGCCAGAAAATCCACACCTCCGGCGAAGTTGGGCCGCACCTCCTCAGCCCGCCACTCCGCCCCCTCCCTTAACCCAAAGAATGCCACCGGTGTCCCCGCAGCCCGCCGTCGCTCGCCAAGTTCCCGCGCCACCGGGTCATCCCAGCCGACCGCTAGCAGCCCACCACGCGGCACCAGTGCCGTGAACTCCTCAAACGCAGCCCGGAAATCGGCAAAAGTCGGATAGCAGTCCGGGTGGTCGTGCTCGACGATGCTCACCACTGCCACTCTGGGTGTCAGGCTGAGGAAGGTGCGGTCGTACTCGTCCGCCTCGATGACGAATAGTGGCCCCTCTCCCGCGCGGGCGTTCGTCCCCAACCCTGCGATCACCCCGCCGACGATAAAAGTCGGATCGCGCCCGGCCTCCAGGAGAATGGAGGCGATCATCGCCGTCATTGTCGTCTTACCGTGTGTACCGGCCACCGCCACCACCAGCCGCCCGTTCATCATCTGCCCGAGAAACTCCGGCCGTTTCAACACCGGGATACCAGCCACCTGCGCCGCCTGCACCTCGACGTTGGATGCAGGCACCGCCGAGGATATGACGACCAACTCAGCACCGGCCACGTTTTCCGCCCGGTGCCCGGTGAAGACCCGCGCTCCATCTCGCGCCAACGCCTCCGCGACCGGCGAAAGCACCAGATCGGAGCCAGAGACCTCTGCCCCCCGTTCCATCAGCACGCGAGCGATGGCCGAAAGCCCTGCCCCGCCGATGCCTATCAGATGAATGCGTTTGTCGAATACGCCTTTCATAGGAACACGACTAAACAACTACGATTACCACAAAAACGGACGCAAGCGCAAAGACGGTCAGGAGCAACGGGTCGGTCAGCCACATCAGCGGAAGATACTCAACAACTAGCTCTGCCGCAGACCCAGCGGGGGGGGGCTGGATGCCCCAGACACCGTAACCGGCACGGTGGAGAAAATACCATATCGTGCCCACAATCATATATCCGTTCACAGCCCCGATAATGGCACCCAAAAGAATATCCTGTAACTTCTCCCGCGCGGCCTTACCTGCCAGGCGGGCAGAGACCACAGGGCCAGCGTACCCAGCGATAGTCATAAAGATGAGTAGACCAGTGTATATATAGAACTGTTCCATCGGAGGACGGTTAAGAACGTCTTTGATAAAGGGGACATATTTGCTAAAAATCAGGCGCATAGACAGCGCTACGATGGCACTGAACAAGACAAGTATCTCTTTGGCCCATCCCCGCAAGGCCCCCATCAGGCCAAAAACTAGAATAAATCCCCCCAAAACAGTGTTTAGTGGCACCACGTCGCATCCCTCCGTATCAGCCTGTGCAGTTCTCTTGCCAGCCGTGCTGCTGCATCAGGGCGAGCCAGCGCCCGCATCCGCTCCCGCATCCGCGCCAACCGCTCCCGGTCCACCAGCAGGCCACGCACCGTGGGCAACAACTCCTTGTCCAGTCGCTCATCCTTCAGGACAACCGCCGCTCCCTGCCCGGCCAGCCACTCGGCGTTGATCCGCTGGTAGCGCCAGGCGTGCGGATACGGCACCAGTACCGCAGGCAGCCCAAAGAAAGGTAACTCGCCCAGCGTCGAGGCCCCCGCCCGGCAGACCGCCAGGTCCGCGGCTGCCAGCGCAGAGCCTATCTCCTCATGCAGATAGGGAAAGGCGTGGTAGCGGGCCTTCAGCGCCGCCGGCAGCGTTTCACACCGTTCTGCCACCCATGGCCAGTCCAGTTCCCCACTCACGTGCACCACCTGCGCCAGTTCCAGCACCTGCTCCAACACCCCGATCAACGCCTGGTTGATGCTGCGCGCTCCCCGGCTTCCCCCTATCACCAACAGCACCGGATCGCCGGGCACCAATCCCAACGAGGCCATCGCCCCTGCCCGATCAAGCCCGTCAAACTCGGCTCGCACCGGGTAGCCTGTTACCACCACCTTGCGGGCCGGGAAGTAGGAGCACGAATCCTCCACCGTCACCGCCACCCGCGCCGCCAGGTGGGCGATAAAGCGCATCGCCAGACCCGGCTCGATGTCGGGCAGGTAAACCAGGATGGGAACCCGCAACACCCAGGCTGCCAACGCCACCGGTATGCTGGCATATCCTCCGGTTGCAAACAGCACCGCCGGCCGCTCCCGACATCCCAGCCGGTACGCAGCCCCCCACCCTCGCATCAACTTGATCAGGTTCCATATCGCCCACCAGGGGGCCAACCCGTGCACCCCGCCCGCCGGCACCCCCACGAAGCGCAACCCGGCTCGCGTGACCAGCCGCTGCTCCACGCCCCCCTCTCCGCCGACATACAGGACCTCCACTGCGGGGAATAGACAAGTAGACAAGGGACCCGTTACCTCTTGCCTCTTGTTTCTTGCTTCTCGCCCCTCAGCGACCAGCGCCTGTACGACGGCCAGACCGGGATAGACGTGTCCCCCGGTTCCCCCCCCTGCGATCCAGACTCGCACGTCCCCCACCCGCCCCCTGCCGTTTTCCCTGTTTCCCCCGTTTTCCTCGTTTTCCAACAGGCCTGCCTCGTGAAACACTCAGCAACAGTCCCACACCAGCCAGTGAAACCACCATCGCAGAGCCACCGGAACTGATGAAAGGCAGCACAACCCCGGTGAAGGGAACCAATCCCGTCATCACCGCGATGTTGACCAACGCCTGGAAAGTCAGCCAACAAGTGATGCCGCACGCCATAAGAGCAGCGAAGGCATCTGGAGCTTCCGTCGCGATCTTGAAACCACGATGAGCCAGGAGGATAAACAAACCGATCACCACCAGGCAGCCCACAAAGCCCAACTCCTCACCCAGCACGGCGAAGATGCTATCTGTATGCGGAGCCGGTAAATAGCCCAACTTCTGCTGTCCCTGCCCCAACCCTACGCCGAACAGGCCGCCGCTGCCCAAAGCGATCAGCGCCTGCTGGATGTGATACCCGACGTGCGTTGGGTCGCGCCAGATAAGCAGGTACTCATCAATACGCTGTCTGGCGTGAGGCAGTTGATTGATCAACACAAAAAACGTGACGCCGCTGATCGCGCCGCCAACAGCCAGTTGGAAGATATCGGCGCCAGCGAAAAAGAACATCGCCAGCGCGGTTATCACGATCAACGTCGCCGTGCTCACGTCCGGCTGCATCACGATCAGGCCGGCCACCACGCCGATCAGTACAGCAAACGGCACCAGCCCGTAGGTCACGTCACGGATCTGATCCCCCTTGGAGGCCAACCAGGCCGCGATATAGATCACCAGCGCCGGTTTCACCAGTTCACCAGGCTGAATCGAACCGTTAAAAAACGACCGCCGTGCGCCGAAGCGCTCGCCCCCTACAAAGAGCACTAAAACCAGCAGCAGCAGCGCTCCCCCCATCACTGGCAGCGCCAACTGCCGCCACCGATCGTAAGGTACAGCCGCAATCACCCGCAGCACAACCACGCCAAGGCCGACCCAGAGAAACTGCCGTGACGCGATGTGAAAGGAACTCCCATACTCCTGGTACGACCAGTCGAAGGTCGCGCTGTAGACCATCATCAACCCAATGATGACCAACCCGGCCACTGCCAGCGCCAGCACGTAATCGGGGCTGGCGTGCGCCCGCCTGGACCGCTCCACCGGCCCTGTCCTCTGCCGCGCTCTTGCTCCTGCCGCCATCCTCTCCCCTCTCTGCCTTTCTGCTTCACGCCTCCTGCACCCGTGCTCTCCTGCAACCCGCGATCTACAGCCCCCGCACCAGCTCCTTGAACCTATCCCCCCGCTCGGCGAAATCGCGGAAGGCGTCGAAGCTGGTGCCTCCAGGTGAAAGCAGCACCACCTCACCCGGTTGGGCTAGATGCGCGGCCGCCTCCACTGCTTCTTCCAACGTACCTACCTGCGTGATCCCCTCCATCCTCCCCCCCTTCATCCCCCCCAATGGGGGGGAAAGAGGGGGGGCCCCCATTGGGGGGGAAAGAGGGGGGGCGGCGCTCAGACTCTCCTCCACCACCCGTGCTATCATCGGCCCTGCCTCCCCAAACGTCACCAGGTGCCGCACTCGCCGCACCGTCTCGTCGGCGAACTCATCCCAGGGCAGTTTCTTATCGCGCCCGCCAGCAAGGAGCACGATTGGTTCCTCGAACGAGCGCAACGCTGCCAGCGACCGCTCTGGGGCCGTGGCGATCGAATCATCGTACCAGCACACGCCATTCAATTCACGCACCAACTCCAGCCGGTGCTCAACCCCAGTGAAGGTCGTGGCGACCTGCCGCATCGCTTCCACCGGCACGCCAGCCACCCCAGCCAGTGCACACGCCGCCAGCACATTCAGCAGATTGTGTCGCCCCAGCAGACGCACCTCCGAAGCCTGGCAGATCACGCGATCTACCCCCCCCGGCCCCCCCGATGCGGGAGGAAACGCGCCGCTCAACCGCAGCGTCAACTCGCCATTTGTCTTGAATGCTCCCTCATCCACCTCAGCCCTGCCGCTGAACCAGAACAGGTGCGCCGCTGTCTCCAGCGCCAGCGATCTGGCGTTGGCATCGTCATAGCCCAGAAGCGCGAAATCCTCCGGCTTCTGGTGAGCCACGACGTTCCGCTTAGCGGCAATGTATGCATCCATCGTCTTGTGCCGGTCCAGGTGATTGGGCGTGATGTTGAGCACCGCCGCAACGTGTGGACTGGTCGCCATAATCTCCAACTGGAAACTGGAGAGTTCCATCACTACCCAGTCGTCGGGCTGGATTCGGCCCAGGTCGGCGATAAGCGGGTTACCGATGTTGCCCCCCACCCAGACCCTCCTCCTTCCCTCTTTCCCCCCCACTGGGGGTTGCCCCCCCCCTTTCCCTCCCACTGGGGGTTGCCCCCCCTCTTTCCCCCCCATTGGGGGTTGCCCCCCCTCTTTCCCCCCCATTGGGGGTTGCCCCCCCTCTTTCCCCCCCATTGGGGGGGATGAGGGGGGGGAGGCCGCGCGGCACATCTCCCCTACCAGCGCTGTCGTCGTCGTCTTGCCGGCCGAGCCGGTGATACCGATGACCGGGGCCGGGCATTGTTCCAGGAAGAGCTGCGCGTCGTTGCTCAGCGGGATACCGCGCCGCTGCGCTTCCACGACGATGGACACGTCCACCGGCACCCCTCCGCTAAGGCACAACAGGTCGGCCTCGTCCAGCAGGCTGAGTGGATGCTTACCCAGCACGTAGCGAATGGACAGGCCTGCCAATTCCTCCAACCGGTCAGCCAGCGCAGCCTCATCCTGCAGGTCTGAGACCGTGACCTCGGCCCCGGCCTGCACCAGGACGCGCGCCAACGCCGTCCCCTGCCGTGCCAGGCCAAGGATCACCACCCGCCTGCGGCGCAATGAACAATGATTCAATGATTCAATGAACAATGGAGACACCTCGCCTCGCCGGTTGTTCATTGGTTCATTGTTCATTGAGCCATTGCTTCCTCAGCCACTCCCAGCCAGAAGTGATCCGGCAGGATCGAGCGGCCGGGGCGGACCTCCACTCCATTGGTGCGGAGCCGGCCCTGCCTCCCATGCCCATTGAAGGTGCTGGGATGGACAAAGCATAGGTTGGGCGGCTGTCCGTACTTGCGTTCGTAGTGCGTCGCCGCTCTCAGTACCTTCTCCTCCAACTGCTTACGCGGGTCGTCGTCAAACCACAATAATCCGGTCTTCATCGCACTCCTCCTTGTTTACACTGAGACTACCACAACGCCAGCGCCACACCGGCCATCGCCGCCAGCAGTTCCACCAGCCAGAAACGCTGCACCACCTGCGTCTCCGACCAGCCCAGCAACTCGAAGTGGTGATGCAGGGGGCTCATTTTGAACAACCGCCGCCCCTGGCCGAACCTGCGCTTGGTGTATTTGAAATAGAGCACTTGCAAAATAACCGATATTGTCTCGGCCACGGGGACCAACGCCACCACTGGCAACAGCAGCCACTGCCCGGTCATCAGCGCCACCGCCCCCAACGTCGCCCCCAGCGCCAGACTGCCCGTGTCGCCCATAAACATCTGTGCCGGGTGGGCGTTGTACCACAGGAAAGCGAAGCACGCCCCCACCAGGGTAAAGCAAAAATGCACCAGGTAATACTGCTCCTGCAGCAAGGCAATCACACCGTAGGCGACGAAGGCACTGGCGACGATGACTCCCGCCAGCCCATCCAACCCGTCGGTCAGATTGACCGCGTTGGCCGAGCTTAAGATCACGAACGCCGCGATAGGCACCCACGCCCAGCCCAGGTTAACCGCCCGCCGCACCCCCGGGACGCCCACCTGCCCCGCAAATTGCATGCGCATCACCAGCATAGTCACCGCGACCCCCAGCGTCAGCAGCACCTCCCACACGATCTTCCGCCGCGCCGGGTACCCCTCGCCGCGCCGCATCCCCCGCACTCCGGCGACGTCATCCATGGCGCCGATGAGCGCGTAGGCCAACATCACCCCCAGCGGCACCAGGATCGAGCGCCCGATCACCGTCCGCCCCAGCAGATTGTAAATATTGAGCGCCACCGTGATGAGCAGCACCGGCACAACGATCATCAACCCACCCATCGTCGGCGTCCCCAGTTTGGTCTGGTGACCGCGTGGGCCGTCAATGCGGATGCGCTTGCCGATGTCATAGTGGCGCAGGATACGAATGAGGAGCGGGCCCCACACCACTGCCAGCAAGAACGAGATGCTCGCCAGGACCAACGCGAATTCCATCACTCGTTCTCCAACTTGGGCCCCAGCGCGTTGACAATCTCTTCCATCTGCATCGCCCGCGAACCCTTGACCAGAATCACATCGTCGCCCGTCACCATCCGCTCCAGCAACGCGACCGCCTCAGTATTCTCCTCAACGATGTGCACATGGTCGGCTGGCATGCCCCAACGCAACGCCGTCTCGCCAATGACCCGCCCCCGAGGCCCAACCGTGATGAGCACATCGGCCACCTCCAGCGCCCGCATTCCCACCTTCTCGTGCCCCTCCCACTCATAGTCGCCCAACTCCAACATGTCGCCCAGGACGGCAATCTTGCGCCCGTCCAGTTCATCCAACAGGTTGAGCGCGGCAATGGTTGAGGCCGGGCTGGCGTTGTACGTGTCGTCCAGGATGGTCGCGCCCTTGGGCCCCGGCACCGCCATCAGCCGCAGTTGCGCTGACGGTTCCCGCAAACCTTCAATAATCTCTTGCCAGGTCAGTCCCTCGACCAGACCCACCGCCGCCGCCCGCAGCGCAGTGTGGACGGAATGTCGCCCCAGGAGTGGAATCCTCACGTACAGCGTCTCGCCCCCACCCCCGGCCCCTCCCGCCCCCCCCCGGTCCCCCCCAACTTTGGGGGGGAAGGTGGGGGAGGGGGGCAGACGGTAGTGAAGCTGGAAGCGAATCCCGTTCAGTCCCAGACCTTCGATACGGTCGGCCCACAGATCCGCTTCAGGCGAGAGGCCATAATAGAACACGCGGGCCTGGGTCGCCTGCGCCATCCCTCGCACACGCTCGTCGTCATAGTTAAGAATCGCCACACCCTCGGGGGCCGGTGGCAGCGATTCGACCAGTTCTGTCTTGGCCTCCACGATACGCTCAAGCGTGCCAGCCCGCTCCAGGTGCACCAGCCCGATAATGGTCACAACGCCGACGTGAGGCTGCGCGATGCAGGCCAAGTCAGCGATCTCACCCACGTCGTACATTCCCAACTCCAACACGGCGCGCTCGTGCTCGTCCGTCAAGTGCATCAACGTCAACGGCAAGCCAATCTCATTGTTGTAACTAGCCTCGCTCTTGAGCGTGACGTAACGGCGCGCCAACACCGCTGCCGTCAGCTCCTTCGTCGTCGTCTTCCCCACACTCCCCGTGATACCGACGACGCGCACGCTGTGCTGCCGCCGCCAGAAGGTCGCCACCTGCTGAAGTGCATGGAGACTATCTGCCGTCTTAAGCACCAAGGGCAGCGACCAGACACTGGGCAACGTCATGGCCGGGTCGGTCAGATCCAGCGTCAGCACTTCATCCCCCACATCCCGCTCGACAATCGCCGCCACCGCACCCCGCGAGAAAGCATCAATGACGTAATCATGACCATCCGCATGTTCACCCTTAAGCGCGATGAACAACGCACCAGGCTCGACCAGCCGCGAATCTATCACCGTCCTCGAAACCGGCTGCTTCAACGCCCTCGGCCGGGTTCCTGTCAATCCCTCAATTACGTCCGCCAGCGTCAGCCGCCCTCGAGATTGAGCAAGACGAGGGCTGCAAGCAGATGTACCTGTGCTCACCTTGCTATCTCCGCCACCTGTGTACCATCAGGCGGGATGCCCAGAACCACAAACAGCCGGGCCGCCAGCCTCTGGAACGCCGGCGCTGCCGTCTTGGAACCCCAGGGCGATGTCTTTGGCCGATCCAACTTGACCAGGATAATGAGTTGTGGATCAGGCACCGGCCCAAATCCAACAAAGGAGGCGATCGTCTCCTCCTTGTCGTACCCCCCGGGGATGGGAATCTGCGCTGTGCCCGTCTTGCCCGCGACACGGTAGCCCTCCACCCGGGCCTGGGGCACCCCCTCCTCTACCGTCCGCACCATCATCTCCGTCACCATACGCGCCGTCTGCGGGGAAATCACCTGCGCTTCGACCGCTTGCCGGAAAGTGGAGACCGTGTCATCGGGAGCAATGCGCTGGCCCACAATGTGGGGCCGCAGCCGTGCCCCGTCGTTGGCCACTGTCGCTACCGCAACGATCATCTGGAGCGGAGTCACCGCCAGCCCCTGCCCGAAAGCATTCGTCCCGAGGTTAGAGTCGTGCCATCGCTCGTAATCCTCCGGCAGCCACAACTGGCCGGCTACCTCCCCGGCCAGGCCAACTCCCGTCGGTCGCCCGATGCCGAACGCCAGCACGTAACGGTAAAATATGTCCGGCCCCATCTGGGTGCTCAGCCAAACCGTTCCCACGTTGAGCGAGTGGATCAGGATGTCAGTCACCGTGTGCTCATGATCCGCCTCGCGGAAGGCGTTCCTCACCACTAGCCCCCCTACCTCAATCCAGCCCTGGTCGTAGTAGGTCGTTTCCGGCGTCACCAGCCCCGTATCGAGCGCAGCGGCCACCGTCAGGACCTTGAACACAGAGCCAGGCTCGTACTGTTGGCTCACAGCCGGATCCTCAAAGGGGAGTGGATCAAGAACATAGAAGTCATTGTACCGCCCTGGGTCATAACTGGGCAGACTGACCAGCGCCAGAATCTCAAAGGTGCGAGGGTCCATCACTATGATCGTGCCCCCCTCGGCCTGACATTCCTGCACCGAGCGCGCCAGTTCCTCCTCGACCAAGGACTGTATGGTCCGGTCGAGCGTCAGTACCAACTCGGCCCCTGGTTGAGGCAGCGCGACAGCAGCCATAACCCAGGGGATTTGTTCACTGGCCGGGTCTACCAGCCCCTCCCACTCCACCTGCTTTGGCTGCAGTAGCGCATCGTAGAACCCCTCAACACCGTAAAAGCCCGCGCCTTCGACATTGCAAAAGCCGATGGCGTGCGAAGCCAGCCGGCCTTCCGGGTACTCCCGCACCCACAGAGGCTTGACCGTGATGCCCCGAATCTCCAGGGCCATAATCTGTTCTCCCACCTCTTTTGACACCGGAGAAACGATTTGGACCCACGGGGCCTCGCTGCGCAGCAACTGCTCGATGCGAGCGGCTGGCATGTGCAGCAACGGCCCCATTGTCGCAGCCGCCGTAAGAGCATCCACCACGTAGGCCGTGTCCGCCTCGATGGAATACATCACCCCGTTCCCTGCCAGCAAATTACCGTTCCGGTCGCGGATCACGCCCCGTGGGGGCTCGGCTATCGCGATAGGCCGCTTAAGCTGCTCCTCTAACCAATCCTTGTAGAAGTGGTGATCCACAATCTGCACCTGCGCCAACTGAGCCACAATAACAACCACGATGCCAATCAACAGTGTGCTCACCAGCCGCAGACGCCGTCGCGGTCCTTCTGCCATCAAAACACCCTCCTGAAGCCCAGCAGTCAGCCATTGGCAGTTAGCAGCCAGCGGGAGACGGCTACCTGCCAACAACTGCCGGCTAACGATTAGTAGACATCGGCCAAAGGGAGAAACTCCAATCGTTCAGCCGCTGCGAAGCCCAGCTCAATCGCCCGCTCCCAAAGGCGGTGGATTGAGCTCTCCCTGGCAATCTCCACCTCCAGTTGCTCGTTCTCCCTCTGGAACCTGAACAACTCCGCCTGCAACTGCTGGATGTGACGACCTCGAGCTGCCGTCTGACTGACCAACATCAAGTAGAGAGCCGCCGTCAGCGTCAGCACCACGACAAGCGCGAAAAAGTAGAGAGCTGTGCGCGAGCCCACCTCAAACCGACCGCGCTTGACCCCATGTGTCACCCACTGCACAAAATCAGACATAGCCCCCACCCTTAGGACAACCGCAAGGGTTGCCTCTACATCCGCTCCGCCACCCTCAGCCGCGCTGAGCGAGCCCGTGGGTTAGCAGCAATCTCGTCCGCCGTTGGCCGAATGGGCTTGCGCGTGACCAACCGCAGCGTGGCCTGATGGTCACAGACGCATACTGGCACCTCCGGCGGGCAAATGCAATCACGGCTCTCCCGACGCAGAAAATGCTTTACCAGCCGATCTTCCAGCGAGTGAAAACCGATCACTGCCAGCCGACCACCAGGGGCAAGTATTTCCACGGCCTGGGGCAACGCCGCTTCTAGCGCGGCCAGTTCGTCGTTGACGGCGATACGCAACGCCTGGAACGTGCGCGTGGCCGGGTGGATACGCCTGCGCTGCACCCGTCCACCCCCAGCCCCCCTGAGGCGGGAGGGAGCAACGACCCGCTCGACGACGGCAGCTAACTCCTTCGTCGTGTGAAGCGGGCGGGCAGCAACAATCGCCTCCGCGATGCGGTGTGCCTGCCTCTCCTCACCGTACCGGTACAACAATGCTGTCAGTTCTTCGAGCGAAAGATGGTTAACCAGCGCAGCCGCAGTGGGACCACCCTTCGCCGAGTCGAAACGCATGTCGAGCGGCCCATCTGTCATAAAAGCGAAGCCGCGAGTGGGATCGGCCAGTTGGAGTGAGGAGAACCCCAAATCAAACAGGACACCATCTGCGGGGACGAAGCGACACGCATGCGCGACCTCTGCCAGGCGGCTGAAGGAACTATGCATAAGCACAACCCGCCCAGTGTAGTCGGCCAACCGAACACCGGCCACATCCACCGCTTCAGAGTCCCGATCCAGGCCCAGGAGACATCCATCGGGGGACGAAGCTGCCAGTATCCCGACTGCGTGCCCGCCCCCGCCCACCGTCGCATCTATATACCGGCCACCCGGTCTGACCTGCAGGCCATCGAGCACCGCTTGGAAAAGAACAGGGATGTGGATACCCCACCTCCCTCTTTCGCTGTGTACAAAGTTCACCAGCACAATATAGCCGAGATGGACTCCTCACCGGTCAGATACCCAGGGCTGCCCATCCCTCAATGTTCGCGCCGTCTCCCTCAACACGCTCGCGCTCTTCACTCCAGGAATCCTGGTTCCACACCTCGATGTAGGTGTTGAGCCCGGTGACGACGACCTCGCCATCGAGACCAGCATACTCTCGCAAGCGCGGGGGAATCAGCACACGACCTTGCTTATCGGGGGTAGCGTCTGAGGCGTTAGCGAAGACCAGGCGGCGGAAGGCACGAGCACGCCGGTCGGTCATCGGCAAAGCACTCACTTGCTTCGCCAACTGGCTCCATTCCTCCATGGAATAAATCGCCAGGCAGCGATCAATTCCACGAGTGACGACGAGACCTGCATCCAGGTCGGCCCGAAACCTGGCGGGGATGGTCAACCGCCCTTTCTCGTCAACGGTGTGGACGAACTCTCCCAGAAACATAGTGTCGCATTCCCCCACGTGGGAGCAACAGCGTGGCACTTTGCAGGGCAGTTATCCCACTTTGCTCCACCCTTCTCCACAAACACCCACATTATACATCGTTTTCTCGTTTCTGTCCAGTACCTGGCAGAAATTTTAAGATTGGCGCAATAGGAAATTAGTACTATACTGCCCCGGCCTCCCAGAAATCACAAACCGCCCGGTCTTCGACCGGACGGAACTGGGAGTCGGGAACCTCCCGAAGGCTCCGAACCTTCGGGAGGTTTCTCAATGCAGCGACTGGTCTTCGAGGGCCTCCTCCAGAGCGTACTGGAACAGGCCGCTCAGGTCGAGCACAGCCCATCGGCAACGAAACCCAGCCCCAACCTCTCCAGCGTCTCTTGCGTGGGCTTGCCCGTCTCCGGGTCCCAGCCGTACTCGGCGTAGGCGCTGGAAAGAAGGACATCCACGTCGGGGACCATTCCCTCGGTCCCGCCGTCGTCCAGCGGCTTCAGCAGCAGGTCGGGCAACCGGTCGTCGGCGCGGGTGAGGCCCCGGCGCAGGTTGAGCATCCGCTTGAGCGTGACGATACGCTTGCCAAGTGTCATCAGGTCCCCGGCCTCCAGGTCCCAGCCCGTCACGCCGTTCAGCGCCGCCAGGAGCCGCTCGACGCCGGGGTTCTGGAACTGGCACAGGTTGATCGCGTTGTACAAGTTGCGCCAGGCCTGCTGTCGCGCCGCGATGCGGCCTTTCTCCTCCGTCACCTCGAAACGGTCGCCGGGGAGAATGTCCAGTTCGAAGGCCGGCCCCATGCCCATGTCCACGCTGTACATGTCGCCCTCCATGTGGCAGGCCCCACGGGGGGAGAGGGCGTAGGACACGGCCAGGCCGGCGAACGCACGCGGGTCGTGCATCGGCACCTCCAGCCGGTTGACAGTCACCGCCAACTCCCCCGCGCCGAACCGCTCAGCCAGCGCAGCGCTCCCCTCGGCCAGCGCGTCGCCGAAGCCCTCGCGGTGGGCTATCATCTCGATCAACCGATGGGTCATCCGAACGTCGCCGTAGCGGATGACCCCTCCCCCGCCCCCTCCCCTCGCAGGGGAAGGGGGCAACCCCAGGTCGCCCACATCGGCCGGGCTGAGGATGCCGCGCTCGAACATCTCGCAGGCCAGCGCGATGGTGCAGCCGGTGCTGATGGTGTCGAGGCCATAGACGTTGCACAGGTGTCCGGCGTAGATGACCGCCTCCAGGTCATCCACCATCGCCAGCGAGCCAAACGCGCCCAGCGTCTCGTACTCGGGACCGTCCACCCTTTCCACACCGTAGTGAGGAGCCCGGGTCTCGCGGCCGCAGGCAATAGGGCAGCGATAGCAGGCAGTGCCCTTGTTCAGGTATTGATCCGTCATCAGCACGCCGGAGAGGTTGCCCGCCCCCTCCCACTCCCCCTGCTGGTAGTAGCGGATGGGCATGTCGCCGTACATCAGTAGTATGTCCACGCTGCCGGCGGTACCGGCCAACTGGAATGACATGGCCTGCATATCTTCGCCCAGGCCCACGATGATTCCCCGGACCACATCCTTAAACCCATCGGGGTCGGCCAGGGGGACTTTAGCGGAGCCACGCACGCCGATGGCTTTGAGATTCTTCGACCCCATCACCGCGCCCATCCCGGTGCGGCCGGCGGCGCGCCCGTGGTCGTTCATCACGGCGGCCATTTTGACCCTGGTTTCGCCCGCCAGGCCAATGCAGGCCACGCGGGCCTTCGGCTCACCCAGAGCCTCGCGCACCCGCTCCTGAGTCGCGTAGGAATCGTCGCCCCACAGATTGGTTGCGTCGTGTAGTTCGGCCCGGCCCTCGACAATGGAGAGCCACACCGGCTTATCGGCTCGCCCGGTGACGACAACGCCGTCGTAGCCAGCGAAGCGCAGTTCGGGGCCGAAGAAGCCGCCGGTGTTGGACTCGCCCCAGATGCGGGTGAGGGGCGAGAGGGCACACACGCTGCACCGCCCGGCCGAGGGCATGGCCGTGCCGACCAGCGGGCCGGTCATAAAAACGAGCGGGTTGTCCGGCCCCAACGGATCGGTGCGGCCGTCCACCACGTCGTAGACGATGCGCGCCGCCAACCCGCTGCCGCCGACGTAGCCGCGGACGTACTCCTCGTCCAGCGGTTCGTCGCGTAGTTCTCCCGTGCTGAGGTCAACGCGCAGGATTTTGTCCATGTAGCCGTTCATCGTTGCTGCTCCTTACTCACTCACGCTCCCACTCGTGACGGATCCCATCCAGTGCGGCATCCAGGTCGAAGTCGGCAAGAAAACGGTCACGCCAGATACCGTACAGACTGATGCTGCCTTTGCCGCACCGCCCGACGCAGACGCTGTGCCATATATTCAATAGCGGTAACTTGCTCCTCGAACGTCGGTGAGTTCATCCACCACGCCGCCGTAGATTTTGGCCTTCAACTGATGTTGGCCGTAGGGGGTCATCAGGAAGGCAGCCAGATAGTGGTGACGGCTTCCTCAGCCATTCAATGCTCCTTTGACTGCAAGATGTTGCCATCGGCATAGATCAAAAATCCATCAACTTACCCTCGTAGACATAGTAAGACAAGTTGGCAACTTGTCCTACGTCCTAAAAGTCCACCGCTTTGCCCTCGTAGGCATAGGTGAACAGTCGTCGCAGTTCGTCGTAGGAGGGGGCACGGACGGCGGTGATCATCTGCGTGTCGTTGAAGGCGTCGTCCATCAACTTGTCCAACTGCGCCTCGTAGGCCGCACGTTCGATGCCGGCCCCAGCGACGCTGGTGGGGTTGCCGACCTCGCGGCACAGGTCGCGGACGCGCCCGGCCAGCGCCCGCGCTGCCTCTCCCCCCCCCACGGGGGGGGATGGGGGGGGTGAGCAGCCAAGCAAACCAGCCAGTTCCGCGAACCGCTCCGGCGCTTCGCGGGCAGCGAACTCAATGGTGTAGGGCAGGAAGATGGACACGGCGCGGCCGTGGGGGACGTGGAACACCGCCCCCAGCGCGTGCCCCATCGCGTGGGCCAGCGAGGCCATGGAGTTACCGAAGCCCAGGCCAGCACAGGTGGCGGCGTTGTGCATCCTCTCGCGTGCCTCCACATCGGAGCCCTGCCCTGAGCCTGCCGAACGGGCATCGGCCACAGCGCGGGGCAGGTACTCCAACACGAGACGGGCAGCGCTAAGACACAGGCCGTCGGTCAAGTCGGTGTGCCACGTGCAGGTGTACCCCTCGACGGCGTGGGTGAGCGCGTCCAGCCCTGTGTCGGCGGTCAGTTGGGGTGGCATCCCCGCTGCCATCTCCGGGTCCACGATAGCGATGTCGGCGACGTTCTCACGGTTGCCCAGCCCCATCTTGCGCTGCTCCTCCGTGTCGGTCAACACGATGGCCCACGTGACCTCGGCCCCGGTCCCGCTGGTGGTGGGGATGGTGATCAGGCGCGCCTTCTGGCGCAGGCCCAGGCGGATGAAAGGGTTGATCTCGCCCGGCTCAAGATCGGGCCGCTCGTAGAGCACCCAGATAGCCTTGGCCGCGTCCATCGCTGAACCGCCGCCCAGACCGATTATCCAGTCGGGCTCGTACTCCTGCGCCACCTGCACACCCTTGCGCACTGTCTGCACACTGGGATCGGGCTCCACCGCGTCGAAGACATACGCCTCGATGCCAGCCTTATCGAGATGAGCCTTCACTTTGTCCACCAGGCCTAATTTGACCAGCGTGGCGTCGGTGACGATGAGAGCGCGCCGGCCCTCCAACTCGTCGAGGGCATCCAGCGATCCCTCACCGAAGATAATCTCCGGGGATACGAAGTACCACATCTTGTAGCCTC
The DNA here is from genome assembly GCA_964412395.1 of uncultured Anaerolineales bacterium. Lineage (GTDB taxonomy): Bacteria > Chloroflexota > Anaerolineae > B4-G1 > B4-G1 > CAYPOY01. The sequence continues at coordinate 4,730 of CAYPOY010000064.1, read as the reverse complement.
CTTAAACCTACACAGGATGAGCGTCCGTGAAACGTGATCAGGCACCAACGCGGGAGATTCTCACGTTTCACGTTGCACTCATCACGTCATCGTGATGCATATTGCGTGTTGCGTGTACAGATCACGCCCGCACACTAGTCCCAACCGGTAGGTACAAGGGCGCAGCAGGAGACGATCTCCTTGGCTGCCTTGGGGTAGCGCATGATCTTCATCATGTCGCCCTTCAACTTCAATTTGCGCGTCATCATGCCCTGGATGGGGTCAAGTTTGCCCTCGATGACCTTGCGCCAGGCGCTGAAGGGGGCCGAGAGGACGTAGGCAGCCTGCTTCTCGTCGGGGCCACTCAGTTGCTTCGCGCTGGGGCTCTTGCCGTGGTAGAGGTCAAGGTACAGATGAACCGGCTCGCCCTGAAAAGCATCGTCGGGCTCGACGACAAAATCGAAGTCACCCTCCCAATTTTTGGCCGACTTCTCGTAGATTTCGCTACCGTTGAGTTGACGGCTGAGCTCCTTGATCCATTCATCGGACGGGAATCTGAATGCCATCGGTCTTCCTCCTCGTGTGTGATTATCGCTTCGGGCCTGCTACATGTACGATATACCTAATCCCAGGCTGGCGCAAGAGGACTAAAGCCGCCAGGCCTGGACGTGATAGTGCGCGCTGACGCGGATAATGCCGTCATCGCCAGTGTACTCCTCGCGCACGAGACGGAGGTCATCAACGACAAAGCCAGCCAAGCAGGCACGCAACTCCGTCTCGTCGCAGTAGTGGTGTGGTAGATACTTATCGCCGGGAGCGTCGCGCGGATAGACGAAGGTGAAAGACTCGATCTCCTGGCATTTGCCCGCCTCCATGTCGGCCCAGTAGCGGGCGGTATTGCCCTCGTCACGGGCTGCGACGGCGGCGTATAACCGGCCACCAACACGCAGGACGCGACGCATCTCGGCCAGTACCCGCCGCATCCCGGCCACCGAGGTATGATGGATCACGTACAAGGCAACCAGGCCATCGAAAGCGCGGTCAGGGAAAAGGGAAGGTTTCCATCTCGTGGCGCACCAGGGTCGCGCTCAGCCCTTCGCGGGCTAGCCACGCGGCGCAGGTTATCAGACCCAAGGAAGAGACGTCGGTCGCAGTGACAGTGAAACCCATGCGGGCCAACGCGACGGTGTGCCGACCTAACCCGCAGCCCAGATCGAGCACCCGGCGACCGCCGGCCTCCCACAGCGCCTGCGCCCAGGCCAGGGCGGGTGGCTCCGGCGTGCGCCAGTGGTCGGGCAGGGCATCGAGGCCGGCCCAGATGGGCTCCCGACCCTGGATCTGAGAAGACAAGATCACAAAACGAGGCCAACTACGCCTGGAACCGCGACAAGCAGACTTGTAAGGATACCTGCCTTATCTCTTTCGCCCACGGCGCCGGCTTCCCTCCGGAGGCTGCCCCAGGCCGGTGATCTGCTTGAGCACGGTCAGCACGCCCAGGCTGACTGCAAGGGCCTTGCTCGGCTGGATGGAGGGCAGCCGCTCTCGGCCTTCCTCGTCCACCTCGATGGGAATGGAGCGCAGGTACAGGTGAGCAGCGCTCACACCCAGCAGCGCCCCCACGACGCCGCCGATGACCATCACTCGCGTTCGCAAGTTCATCTATTGCCTCCCCTTTGTAAGCTTCGCGATTGCACTAAGCCAGCCCTGGATCGTCGCCAGGATGGAATGGATCAACATAATCGGCCTGACGACGGCCCGCATCGCCAGTTCGACGTAGGCTCGGCCCAGGGCCAGGTACGCTTGAGCCACCTTGAGCCAAGTGGGCAGGTTCTCGTGCCGTTGGAGATACCACAGGCCATAAACCGCCCCGCCAAACAGCACCAGCGGCACCAGGGCCATGACGAACGCCCCGCCGGCGAGGAGGATGAGAGAAAGATCGCGTAACAGGTTCATGTCACCTACTCTCCAACGACTCTTCTAAGCTGTCCAGAAACCATCAAGTTCACCCCTTGTCTGTTCCCAAACCTTCGCCAACGGAGTCACCAGCTTTTCTAACTCGTCCCATTCCAGAAAAAACGAGTATGAGTGCCGATAGAAATGCCTGAAGGCCAGGTAGTCGACCAACCGATGAGCCGTATCAATTGTCAGAACTGGCCCTCTACTCGACATCGCCTCTGTCATACGGGTGAGCAAATCGCGATGCCACTGAGCACCCGCAGGAACATCCCGGTCAATTCCTTTCGCAATAGACAGAAAGATGTTTTCCAGTCCATTGTAAAACGAATGCAGCACAGAGGCCACAGCAGTGATTTCTACCAGGTCAGGCGCCTTCCTTTGCGTCTGTGCCAGAAGGTCAGCGTATGACTCGAAAAGATGGTCAATTTGTCCAATCTCGAACTCTACCTGAGAAACGACGCTTTCAACCAATCTGGAGTAACCCTCCTTCCTTCTCCAGGTAACGGGCGAAGGCATCCTGCCTGTCCAGATTAACCAAATCCACCGGATAATCCAGGTCAAGCAGAAGTTTACCTAAAATATGAAAAAACTTTCCTTTGGGACAACCCCGGACGGCTAAATCAATGTCTGATTCACCCCTAATGTTTCCAGTAGCGAGCGAACCAAAAAGGAAGACGTCGGTACATCCGGCCCCTCTGAGGATTTCCACGGCCCGGCGGACATTTTTTTGGTAGGTCTCAGGGAGTTGGACTTTCTCATTCATCTTCGTCCTCCAACTGGCGGGAGACAGCCGATTTCGGACAGTTCTTGATCTGTCGTCCTCTGTTCCACTTGCGCTCACCTCTCATCAACGGGAAATGACATCGCGGCTAACGAGCAACAATGCTTACCCTACCTCCCAGTATAACCTCTCCTGCGTCATCCGTCAACCAGCGGTGCGGGCTATCTCCTCCAGCACAGCCACCAACTCCTCCCGCCAGCCGCGCTCCTGCGGCAGATCAACTTCGCGGCGGCCAACGATGGCGCGCCTGGGTTGACCAGCGACAGGGCTATGTTATAATTAGTAACGAGGTGAAAAGAGCGATGGATCTACTGACTGTGGAAGCAATCTATCAAGATGGCATCATCAAACCCCTCACAGACCTCCACCTGCGGGAGAACGAGCGCATCAGGCTCCGGATCGAGCGACATCCTGATAACTTTCAAGAAGAGACTCGGAACATCGCCCATCTGCGCGGCATTTGGAAAGACTACCTCACCGCTGCCGAAAAAAACGAAGACTGGGTCTCCGAAACCGTCTCTGCAATCCGTCGCGAATCGGCCCGAAAAGTCGAACAGTTGGCGCTACAACTGGCGCTCTCGATAGACGAAGCCCTACACAATGCCTGACCCTAAACTCTACGTCACGGACACCCACAGTCTGCTCTGGCATCTGTATGACCTCCCGCAACTCACCCCGACCGCACAGGCGGCTTTCTCCGAGGTAGAGAATGGTGAGGTCATCCTGCTGATCCCGGCTATCGTGTTGGCCGAGATCGTTTTCACCGTCGAGCGCAGGCGACACGACATTGACATCAGTGAGATTCTGGATCGCATCGCTGTGGCCGATAACTACCAGGTACTTCCCTTTGATCTCTACGCGGCTCGTCGCCTCGCCGATGTGACCGCTATCTCGGAGATGCACGACCGGATGATCGTATGCGAAGCCCTGGCTCACCATGCCCCCCTAATTACCAAAGATGAGGAGATCACAATGTCAGGCATTGTCCAGACAGTTTGGTAGTCTCGCCCCCGCTCACCCCGTTCAGTATACCCTCTCCTCCACCATCCGTCAACCGCCCGTCGTGCGGGCCATCTCCTTCAGCACAGCCACCAACTCCTCCCGCCAGCCGCGCTCCTGCGTCAGCCAGACGTCGCGGCGGCCGACGATGGCATGCCCGTCCAATACCCGCTGAAGCCTCACGCGGTCGGGGTAATCACCCCCACCCGACCGCAACACCAGGCGGCCGTTCTCAACGCCGACAGCTCCCACCCCCGCGTCGCGCGCCAGCACCTTTAGCCGCAACTGGTACATCAGGTTCCGCGCTGGCCCGGACAGTGGCCCAAAGCGGTCGGCCAATTCCTGCTCCATCCCATCAATCTGCGCCATCGAACCCAGTTCTGCCAGGCGGCGGTATATCTGCAGGCGCAACCGCACGTCGGGGACGTAGTCCTCGGACAACCGCACCGAGATGGGCAGATCAATCCTGATGCTTCCCAGTGGCTCAGGAGGTGGGGGCTGGCCCTCGCGCTGGGCTCTCAATTCCTGCACCGCTCGCGCCAGCAGCCGGGTATAGAGATCGAAGCCGACGGCAGCGATGTGGCCCGATTGGCGGGTGCCCAGGATGTCGCCCGCGCCGCGGATCTCCAGGTCCCGCATGGCGATGGTGTACCCGGCGCCCAGTTCGGCCGCCTCGCGGATGGTCTCCAGCCGCTGGCGCGCTTCATGCGTCAGGCGGGTCAGCCGGGCGTGGAAGAAATAAGCGTAGGCCCGCTGCGCGCCTCGGCCCACGCGCCCCCGCAACTGGTACAGTTGTGCCAGCCCGAAACGGTCGGCCCGCTCGACGAAGAGCGTGTTGGCGTTGGGGATGTCGAGGCCGCTCTCAATGATGCTGGTGCAGACCAGCACGTCAATCTCTCCAGCGACGAAGCGCAACATCACTCGCTCCAGGTTGGCCTCCCGCATCTGACCGTGGGCCACGGCGAAGGTCACCTCCGGCACCACACGTTCCAGCCGGTGGCGCAGTGTCTCAATC
>CAYPOY010000063.1:0-20616 GCA_964412395.1 uncultured Anaerolineales bacterium | reverse complement strand
TACCTTTGGCTTTCGAGTTCCTCAAAGACTCTCAAATGGATAAAGTCGAGTTCAGATCCTCACGGCCATCGTCGTTCCGGTACGGATAGGGCCAAAACAGGCTATGACACCATTCCCACACGTTGCCGGCCATATCTGCCACATCGTAAGGACTGTCGCCACGGGGGGAGTACTGGCCTGGAGGGGTGGTGTGGCCAAGACCACTTTCTTTCGAGTTACAGTTGCTTGCGTCCCACTCGTTTCCCCATGGCCACTTTCGTCCATCGGAGCTCCGTGCCGCTTTCTCCCACTCGGCCTCAGTGGGCAGGTGATAGGGTGTGCCTGTCTTCTCGCTGAGCCATTGACAGTAGGCCATAGCATCGTACCAGGTGACGTAGACGACTGGATGGTCCCCCAGTGTCTCAGGGTAATCGCTCCCTTCCCAGTGCGGAGGAGGACTAGTACCAGTGTCCTGCACAAAGGCTCGATATTCATAGTTTGTCACCGGATAGCGCCCGATCTGAAAATCTGGCAAATATATTTGATGGACCGGTTTCTCGTCATCGTACTCCTCGCTGCCCATCGTGAATTCGCCAGCCGGGATGCGCACCATCTCTGGCTGTGGCACCCCCGTCGGTATTTTGAGCTGAGCCTCGACACGATGTGTCAGGTATATGTAGGGCCGGATATCCTGAGGAGTCAGATCAATGAAATTGACGTCAGGCATATCTATCGGGTGCAAAGTTAGCAGCCGTCGCAAGGTGGTTCGTCCGATGAAAGTTTGAAGTTGCGGGGGCAAGAGTGGCATCTCGGGGCGATCTGCTGCTGGAGTGTCCGGTGTGGCTGACACCTCAAGATCGGCCTTGGTACGGAAGTAGGTTTCCAGGTCGCGCAGCAGACGGGGTACCTCGCGCAGCAAGGTATACAGATCAGGATAGCTATGCTGGATCGCCACCACCTTGGCCAGACGCACCGGTTGGATGGACTCGGGTAACTTTGGCCGAGACAGCTTCCACAGCAGCAGAAAGATGTTAATCGTGCGCTTTACCTGACGAGGGTTGCGCGGCAGACCCTCAGCAAACACCTCGCTGCAGCGAGGATCGGGCAGATGAGGTACCAGCGACTCTACAAAGTCGCGCATGTTCTTTGCCTCAATGGGCGGTAGAAGGAAAGGAAGTTGAATGATCTTTTCCAGGTACTGTCGGCCCTTGACTTTACCTTCGTAGCGAGTCTGAATGGCCTCGACAATCGCCTCTTGATCCAGCGCCAACACGAACACACAACCTGGCACGTCCAGGAACAACTTGATGGCCTCTAACACCTCAATAGTCTTCTCTGGCAGACAACGGTCTAAATCATCAACAAACACGACCAGCCGTCCTTCATGGCTCAAGACGTGCTTTTCTAGCAGTTCCTGGAAGCTTCTTTCGAATTGCTCTAGTGACCGCAATTGCTCACGGCGGTAGGTTCTCACCTCGCGACGAAAGGCCTCGGTGATGGCTTCCTTTTCCTCGCCGGTCACCATCTGGGCGGCCTTTTTTGCCAGGTTGACCAGCGGCGTTCCCCCGGGCACAAAGGCCAGGGCAATCTCTGCCGCGCTCTCGGCCGTGCCGCGCAAAGCCTTGGCCCAGTCCAGTGTCCACCGACCTATTTCCTCCCACTCTACTGTGCGGTACAGGCTCTCCTCAAGCCTGTCCAGGTCGTGCACCAGTGATCGTTGCACATCGCCCAGTTCGTCTTCGGAGTAGAGAGTGCCGTCGGGTTTGCGGGGCCGCAGGGCGTCCATGACCTGCAAAATCAGCGCTCGCCACAACGCTTCTTCGCGGTCGTATTTCCATGCATTGAACCAGGCTGTGCGGTAGGCGGGCAAGCCAGCCGCGTCAATCCGGGCCTTGATCATGCGTATCAGGCTGGTCTTGCCGCTGCCCCACGTGCCAAACAGCCCGACAGTCAGTGGAGTGCGAGTGCCCGGGTTGCGTAAGATGTCAACCAGTGTGTCCTGATAGGGTGCGAAACCGAGTGCATCTTCTATTGTAGGGCGGTCGTCGAGGATGGGAGAAGTTGAGTGCACTGAAAGATCAGCCATGCTGCCTCCAAAGTTCAGGTTCCTGGACATTGCTTCGCTGACGAGTCATTACATGCACGGTGCCTCATAACCACTACAGCCCCGTACGGTGGCGGGGCTGTGGACTAAGGAATTGTGGCTAGAGCAGGGTAGCCAACGCAGGTGCCAGGGTATAAAGGTGTCACTGCGTCAGAACTCCATCCCCAAGCCGAGGCGCAGATGGGCATTGAAGCCCTCTACCACACACTTGTCACGGAATGTCTTTAATTCTTTCAGGAGCTCCTTGATAACCTCCCAGGGCAAACGGACAAGATGTGTATTGGGAGACGCTTTGACGACGTCATAAGGTGATTCTTCTTCAATCACACAGATTGGCCCTAACCACTCTCCCTTTGTAAACTCTACGCGCTTACCACCTTTTGTACGGACGATCACATTTCCTTCTGCCACCAACAACCAATGATTGTTCCACACATCATCGGCATCTAGTTGTATAAATCCATCGACATCTCGTCGTACAGGTTCATTGGCCTTCAGTTGTATAGGTTTATTGTGCTCGGCAGGCAAGAACTCACAGCTCTCCCACAATTCATTACGGCGCTTGTCGGATAAATTCTTGAACAAACGGTCGGTCTGTATCAGGCTTTGACTTTTACGAATACGGTAGTGGTACCATATCTGTGCCCGGATATCCTCGCAATCTGACGGTTTTCTACTGCTCTCGGGCCTGAGAAAGTCATAATCAAGGCTCAAGCCGACAGTGTTCTTGGAAGCTTTCAGAGTGGCTGTTCGTTTCTCTCCCTCAGGATTAAACAACCCCATCTCGCCGATAATATCGCCCTCGCCCAGCACGACATCGGGTCTTCTCTCTCCTCTCTGGAATAGAATAACTTTCCCCAGGACAATCATCATCATTGAATTCGCCTCACTTCCTTCTTCGAATATGACGCGACCTGCTTCAAAATCTTTAAACTGTGCATTTTGGAAAAAGTAGAGCAGAGCACTTGGCGACAGGCCTGAAAAGAAGGCATCATACAATATCTGCTGCCCCGGTCTCCTAAATCTCTTAGTCACCACGGAAACGGATTGTATCATCTGTATAGCCCGCTCGTATTGAGGATTCAAGTCCAAGAGCCTCTTGGCAAGCACTAGCACTCGAAAGGCACTTTTTCCGGCTTCGACCTCTTCCTCTGCCATCGCTGAGTAGGTGCCGATGGCCCGTTGCAATGGGTGTTGAAATGGATCGAACCACCCTCCTACCTCCGAGCGTGGAATTCCCCCACCATCTTTATAGATGTTGAAGAGACTAAAAGATATATCATGTTTTGCCCACCATCTCCCAATATTTGTTATCTCGTACTCCGGATGGTTCTCGAGTTCAGCTTGCTCGATGAACTCTCTAGAAGCAACAATCTGATTAGGCTTCGCCAGACTCGCAACGCGGGCAGACATGTTTATGCCTCTACCCCAAACATTCTCGCGGTTGTCAAAATCCGTCTCCTTCAAAACAGGACCGACATGGAGTCCTATCCGCACCTCTAATGACTTCTCGCTGCGGGGCAGTTCCTGACCGTTAGCGTCGCAGAGTTTGACCCCCTTGTTATACTGAGCAATGTACTGTCCCAGTGTAACAGCAGTTTCAACCGCCGCATGAATATCCTCAAAGGTCAGGGAACCGCCATCTCCAGCCGGGCTCCAAAGTCGCATCTTCTGATTGTTGTGCCCCTCAGGAATAGCCTCGTCAAGCAACTTAATCAAAGCCCGTAGGGCCGTCATCTGGTCGTCCCCTGACCTTCTTTTGGAAAACTCTACAATATCCACCGTCAGAACAGGTTTTATCACGAGGGTCATTTGTCTCCCCCTATTCTTGTCCGTTCATGTTGGAATCACCGCATCTGTGTAGAAGTCACTTTCAGGCACACACGCTTTCATTGTGCCAATGTCGGCGGCATCTCCAGATCTGCGAAGCGCAGTGGACTATGACAGCGCGGTAACAATGTGGTTACGCTGTCAGCGACCTGGATGGCATTTATTTGTAAAATTATATCAGGCGCACCAAAAAAGTCAAGAACTCGCATAAAAACTAAAATGTCTATCTTCCCTTAGGTCACGACTTCCGAAGTCTCTGAGACTTCGGAAGTCTGTCTCACCTCAACCAGGGGTTGGACCGTTTCTCCTGCCCCACCGTCGTCTTCGGCCCGTGGCCGGGATAAAGGACGGTCTCGTCGGGCAGGGCGAACAGGATCTCTCGAATGGAGCGCATCAGCGTGTCCCAGTTGCCGCCGGGAAGATCGGTACGTCCCACACCCATCGCGAAGAGCACGTCCCCGTCGAAGGCCGCCCCCTCCTCCTCCAGGTAGAAGGTCACCCCGCCGGGGGAATGGCCAGGGGTGTGCAGCACCTGGAAGCGGAGCGTGCCCACCTCCAGCACCTGTCCATCCTCCAGTTCCACGTCCGGCAGGGGGCTCTCCTTCACTGGCACGCCGAACCAGGAACTACCGCCCCGGGCCTGCAGAATGGGCAGTTCCGCCGGGTGGAGGGCCAGGGGCGCACCGGTGACGGCCACGATTTCTGCGTTGGCCCCCATGTGGTCGAAGTGGCAGTGGGTGTTAAGGACGTAGCGGATGGTCAGCCCGCTCTCCTCAAGCGTCCGGAGGATCCGCTCAGGATTCGCACCGGGGTCAATCACCACCCCCTCCTGCGTCTCCTCGCAGCCGACGACGTAGCAATTGGTCTGGGTTATCCCGACGGGGATGGTGTGGATGATCATCGTTGATCTCCTCGACGGTGGACTTGCTGGTTACTCACGCTGCTATCCATGCAGGGGACGGCTTAGTCATTCGCTGCTTAGTCCCACAAGCTCGGAGTCAAGCAGCGCCGCGATCAGTGCATCAATGGCTCGCTTGTGATTGTCAATGATCGTCAGATCGCCCCAAGCTTCTTCGCTATAGAAAAAGTCATCAGCGAAAGCTATCGCCTGCGCCTCGCTCACGCCAGCGCTAATAAGTGTTTCTTTGAGATGCTCATACACGTGCCAGGCGGCCGGGATGCTCGTTGGCGGCCACCGTTTAAAAGGGCAAACAGATTATATCAAAGAGCGCCAGCTTTGTCCAACTCCCGGAATGTGCTACAATATGTTTTTACCTTGACGAAATGCGGCAGAGGTGTTACACTTAAGAACAAATGTTCGATAGTAGATAGGGGTGAGTGTTGGTTCAGGATAAGATCATCGTTCGCGGTGCACGAGAGCACAATCTGAAAAACATCACCGTCGAGATCCCGCGCGACAAGATGGTGGTCGTCACTGGCATCTCGGGGTCGGGTAAGTCGTCCCTGGCTTTCGACACCATCTACGCCGAGGGGCAGCGACGGTACGTCGAGAGCCTCTCGGCTTACGCGCGCCAGTTCCTCGGCCAGATGGAGAAGCCGGACGTGGATCAAATCGAGGGACTCTCCCCGGCCATCTCCATTGATCAGCGGGGCGCCTCGCATAACCCCCGCTCGACCGTTGGCACCGTCACCGAGATCTACGACTACTTGCGGCTGTTCTACGCCCGCATCGGCATCCTCCACTGTCCACAGTGCGGCCGCCAGGTTACCAAGCAGTCCGCCCAGCAGATCGTGGACGCGGTGTTGAGGATGGCGCCCGGCACCCGCTTCCAGGTGCTGGCGCCGCTGGTCAAGGATCGCAAGGGACACCACCAGGCGGTCTTCGAGGACGTGCGCAAGGCGGGCTTCGTGCGCGTGCGGGTGGACGGTCGCGTGTACGACGTGGACGAGGAGATCGAACTCGACCGTTACAAGATGCATACGATTGAAGCGGTAGTGGATCGTCTTGTCGTACCGGAGGAGGCGGAGGAAGTATCTCCTCGTTCCTCGTCTACTTCTTCCTTCTCCACCCGTCTCACCGACTCGATTGAGACTGCGCTCCAGTTGGGCGATGGGGTGGTGATCATCGACGACGTCTTGGCCGAGCCGCCGCAAGACCTGCTCTACTCGGAGCATTTTGCCTGCCCGGTCTGTGGCATCAGCCTGCCGGAACTTGAGCCCCGTACCTTCTCCTTCAACAGCCCCCACGGGGCCTGCCCTGAGTGCCAGGGGCTGGGGACGCGGATGGAACTCGACCCTGGGTTGATTGTGCCCAATCCCGACCAGAGCATCGCGGATGGGGCCATCCAGGCCTGGAACATCCGGGATCATGAAGGCTACTACTGGCAACTGCTCAAAGCCGCCTGCGATCACTTCGGCATTCCCACCGATGTTCCCTGGCGCGAGTTGAACCACGCCCAGCAGCACGTTATTCTGTATGGGAGCGGTGACGAGCGCATCCGCGTGCACTACCGTAGCCGGGACGGGCGGAGCAGCGATTACGCCACCCGCTTCGAGGGTGCCATTCCACACCTGCAACGTCGCTACCGGGAGACGAACTCGGACTACATCAGAGGCAAGATCGAGGAATTCATGACCCGCCGGCCCTGCCCGGTCTGCAGGGGCGCGCGGCTGCGCCCGGAGGCGTTGGCGGTCACCGTGACGGGCAAGCCGATCAGCGAGATCACCAGTTGGCCGGTGATCCGGTTGCTGGAGTGGGTTGATGAGTTGTCCGGTTTCAGGTTCCAGGTTTCAGAGTCTCGGGCCGGGAACCTGGAACCTGAAACCCTGAACCCCTTCGGGCTGAACCCCAGGGCGAAGTCTGAAGCAGTTCCTCCCGGCTCTCCCCTCACCGGGAAGGAGTGGTACATTGCGAGGCGTATCCTCAAGGAGATCCACGCCCGGTTGCGGTTCCTGGTCAACGTGGGGTTGGACTACCTGACGCTGGACCGCACCGCGGTTACGTTGGCCGGTGGCGAGGCGCAGCGCATCCGGCTGGCGACGCAGATCGGGTCGCAACTGACGGGGGTACTCTACGTCCTGGACGAGCCCAGCATCGGTCTTCATCATCGCGACCAGGCGCGTCTCATCCGCACGCTGCGGGAGATGCGCGACCTGGGCAACACGCTCGTCGTGGTCGAGCACGACGAGGCAACCATCCGTGCCGCCGACTGGGTCATTGACCTGGGGCCAGGGGCTGGCGAGCACGGCGGGGAGGTGGTCGTCGCCGGCACGGTCGAGGACGTGATTGCCTGTCCCGAAAGCCTGACCGGGGCATATCTCTCTGGCCGCAAGTCCATCCCGATGCCCACGCAGCGACGCGAGGGAAACGGCGGCCGGCTGCTTATTCGGGGAGCTCGCGAGCACAATCTGAAGAACATTGACGTGCGCATTCCGCTGGGGAAGTTCGTCTGCATCACTGGCGTCTCCGGCTCCGGTAAGTCCACACTGCTGGTTGATGTTCTGTACCGGCGGCTGGCCCAGGTCCTCCACAGCTCCCGCGAGCCCGCCGGCGACCACGACGCCCTCGAGGAAGTCGAGTACGTAGACAAGGTGATCAACATTGACCAGTCTCCCATCGGGCGCACGCCGCGCTCCAACCCGGCCACTTACACCAACCTCTTTACGCCCATCCGCGAACTGTTCGCCTCGTTGCCGGAATCGAAGATCCGCGGCTACAGGCCGGGTCGCTTCTCGTTCAACGTCAAGGGGGGGCGCTGCGAGGCCTGCCAGGGGCACGGAACACTGCGCATCGAGATGCAGTTCCTCCCCGACATCTACGTTCCCTGCGACGTCTGCCACGGCCGGCGCTACAACCGGGAGACGCTGCAGGTGCGCTACAAGGGAAAGAACATCGCCGGGGTGCTCGACATGACGGTGAGCGAAGCGATGGTGTTCTTCGTCAATATCCCCCGCATCCAGGCCAAACTTGAGACCTTGCAGGACGTGGGACTGGGGTACATCCGGCTGGGGCAGCCCGCGCCTACGCTTTCGGGCGGTGAGGCGCAGCGGGTGAAGCTCTCGCGGGAACTGAGCAAGCGGGCGACCGGGCGGACGCTCTATGTGCTCGATGAGCCCAGCGTGGGACTGCACGCCGCCGATGTGGATAAACTGATCGAGGTGCTCAACCGGCTGGTGGACGCAGGCAACACCGTCGTCATCATCGAGCACCACCCCGATATCATCAAGGTGGCCGACTGGATCATTGACCTGGGGCCGGAGGGTGGCGATGCCGGAGGCGAGATCGTGGCCGAGGGCACGCCGGAACAGGTAGCCCAGGTCGAGGCCAGTTACACGGGGCAGTTCCTGAAGCAGGTGCTACGCAGCAGTTGCGGGAAGAATTGACGTTACTCCTGTGCAGTCCTTGCCTCCTCCAGGTGTTCCGAAATCTCCCCGTATACCACCTCCCCCTCGACTGTCGCCAACTCGGCCGCTTCCTCCAGTGTCGCCTCTGCCTCCTCGTATCTCCCTTGTTCGTAGTAGACCCAGCCTAGCGTGTGCAGGTAGCGTGCCCGTTCCAGGTCGCCCTCTGCCCAGGCGATTGCCCGCTGTGCCAGTTGCTCCGCCTCGTCCAGGTGATCGTGTAGGTACCAGGCGTAGAACCACGCCTGTCCGTTCAGCGCCACCGGGTCATGCGGCGCGATGGCTGGTGCGCTGCTCAGGTCGGCCAGCGCTGCGTCGAAGTCGCCTTGCTCCGCCATAGCCATCGCCCGTCCCACGTGTGCCTCGGTGGAGCTAACCTCCAACGACAGCACCGTCGTGTATACTATCTTCGCTTCACCGGGATTTCCGCTGCGCAGCAGCGCCTGGGCCAGCCGGAGGAGGTTGGCTGGATCCGTCGCGTCGAGTACGACAGCCTGACGCAGGGCCTCGAGCGCTGGCTCGGGCTTTCCCTGCTCGGAGAGCAGATAGCCGCGCCAGGCGTGGGCATCGGCCTGGTCGGGATTCAGTGCCAGCGCTTGCTCAAAGTCCTCCAGGGCCGCACTCCACTCCTTGAGATGAAAGTGGGCCTCACCACGCCCTATGTAGGCCTCGGCCAGTGTCTCGTCCAGGCGAATGGCAGCGTCGAAGTCCTCTATCGCGTAGGTGTAAGCCCAGAGTTCGATGTAAGCGTGTCCCCGCTGTAAGCGCAGTGTGGGATTTTCCGGGTCACCCGCCACCTGGAGATCGTAGCGCGTCTGAGGCGCGGTGGGGGTGGGCGTGGGGATAGGTGTGGGAGTGGGGGAGGCGGTAGCGGTTGGAGAAACCGTTGGCTCCTCGGTCTGGGCCACCGGTGACGGTAACGTGGTAGCCGCAGGCGCGAGCACATGTGAAATTTGCTGAGAGTTCCGCACGACGGTGCTTATCAGGCATCCGCAAATCACGACGGTCAGCACGCCCAGGACGATGAGCATGATGAGTTGCGAGCGTGTTAGCTTCATGACATCACCTCTTATCCTAAGTATAGAACAAGAGGCGTTCTTGCGCAACTATTGACAGGGGGGCGGGGTGGGGCTATACTGGATAAAATGAGCCTGAAAGAGCGAATTTGCGACAGAGCACACGACCTGGGATTTGATCTGGTGGGCATCGCGCCCGCTCGCCCTACCCCGCATGTCAGCGACTATCGCTCCTGGCTCGCTCAAGGCTACCATGGGGAGATGGGTTACATGGCTCGACCAGACCGGGTCGAACGGCGGGAAGCCCCAGCCCGGATCATACCGGGCGTGCGCTCGATCGTCTGTGTGGGTTTAAACTACTATTCCGGCGCTCTGCCCGCTGATCTGAGCTGTGACCCCTCCCGCGGGTTGATCTCCAACTATGCCTGGGGTCTGGATTACCATGACCTGATGATGCCCCGCCTGGAAGAATTGGCCGCCTTTATCGGCAGCGAGGTTGGCACTGAGGCAGGGCACGGGGTCACTTATCGCGCCTACGTGGATACAGGGCCGGTGCTGGAGCGCGCCTGCGCGGCTGAGGCCGGTCTGGGCTTTATCGGCAAGAACACGTGCCTGATCCATCCCAGGATGGGGTCGTGGTTGTTTCTGGGGGAGATTCTGCTCGATCTCGAACTTGATCCTACACCAGAAAAGATGAACACGAGTTGTGGAACCTGCAGGCGATGCCTGGACGCCTGCCCGACGGGTGCGCTGGTTGCCCCTTACGTACTGGACGCCCGGCGCTGCATTTCTTACTTGACCATCGAGCTGAAGGGGCCTATCCCGCATGAACTCCGGCCATTGATTGGCAACTGGATCTACGGATGTGACGTGTGCCAGGCCGTCTGCCCCTGGCAGCGGTTCGCCATGCCCACAGAGGGGCGTTTGTTTCAGGTCGGAGGCCCGGACCGCGCTGCGCCGGTGTTGTCGGACTTGATCGAGATGAGTGAGGGAGCGTTCCGACAGCGGTACGAAGGCAGCGCCATCTTACGTATCAGACGGCGCCGGCTGTTGCGTAATGTGGCGGTGGCACTGGGAAACTGGGAAAGCGAGCAGGCAGTGCCTGTGTTGGTGATGGCCCTCACTGATGTGGAACCGCTGGTGCGGGGGCATGCAGCGTGGGCATTGGGGCGCATCGGTGGACGGGTGGTTCGGAGGGCGCTAGAGGATGCCTGGCAGCGTGAGGGGGACCCCTACGTCCGGCACGAAATACAGATGGCGATGAGCGCGCTATAACGTCGCTCCAATGTGCGCGACCGACCAGCAGGAGGCGTGAACCATTACAAAACCCTGAACCTCATCAATACCCCCATCACCACAAAGGCTACGGCTGAGATCCAGAGGAGTACCTGCTTAGGGATGAGTCGACAAAGTCACTGCCCGCCTATGACTCCGCATGCCGTCACCGTGGTCAGTGCAAGCGCCCCGCCGATAAAGACAGGAAAGAATTCCGCACGTTTCCCCGCCAGGCCCAGAATGGCTAACTGGGTCTTGTCGCCCATCTCGGCGACGGACAGCAACCCGAAGGTCGAGCCGAATGCCTTCCAGTCCCGGGCAGTGACCAGCGCGGCGGACGGTTCCTTGCTTTGATCGTCTGGGCGACTACACGTCACTCCCTGCGCCGATTCGTCGGCTCCCGCTTGGGCAGCCTCTCGCCCGATGAGCATCCCCATCGCGACGAATGCCAATGCCGCGGCGTCCTGCCCGCCGATGATTGAAATCACCGGCTGATACCACGAAGTGCGTTGAAAACGCACTGGCGAAACCTGTTTCCAACAGGTTTTGAGTATCAGCGGGGCGTTTCAACGCTCCGCGTGGCAGTGGTGAGGCCGTTGCACGTTGACAATATTCCCCTCATCGTGTACAACATGACCAGGGTCATTTTTGTTCCGCAGTCATCAATACGGCGATGGATAAGAATCTCTCACGACGCGAACGCAAGAAACGGGAAACCCGCCAGCGGCTGATGGAGGCCGCGTTGCGGCTGTTTCGGGAGCACGGGTATGACGCCACCGCCGTCGAGGACATCACCCAGGCAGCCGACGTCGCCAAGGGTACCTTCTTCAACTATTTCGAAGCCAAGGATGCGATTCTGCCCGCCCTGGCCGGGTGGCGACTGCAGCAACTGGAGGAGGTGCTGCTTGGCAGATTGCCTTTACGCCATAAGTGGGAGAAAGCAAGGAAACAAGCTTGTGCTGCTAAATAGCATTAGGAAGCAGCTCAAGAAGAAGACTCAATACCCCATTAGATCCGCCATGCAGTCAATAGCATTGCCGGATGAGATAGAAAGCAGTGTGAGAACCGTTCATGGCGCAAAAGGTATGGAGCGCGATGCCGTCCTGGTTGTGGCTTCCACACCACAGCAGTTTTCAACATGGATTAAGAGGCCCGGAAGTGGCGCTGAGCGCAAGGAGGAGTCTCGGATAGGTTATGTGGCGTTTAGCCGTGCGATGAAATTACTTTGTGTCGCCACAGATAGCCTGAGTTCTAACAATCGTCAGTGGTTGAGTAAGCAGCCGCACGTGATCATCCTCGACATAGCAGATGCAAAAGGGAATCCACTGTTGCTGTGATCCCGGTCCAACGACCAGGCAGTGGGAGGGATGTACGGGAAGGTGCAGAGCGACATCTCTATAGTAGTGAGTTTTGCAGGAGCCGATGTATGACTTTCCGCGCCAGAGAAAAGGAACGGTACAAGGCCTTAAAACCACGCCTCTTCTCGGCGGCGGCATGCCAGCCCGGGACATACAGAAATATCCCGCGAGAATTCTGCCTAGCCGATGGGCACTCGGAAGAGAACCTGTACCAGGGTTTCCGGGAGGAGGCCATCACCTACTTCCGCGAGCGCCACATCACCTGGCACGATGGCCTCCCCGACCGCTATGGAAATGGGCGAGGGCTTCCGAGTAACCACCTGTGCTGTTCACAAAGCGCCTGCGTCAACTGCCTGTGGCCGCTCACACGTCACCCCGATGCTTTAACCCAAGTCTTCCGCCCGTTTTTCCCTGACTTGGCCGAGGTGCTGCCCTTTGAAGCAGACGAGCCACTTCCGGGTGGCACCAAGCCATTTCTGACCTTTGAATGGATCGGGACGCAGAACTACTTGGGCGAAGTCGGTAATCGCTCACGTGGTGCGAATGCCACAAGTGCCGATTTTGCCTTCCGTTTCCGGCGCTACGATGGTCGCATCCAACTGGTGCTGGGGGAGTGGAAGTACACCGAGTATTACCCTTGCAAGGAACCCAACCCCAACTCAACTCAGCTTCGCGTCTACCGTCACGCCTTTGACCACTGGAAAACGCTGCGCCCCGAGCTGTCGGATTATCGCGCCTTCTTTGTCGAGCCTTTCTACCAACTCATGCGGCTCACCTTGCTCGCCCAGGGGATGGAGCAGGCTCGCCTTGACGGGGAAGGTGAGATGGAGGCGGACATCGTCAGTGTGATCGTCGTTGTGCCCAAAGCGAACCGAGATTACACTGAGCGGTTCACCGTCCCGGTTTTCGCCCGGTATGGCCGAACCGTGGGCTCAGCCTGGGCATACCTCGCCCCTGCAGATCGGTTCATGTCCATTGCTGCTGAAAGCCTGTTGACCGTTATTGAGCAGGTGACGGAGCCCCTACGCGTGTGGAGGGACTATCTGATCACCCGCTACGGCTGGTGGCGTTCCTAAATGAGAACGATGTAGTAAGGTGACGAACATGTCCAACGAATACACCCAGGTCGAACATCCCTTCATCCAACAGCTCCAGGCGCTGGGCTGGGACTACCTGGAGGGTGACACCGGCGTCCCCTACCTCACCGGGCGGGAGAACTTTCGCCAGGTGCTCCTCACCGGCCGGCTGCGCGATCGGCTAACCTGCATCAATCTCAATGGGAACGGCGAGCCCTGGCTGGATGAGGCCCGCATCAACCAGGTCGTCAGCCGCCTGGAGCGGTTGGGACGTTTGGGAAAATCCAAGCTGATCGAAGCCAACCAGGTCGCCACCGACCTGCTGCTCAAAGGCACTCCGGTCGAAGGCCCCGCCGGGAAGCACGTCACCGTCCGGTACGTTGATTTCGATCACCCAGAGCGCAACGACTTCCTGGTCGTCAATCAGTTTCGCGTTGATCCACCCTGGGCCACCGGCGGCCGTGACTACATCGTGCCCGATCTCGTCCTCTTCGTCAACGGCATCCCGCTGGTCGTCGTCGAGGCCAAGAATCCAGACCTGGAGGATCCACTGACCCAGGCCATCACCCAACTTCTGCGCTACTCCAACCGGCGCGAGGAGGTAACCGAGCCGGAGGGGGCCGAGCGACTGTTCCACTACGCGCAGGTGATGGTCGCCACCTGCTTCGAGACGGCGCGCGTGGGCACCGTGGGCGCTTCCTACGAGCACTACCTGGAGTGGAAGGACTGTTACCCCCATCCCCGACCCTTCCCCCTGGGAGGAGGAAGGGAGTCTGCCAGCGGCCAGCAGATGCTCGTCGCGGGGATGCTGTGCCCAGAGCATCTCCTCGACATCGTCCGCAACTTTACGCTGTTCACGCAGGTCAGCGGGCAGACCGTCAAGATCGTACCGCGCTACCAACAGTTCCGCGCCGTCCACAAGGCCGTCGTCCGCCTCACCCACGGCCAGACCCGTCGGGAACATGGGGAGGCCGACCAGCGCGGCGGCATCGTATGGCACACGCAAGGCTCCGGCAAGAGCCTGACGATGGTCTTCCTGGTGCGCAAGATGCGCACGCTGCCCGAACTGCGGCGCTTCAAGGTCGTTGCCATCACCGACCGAGTCAAGCTGGAAAAGCAACTGGCGGAAACCGCCGCGCTCACCGGCGAGCCGTTGCAGCGGGCCAAGAAAGTCACTGATTTCCACAAGTTGCTGCGCCAGCCCGGTGCGGGGCTGGTCTTTGGCATGATTCAGAAAGCCCAAAGCCTGGACGAAGCGACGGCACAGGATGAGGACATCGCCCCATTTCCCACCCTCAACGAGTCTGAGGAGATTCTGCTCCTGGTGGACGAGGCCCACCGCTCTCACACCAGCACCCTCCACGCCAACCTGATGGCCGCGCTGCCTAACTGCGCCAGGATCGGCTTCACCGGTACACCTATCATCGAGGCGGACAAGAGGCCCACCCACGACATCTTTGGCCCCTTCATAGATGTCTACACCATCCGGCAATCGCAGCAAGACGGCGCCACCGTGCGCATCCTCTACGAGGGTCGCACCGCACCGGGCGACGTGGCGGACGGCGAGACACTGGACCAACTCTTCGAAGACATGTTCCGCGAGCGCACGCGGGAGGAACTGGAGGCCATCAAGGCCAGGTACGCCACCACCGGCGACGTACTGGAGGCGGAGAAACTCATCGCAGCCAAGGCCCGCGACATGCTGCATCACTACGTCACCACCGTCCTTCCCGATGGCTACAAGGCCCAGGTCGTTGCCGTCAGCCGCCTGGCGGCGGTACGCTACCAGGCCGCCTTTGTGAAAGCGCAGCGCGAGCTTGTGGCTGAACTGGAGAACCTTGCGAAGGTTCCGAACCTTCGCAAGGTTTCCGACCACCCCCTGCGAGACGCGCTGCCCTACCTGGATCGCATCCGCCGGTCAAAGTTCGTGACTGTCATCTCCCCCTACCACAACGACCCACCCTCTTGGAAGCAATGGACACGCCAGAGCCTGCAGGACGCCGCCGTAGAGGATTTCAAAAAGCCCTTCGATCTCGAAAAGGACGAAGGCACCACCGCCATGCTCATCGTCAAGAGTATGCTGCTCACCGGATTCGACGCGCCTGTGGAGCAGGTGATGTACCTGGATCGTCCGGCGCGCGGCTACGAGTTGCTGCAGGCCATCGCCCGCGTCAATCGCACTTACGGCACCAAGGACCGCGGCCTGGTGGTGGACTATTACGGGCTGGCGCACCATCTGAAAACAGCCCTGGATCTCTACGCCGAGAGCGACATCGAGGGGGCGCTGCGCCCTATCCGCGATGAACTCCCTCTGCTTGCCGACCGTCACCAACGCGCGGTCTCGCTCTTCACGTCGCGCGGCTGCGACCTGCGAGATACCGAAGCCTGCGTGAACCTGCTCTACGACGCGCGGCTGCGGGCGCAGTTCATCATCCACCTGCAGGAGTTTCTGCAGACGCTCAACACCGTCCTGCCCCGGCCCGAGGCACTGCCCTACGTCCCTGATGCAAGACAGTTGGGCCTGGTCCGCGCCAGGGCCTTCAAGCGCTACCGCGACCAACACCTCAACATCGCCGGCGCAGAGGCCAAGGTACGCCAGTTGATTGATGAGTACGTCATTGCCCAGGGCATAGACACCAGGGTCCCGCCGATTGACATCCTGGCCGCCGACTTTGAGGAGCACGTGGGGCGGATTCGCTCCCCGCGCGCCCAGGCCGCCGAGATGGAATTCGCCGCCCGCCACCACATCCGCCGCTACTTCCAGGAAGACCCGGTCTACTACCAGAAACTCAGCCAGCGGTTGGAGCAGATCCTCCAGACCTTTGCCGACAACTGGGAGGCCCGGGTCAAAGCACTGCGGGCCTTCATCCGCGAGTACCGCGCCGCATATGCAGACCTGAGCCGCAAAGACCGAAGCCTGCTGCCTTTCCTGCGTCTGTTGACTGATGCTGCCCCCAAAGGCCGACCCACCGGCGAGGAACGGGAGCGATTGGCCGCGACCACCGTCGAGATGGTTGACCAGATCCGCGCCGAGATCAGCCGCGTGGACTTCTGGCGCAAGCCCATCGCCCAGGAGCAACTTTGCGGCCAGATCGTGCGTTACCTCGACAATCATGACCTGGCCCCTTTCGAGCAGCAGGAAGCGCTGGCGGACCAGATCCTGCAGACGGCGCGGGCAAATCATACGCTGCTTGTGAAACGTGAAACGTGGTGCAACCAATGAAAACTCTCGTCTTTGATGACCTGGCTTTTGAAATACGCGAAAGCTCCCAGCGCCGCACGCTGGAGATCATCGTGGATCGTGACGGCAGCCTGGTGCTGGCGACCCCGCCGGCGGCGCCTCTGGAAACGTTGGAGCAATTCGTTGAGGAGAACCGGGTCTGGATTTACACCAAACTGGCGGAGAAGGAGGCCCAGGCGCGGCCAAAGTCGCCGAGGGAATACGTTTCGGGCGAGGGTTTTCCCTACCTGGGGCGCAGCTACCGCCTCAAGGTGGTGGATGGTCTCGGGCGGCAGCCCCCACTACGTCTCTACCGCAGCCGCTTTGAGTTGCGCCGAGACGTCATCCCCCAGGCACCAGAGCACTTTATCCGTTGGTACACGCTCCACTTGCGTCCCATCCTGGATCGGCAACTCGCCGCGCTCACTGATCGAGTCGGCGCCCAACCCCGCGAGGTTCACATCCAGGACCTGGGCTACCGCTGGGGCTCATCCAACCGGCGCGGTCACCTCTATTTCCATTGGAGGGTAGCGATGCTGCCCCATTCGATGATTGAGTACCTGGTGGCCCACGAGTTGGTGCATCTCATCGAGCGCAACCACAACGCCGCCTTCTGGGAGCGGCTGGAGCGCGTCATCCCCGACTACGCCGACCGCCAGCGCTGGCTGAAGGAGCACGGGGGGATGTATGATTTGTAGCTGCCTGATACACCTCTTCCTTCAACACCCCAATAAACGGCAGATTTCGATACTCCTCGGCGAAATCCAGCCCGTATCCCATCACGAACTCGTCCGGTATCTCGAAGCCCACGAAGTCCAATGGCACGTCAATCTCACGCCGCGCTGGCTTGCTCAAGAGCGTGCACACCCGCAGACTGGCTGGTCTCCGCGTCTCCAGGTTGCGCGTGATATAGTCCAGCGTGCGGCCTGAGTCAATGATGTCCTCCACGATCAGCACGTGCCGCCTCTCAATGTTCTGCTCCAGGTCGAGGAGGATGCGCACCACGCCGCTGCTCACCGTCCCCGCGCCGTAGGAGGAGATTTCCATAAAGTCTACCTCGTGCCGTATCTCCAGATGGCGGGTCAGGTCGGCCAGGAACATAAACGCGCCCTTGAGCACGCAAACCAGGAGTGGCCGGTCAGCGTCGGTGTACGTGGTGTTGATCGCCTGTCCAAGTTCCGCCACTCGCGCTTGCAGCTCCTGCTCCGGGATCAATATCTTATCAACGTCATCTCGCAGTCCCATCTGCCCCCTCCAGCATCCAGCATCCGGTTACTCGTACACCTCCCGCTTCAGCGCAGCAATGTACGGCAGTGTGCGAAAGCGGTCGGCATAGTCCAGCCCGTACCCTACCACCCACACGTCGGGTATCTCGAAACCTAGATAGTCCACCGACACCTCGATCTGGTGGCGCTCCGGCTTGCTGAGGAGCGCGCAGGCGCGTAGCGAGGCTGGTTGGCGGGCGTGGAAGGTCCGCAGCAGGTACTCCAGCGTGTACCCTGTGTCCACGATGTCCTCGATGACGAGCACGTGGCGACCGGTGATGCTGGCACGCGTGTCCATAATCAGCCGTACCGCCCCCGTGCTGACCGTGTTCCGGTTGTAACTGGAAAGGGCGATGAAGTCCACGCGGTGGGGTACCGTCAGATGGCGGGCCAGATCGGCCATGAAGATGAAGGCCCCCTTCAGTACCCCGACCAGCACCAGATCATCGGCGTCGGCATAGTCAGCGCTGATCTGGGCCGCCAGTTCGCACACCTGCGCCGCGATTGTCTCCTCGTCCAGCAATATCCTCTCAATCGCATCAGGAAGTTTCATCGCTCTCCACTCCCTCAAGGCCGTCATCGCCGTTGGGGTTTGGAACCACGTGACAGCCCCGACAGCGTGCCTCGTACACCTCGCTGGCTCCTACCAGGATAATCGGATCGTCGTAGGCTGCTGGCTGGCCGTTGATCAATCGTTGCGTGCGGCTGGCCGGCCCTCCGCACACTACGCAGATGGCCTGAAGTTTGTCCACCTGCTCCGCCCGTGCCATTAGCGTGGGCATCGGCCCGAAGGGCTCCCCTCGGAAGTCCATATCCAGCCCGGCGACGATAACGCGCGTCCTCTGGGTGGCCAGTTCCTCACACAGCGCCACCACATCGTCGTCGAAGAACTGCGCCTCGTCCAGCGCCATCACCGTCGTGTCCGGTTCGACCAGTGCCCGCAACTGCGCTGTGCTCTCCACTGGCACCGCTTCGACTTGCATCCCGTTGTGGGAGGTCACACCTTGCTCGGTGTAGCGTGTGTCTATCGCAGGCTTGAAAACTTGCACCTTCTGCCGGGCGATCTGGGCGCGGCGCACGCGGCGGATCAATTCTTCCGTCTTGCCGGAGAACATGCTCCCGCAGATCACCTCGATCCATCCACTGCTAGGCTTGTTGTACATCCGATACCTCTCCCCAACAGAAACAGGGGCAGATGGCGTACACCTGCCCCTATGGATACTCTGCCGTCCTCCTAGTCTGCTGTTTCGCCGGTCTCTTCTGCTTCGTTGGCCTCTTCCGGTATCTCGTCTCCTGGCAAGATGAAGGCATGGGCGCGCAGCCGCTTCTTCAGCGTCGCCAGCGACTTGAGACCAAACCCTCTCAGGTTGGTCAGAGTCTCGTCGCCCTCCTCCAACTTGACCAACGCGTCGTCCACGGTCTTGATGCCGGCACCGACCAGCACCTTCTGGGCGCGGGAACTGATTTCCAGTTCCGTGATCGGGAGTTCGGGGGAGGTCGCCATTGACTTGCGTTTCTCTGCATCGGCGAGCATCTGCTCGCGTCGCTCCAGTTTTCTCATGAAGCGCTCCACCTGTCCGCCGGCGTCCACGATGCGCTGCTCGCCAGTGAAGAATGGGTGACACTTGGAGCAGATGTCGGTGCGGATGACCGGCGCCGTCGAGCCCACGGTCCAGGTATTGCCGCAGGCACAGATCACCTGGGCTTCGGGATAGAACTCGGGGTGAATGTTTTCCTTCATAGCCACTCCCTACGCCCGCGTTGGGTACACGCCCACGCGCTTGCGGTTTCCTCGGATGTGCTCAAAGCGTACGAAGCCATCGGCAGTAGCGAAGAGAGTGTAGTCCTTGCCCACCCTTACGTTGGTACCTGGCTTGATGCGCATGCCGCGCTGTCGCACGATAATGTGGCCCATGTGTACAGCCTCACCACCGTATTTCTTTATGCCCAGGCGCTTGGCGCGACTATCGCGCCCGTTCCGGCTGCTGCCGCCACCTTTCTTGTGTGCCATCTCACGTTCTCCTACACTACAATCTCATCCACCTGCAACCGCGTGTAGCGCTGCCGGTGACCGGCGCGCAGGCGATACCGCTTCTTGGGATGATACTTGAAAATCCGAATTTTGGGGCCTTTCTCCTGTGCGACCACCGTCGCCAGCACCCTGGCCCCTTCGACGGTAGGCCGGCCGACCTTGACCTGCTCTCCGTCGGCGACCAGCAATACCTCGTCTAGCTCAAGTCGCTGGCCGACCTCGACAGGCAGCCGTTCGACGACGACCGTATCGCCCACGCTGGCCCGGTACTGCCGTGTGCCAGACCTCACAACCGCATACACGATAATCCCTCCTAATCACACGATAGAGACCGCGCCTGATGGCCCGGCCACCGCAAGGCATTATACCGAATCTCCCGGTTTTGTCAACCGGCCATAGTGACCGGGAGAGAAGACCACACCAGTTGCAGCGGGTCTCGGAACTCCGCGGCGGAGAGGTGGGCTTCCAGGTCGTCTTCGATCTGGATGGGGGAGAGGATGCGCACATGGCGCAGGATCGGGCCGAAGTGAGCACCGGCCCGTTCCCGGCAGGTGGGTTCCATCAAGAAGGTTTGGAAGTCGGGTTCCGGGGTGCGAACTCCTTGTCGTCACCCTGTGCAGTGGCTAATAGTAGCCGCCTGCGGTGATAGCGGGAGAACGCTCCGCCCATCCCCAGCACCTCCAGCACCGCCTCGGGGCGAGCAGCGGCCCCCGCGCGGGCCGCCAGGCGCATTCCCAGCACCGCTTCGCCCGCGGCCGCCTGCCCTTCGACAAGCTCAGGACACCGCTCCAGCCACAATTGCTCGATCAGCGGGCGCAGGTCGTACCGCCGGCCACGCCGTTCGTGCGGTAGTTCCGTCGCCGCCAGCGCCCGCTCAATGCGCGCCTTGATCTGTTTTGCTGGCTCATCCCATCCTTCGATAAGCTCAGGATCCCACTCGACCGTCACGCGGTACTCCGCCGATACGACCTGCGTCTGCAGCGCTGGCCCTCGCGGTTCCACAGCGCGCACCTCGTGTACGGTCAACCCCTCCGGCAACACCGGCACCAGCGCTCTGGCGAAACCCTCCACCGCTCCCCTGCTCCTCTGCGCCTCTGCT
>CAYPOY010000062.1:0-20740 GCA_964412395.1 uncultured Anaerolineales bacterium | reverse complement strand
CCGCTCCAACTGGGCAACGATATTCTCCGCCACCAACTTGGCGTCCAGTTCAGGCTGCTCCACCTCCTGCACATCCACGGAGACACGCTTACCCGTCATCCCCTCCAATTCCCTGCGCAGCATCTTGACCGCAGACCCCTTGCGCCCGATGACAATGCCAGGCCTCGCCGTCCATATCGTCACCGAAACCTGATTCGGGAAGCGCTCAATCTCAACGCGAGAGATACCGGCGCGCCCCGCGCCGTCCTGAACGAGATCGCGAATCTTCAGGTCTTCGTGCAACAGGTTAGCGTAGTCATCGCCCTCTGCATACCAGCGTGCCTTCCAATCTCGAATCACTCCGAGCCTGAATCCGTAGGGGTGAACCTTGCGTCCCAAACCATTCCTCCTTAAAGCTACCCTGACTCGTCATCCGTCGTTCGCTCCTCCAGCACCACCGTAATGTGCGAGGAACGTCTACGGATCGGCCGCCAGCGACCGCGTCCACCGAAGCGCTGTCGCCAGCCCTTTCCGGGCATCACACCCGGTCCCTCATCGGCCACAATGTGCGCCACGTATAGTTCGTCACGCGGTATCCCAAAATTCTCCTCCGCGTTTGCGATGGCGGAATGGATCAGTTTTGCGACCGGGCGTGCCGCTGCGTGGGGCAGAAAATGCAACGTCTCCAACGCTTCGTCGGCGTACAGGCCACGCACCTGGTCAATCACCCGCCGAACTTTAAACGCCGATATCGGCACGTGCTTCGCCCGGGCCATCACTTCTGTGCCCATACCCTAGCCTTTCCTCATATTTTCCGTACCCGGCCCTTCCTCTCTCTAACAATGTGACCTCGGAAGGTACGGGTGGGAGCAAACTCGCCCAATTTATGCCCTACCATATCCTCTGTAATATAAATCGGCACGTGCCGCCGGCCATCGTGAACAGCAATGGTATGCCCGATCATATGCGGGAAGATCGTTGAAGACCGGGACCAGGTGCGGATCAGTCGCTTTTCCCCCATCTGATTTAGCCGCTCAATCTTCCGCAACAACTTCGGATCCACATACGGTATGGGCCTCTTTAATGGCGATCGTGACATTATCTGCCTCCTCGCTCCTCACCCACAGGAACCTCACCGTCGCCGCTTGCCACGTCGGCGCACGATATACTTATCGGTAGCCTTGTTGCGTCGCGTCTTCTTGCCCAGCGTCTTCTTCCCCCAGGGTGACTTGGGGCTCGGCATACCAATCGGCGACCGACCCTCGCCACCGCCATGAGGATGATCGCGAGGTGACATAGCCGAGCCACGCACCGCCGGACGGTATCCCAGCCAGCGATTTCGGCCAGCCTTGCCCAACTTGATGTTGCCATGATCCAAGTTGCCCACCTGGCCAATGGTGGCCATGCACTCCTTGCGCACCAAGCGCATCTCACCGCTAGGGAGACGCAATGTCACACAGTCCTCCTCCTTGGCCAGCACCTGCGCCGAGGTACCCGCCGAGCGTACCATCTGGCCTCCTCGCCCTGGGTACAACTCGATGTTATGTACCAACGTGCCAAGAGGAATGCGCCCCAGCAGCAGCGCATTCCCCACACGAACCTCCGCATCCTCACCGCTCATCACCGTGTCACCTACCTGCAACCCCAATGGCGCGATGATGTATCGCTTCTCGCCGTCAGCGTAGGTCAGCAATGCGATACGAGCCGAGCGGTTGGGATCATACTCAATGCTTTTCACCCGTGCGGGAACATCCACTTTGTCGCGCTCGAAATCAATCAACCGGTATCGCCGCTTATGCCCACCACCTCGATGGCGCACTGTGATGCGTCCATGCACGTTACGACCAGCCCGCTTGCGCAATGGACGCAGCAGGCTACGCTCCGGTTCCGCACGCGTAACCTCCTCAAAAGTCGAACCAGTCATCCCTCGCCGGCCGGGTGAGGTGGGCTTATACGTCTTTATCGCCATATTACACCCCTTCAAACACGTCCAGCCGCTGGCCCTCCGCCAGGGTGACCACAGCTTTTTTCCACGGCGAGTGGCGCACCACCCGACGGCGCCCACGCCGCTTGCTAGCCTTGGCTGGCACAGCTATGGTATTGACCGCCACAACATCCACCTCATAGATGGCCTCAATCGCCTGCCTCACCTCGATCTTATTTGCACCTGAGTGTACTTCGAAGGTGTACTGTCCCAAATTCGAGGCCTGATAGCGCGTTTTCTCAGTATCAACTGGCCGGATGATGACCTTATAGGGATTCATCGCCCACCTACCCTAGAATACTCTCAATCACCTGCAACGCACCCAACGACATCAACACGTGATCGTATCCCAACAAATCACGGATATTCAGGTAACTGGCTCGCAACATCTTCACCTGTGGCAGGTTGCGCGCCGACTTCTCCACCAGTTCGTTCCGCTCCGGCAGCAAGATCAGCACACGCCGATCCAGCCCGAGGTTCCCCAACACTGCCACCATCTCTCTGGTCTTAGGCATTTCCATCTCCAGCACGTCCAGCACGACGATCTGGTTCTCCATCGCCTTAGCCGACAGGGCCGAGCGCAGCGCAGCGTGTCGCATCTTGCGCGGCATCTTCTTGATGTACTTGCGCGGCTTCGGCCCGTGAGCCACCCCACCACCGACGAACAGGGGGGCGTTACGGCTGCCGTGGCGTGCCCGCCCGGTACCCTTCTGCCGATACCACTTGGCCTTGGTACGATTCACCTCACCGCGCGACTTCGTCTTGTGCGTCCCCTGACGAGCATTCGCCAACTGACGCACCAGGGCCTGATGCATCAGTGACACGTTAATGGGGACCTCAAAGATGTCGGAACGCAGTTCGACATCGCCGACCTTTTCCCCTCTGATGTTATACATCGGAACAACCATGGCTCCCCCCTGGGCGCCCGCGAGGGATACCCCTACTCACCCCGCTGCCTCGCCAACTCCCTCGACTTGCGGGCCTGCTTGAGCACCAGCAGCCCGCCCTTGACACCTGGCACACTGCCACGCACCGCCAGCAGATTCCGCTCCGGGTCCACCGCCTCCACGCGCACATTCTGGGCCGTCACCCGGACGCCCCCCATACGACCGGGCATTCGTTTTCCCTTCCACACCCGGCCAGGATTAGTAGTGGCACCGATGGAGCCCGGTGCACGCTGCCGATCCGACTGGCCGTGCGTCCTGGGGCCGCCTCCAAAGCCATGTCGCTTGATCACACCAGCGAAGCCTCGTCCTTTCGAGATGCCAACCACATCCACCCGGTCGCCTACCTCAAAGACATCCACCAGGATGCGCTGCCCCTCCTCGATCTCCTCGTCTCGCAGACGGAACTCTCGCAAGTGGCGCAACGCGGGCAACCGATTGCGTGCCAAATGCCCCTTCTCGCCACCGCTTAACCGCTGCGGTTTCACTCCCTCAAAGCCCAGTTGCACGGCACGATACCCATCCCGATCAAGCGTCTTCACCTGAGTCACGTAGCACGGGCCAGCCTCGATCACCGTCACGGGAATAGCCTCGCCGCGCTCGTTGAATATTTGCGTCATCCCAACCTTGCTGCCCAATATTACCTTCACACCAACACCTCCCCAGGGGACTGGACCACCAGCTCTGGGTAACAACCGCATCATCCCCACGTCGAGGACAATTTGGAGGAGGGTGTTTCCTTCCTACCCTCCTCCATTCGCCCTCATCGTTCGTCTACAATTTGATCTCGATATCTACGCCGGCCGGCAGATTCAACCGCATCAAGGAGTCAATAGTCTTGTTATCCGGCTCGATGACGTCAATCAGCCGCTTGTGGGTGCGGATCTCGAAGTGCTCGTGCGAGTCCTTGTCAACGAAAGTCGAGCGACGAACAGTAAAGCGCTCAATCTTGGTCGGCAGAGGCACAGGTCCCACCACCGTAGCTCCTGTGCGCTCCGCTGTCTCCACGATGCGCTTAGCTGACTCATCGAGCACGCGATGATCGTAGGCCTTTAACCGGATGCGGATTCTCTGCTTGGCCATCATGCTCCGTCACCTAGTCCAGAATCTCGGTGATGACACCCGCGCCGACGGTTAGGCCACCCTCGCGAATGGCGAAACGAAAACCTTTCTCGACGGCGACTGGCTCGATCAACTCCACCTCCAGGTTGACGTAGTCGCCCGGCATCACCATTTCGACGCCTTCCGGCAAGCGAATCTCTCCGGTCACATCCATAGTGCGAATGTAGAACTGCGGGCGATAGCCGGTGAAGAAAGCCTTGTGACGACCCCCTTCTTCCTTCTGCAGCACATATACCTCGCTCATGAAGTGCCGGTGAGACTGGATGCTGCCCGGGATTGCAACAACCTGACCGCGCTGCACCGCATCCCGATCCACGCCTCGGAGCAACAGCCCGGCGTTATCACCCGCCATCACCCTATCCAGCTTCTTGCGGAACATCTCCATGTCGGTGACGACAGTCCTGGTGGGCTCGTCCTGCAGGCCAACGATCTCGACCGGGGTCATCGGCACCATCGCACCTCGCTCGACGCGGCCAGTTACCACCGTGCCCCGTCCCTTGATCGAGAAAACATCCTCGATGGGCATCAAGAACGGCTTCTCCTCATCCCGCATCGGCATGGGAATGTAATCGTCAACCACGCGCATTAGCTCCCAGATGCACTGGTACTCAGGCGCATCCGGGTCCGTGCTCTCGCTCTGTAGCGCCTGGAGGGCACTTCCGCGCACGATAGGCGTCTCGTCGCCAGGGAAGCCATACCCGTCGAGCAGTTCCCGCAACTCCAACTCGACCAATTCCAGCAACTCTGGATCGTCCATCAAGTCCACCTTGTTCAGGAAGACCACGATGGCTGGCACGTTCACCTGGCGGGCCAAAAGCACGTGCTCTCGCGTCTGCGGCATCGGGCCGTCCGCCGCCGAAACGACCAGGATCGCGCCGTCCATCTGCGCCGCTCCGGTGATCATATTCTTGATGTAGTCCCGGTGGCCTGGGCAGTCAATGTGAGCGTAGTGCCGATTCTCCGTCTCGTACTCGACGTGAGCGATAGCCACGGTCAGAATCTTCGTCGCATCACGACGGAACATCTTCACGTCGGCTCTCGCTACCTCTTCGTACGCCTGGTATTCGGCAAGCCCATTGAAAGACAACACCTTCTTTAAGGCTGCTGTGAGAGTCGTCTTACCATGGTCAATGTGCCCGATGGTGCCCACGTTGAGGTGCGGCTTTGTACGTTCAAACTTTGCCTTCGCCATTTCTCACTCCTTTCGGATGATGTAAATCCGCTGTGCCTACCAGCCTTCGCCATACACAATGGCGTCCATCCGCTGCTTGTCTACCTCAGCATAATGATGAAATTCCATCGTAAACGTGCCCCGCCCCTGCGTCAGATTGCGCAGGTCGGTTGCATACCCAAACATTTTCGCCAGTGGGACGAAGGCGCGCATCGCCTGCCCACCTCCCGCCCGAGAAGCCACTTCCCTGATCTCGGCCCCTCGAGCGTTCAGATCCCCCATCACCTCGCCGGTGTAAACATCCGGCACAACCGTCTCCAAGGCCATCACCGGCTCCAACAAGACTGGACCGGCCTCCTCCACCGCCTGGTTGAAAGCCATCGTGCCAGCTACCTTGAAGGCCAGCTCCGAGGATGTCCCCTCGTCCAACTCCGCGCCGAGC
Source organism: uncultured Anaerolineales bacterium (assembly GCA_964412395.1). GTDB lineage: Bacteria > Chloroflexota > Anaerolineae > B4-G1 > B4-G1 > CAYPOY01. Next base: position 15,098 of record CAYPOY010000062.1, on the reverse strand, counting down.
AGGCGGACCTTCACATCCACCAGCCGGTAACCAGCCAATACGCCGCTCTCCATCGCCTCGTGGCAGCCTAGCTCGGTCGCTTCGACAAACTCTGGAGGCAAGACCCTGCCCCGCGTGGCGCTCTCAAAGAGGAACCCTTCCCCACCAGGCAGAGGTTCCACCTCCAGCCACACGTGACCGAAGTGGACCCGTCCTCCAGTCTGTCGCTCGAACACCCCCTCACCTTCGGCCCGCTGTGTGATCGTCTCGCGGTAACTGACCCGCGGACGGCTCACCCGCCCGCTCACACCAAACTCCCGCACCAGCCGGTCAGCCAGGATCTCCAGGTGCAACTCCCCCATTCCAGAGATGAGCGTCTGCCCGGTGTTCTCGTCAACCCGCACCACAAAGGTAGGATCTTCCTCCGCCAGCCTTCGCAACCCTTCGGCCAACCGATCCTGATCGGCCGCCGTCCTGGGCTCAATCGCCACCGAGATGACTGGCTCTGGAAAAGAGATTGACTCCAGGATGATCGGCCCGTTGGGTGCACACAATGTCTCACCGGTGGAGGTGTCCTTCAGCCCCAAGATTGCGCCGATGTCTCCCGCGCTCAATTCCTGGATTTCCTCCCGGTGGTCAGCATACATACGGAGCAACTTGCTAATCCGCTCCCTACGCCGCTTGGTGGCATTAACGACTCTCGAACCCGCCTTTACTTTCCCGGAATAGACCCGGAAATAAGCGAGCCGGCCTACGTAAGGATCACTTGCGATTTTAAAGACCAATGCTGCCAATGGCACGTTTGGATCCGCAGGGCGGGCCTCCACCTTTTTCGTGTAAGGGTTGACCCCTTCCACCGACGGGATGTCCAGCGGTGACGGCAGATAATCCACTACCGCATCGAGTAAGGGCTGAATACCCTTGTTACGCAACGCCGAACCGCACAAGACCGGGTTTAACTGCCCAGACAAGGTAGCCCGCCGCAGTGCTTGCCGCAGTTGAGCGGCCGAGATATCTTGCCCCTCCAAATAAAGCGTCACCAACTCATCGTCAGTCTCGACGATCTGCTCTACGGCCCGCTCTCGCGCCTCAAGCACCACTTCTCCCAACTCAGGCGGTATCTCCACAGTCTCAGGCGACGCCCCCAGTTCATCCGTCCAAACAGTGGCCCGCATCTCCAGCAGGTTCACCATGCCTCGAAAATCGGCCTCGCTACCGATAGGCCATTGAACGGCGACTGGATTGGCATCCAGCCGCTCGCGAATCGTTTCGACCGCGTGGGCGAAGTCGGCGCCCAACTTATCCATCTTGTTAATGAAGGCGATCAACGGCACACCGAATTCCCGCGCCTGTCGCCACACCGTCTCCGATTGCGGCTCTACCCCAGGCACCGCATCGAAGACGACGATCCCACCATCGAGAACACGAAGACTTCGCTGCACCTCCGCAGTGAAATCAATGTGTCCGGGCGTATCCACGATGTTAATCTGACAGTTCCGCCAGAAGCAGGTCACTGCCGCAGCAGTGATCGTGATACCCCGCTCTCGCTCCTGCGCCATCCAGTCCGTGACCGTCGTACCCTCGTCCACACTACCCATACGGTGGGTACGCCCGGTGTAAAACAGAATGCGTTCAGTCGTCGTCGTCTTACCCGCATCAATGTGAGCGATGATGCCAATATTCCGAAGGCGATCCAGCGGGTTTTGTGTGACCATCACTTGCCCGTCCCACCCGCCAGCCCTGCCCACCCATTCGCAAGCGCATCCTTGCTGCCAGGCAGCGGGACCGTCCGGCGAAACGAGCAGCCTACGACGGACAACCTACCACCGATAGTGGGCAAAGGCGCGGTTGGCCTCAGCCATCTTATATGTATCTTCCCTCTTTTTAACTGCCGCCCCGGTATCCCGTGCGGCGTCTATCAACTCACCAGCCAGTTTTTCGGCCATAGATTTACCAGGGCGGTTGCGTGCAGCAGCCAACAGCCAGCGCATCGCCAGACTGAGCCGGCGGCTTGGCGGTACCTCCACCGGGATTTGGTACGTGGAGCCCCCCACGCGACGCGGTTTGACCTCCAGTACCGGCGAAACCTTCCTCATCGCTTCTTCCATCACCTCCAGCGGAGGCCGCTTCGTCCGAACCTGCACAACGTCCAGTGCATCGTACACAATCCGTGCTGCTATGCTCTTTTTCCCCTGTTTCATGACCTTATTGATGAACTGAGCCACCATCACGCTGTTATAGCGGAGGTCAGGCTCAACTTTTCGCTTCGGCGGACGATACCGTCGGGGCATGGTTTACCTCCCTGGCACCTGCCTTAGCCTCTACCTCTTGGGGCGCTTGCTCCCATACTTGGAACGTTGTTGCACACGATCTTCCACGCCCATTGCATCAAGAGCACCACGCACAATGTGGTAGCGCACGCCGGGCAGGTCTTTAATGCGCCCTCCTCGCAGCAATACAACCGAGTGTTCCTGCAACGTGTGTCCCTCACCTGGTATGTAGGCAGTCACCTCGATGCCATTGGTCAGCCGCACACGAGCGATCTTCCGTAACGCGGAGTTGGGCTTCTTAGGCGTCATCGTGCGTACGTTAGTGCATACGCCACGCTTCTGCGGCGCCCCCTTGGAACGCCGGGTACGTCGCTGTTTGAAAGAATTAAAGGTGTACTGCAACGCAGGTGACTTGGACTTGCGCGGCTTAGGCTTCCTTCCCTTGCGAACCAACTGATTGATAGTGGGCACGTCTCCTCCCCAACTTCAATGAAGAAGGCCATCCACCCATACCGATGGCCTCCTTCTAACACTCAACAAGTCTTCTTCACTTGTCAACCAGGCAGCAGGGGCTTTGGCTGCTGCCCACCCTAACGAGCGTACATTTTACCACGAAATCGCCAAAAGTCAAACAGGCTATACACGCTCTGCAAACATCCCACCGCCCCTGCCAGACGAGGCGCGGGCAAAAGGTACCCCCCTAAAACTGCCGCCGAGTACCAAGCAGGATCGTACTAACGCCCCCGCCGGCCCAGGCTCAAGAGTCCCATACCCAGCATAGGGGCCCTGGTCTTCTCCTCATCCCTGCCAAAGTCCAGCACTGCACCCTCCTGGGTGATCGCTTCGACCGCCAAACCCAGGCTTTGCAGCTCCTTCACCAACACCCTGAAGGAAGCCGGGACCCCCGGCTCCTGGATAAGCTCCCCTTTAACGATGGCCTCGTAAGTCTTAACACGACCCTCCACATCGTCCGACTTGATAGTGAGCATCTCCTGGAGCGCGTGAGCGGCACCGTAAGCCTCCAGCGCCCACACCTCCATCTCACCGAAACGCTGACCACCGAACTGTGCCTTGCCACCCAACGGCTGCTGCGTCACCAAGCTATAGGGTCCCGTGGAGCGTGCATGCACCTTGTCCTCGACCAAGTGGGCCAGTTTCATCATATAAATCATACCCACCGTCACCGGTTGGTCAAATGGCTCACCTGTCTTACCATCGTAAAGGATCGTTTTGCCCAGAATCGGCAACGGGTCGGAGGTCTCCATACTCACCTGCGTGGCCAACATCTCTATGGCTTCATCATCCAGGTCGGCCACCTCCCGACCACGGTCTTCTAACCAGATGCGCAGGCAAGCTATTCTCGCCTGCTGATCCGCCGTGGCCCGCTCGGCTAGTGTGCGCGTGTCATCTTCAAAAGAGAGCAGTTTGTCCGGCTCATAGCCCCTCTCTCGCAGCCATTCGCGCAGCACCGCCCGCCGGGCATAGACATGCTCCATAATCAACCGATCCACATCATAACCACGGTCTGCCAACCAGGCCACGATATATAGACGCCGCGCCTCTGCATCATCCCTCAGCGTCTCCAGAGGATAGTCCTGCCCTTTCAGCCAGGCCCATGCGCGCTCGGTAATCTCTCCCCAGGCGCGATCAATGAGCCAGGCTCGTGCCAGTTCCGCCTCGACCTGGGACTCATCCGCACCGTCAAAAACAGGTGTGATGGCACGAAAACCAAGGCGATGAACAGCCCACCCCAAGTGAGTCTCCAGGATCTGGCCGATGTTCATTCGTCCCGGCACACCTAATGGGTTCAGTATCAAATCAACGGGGGTACCGTCGGGCAGGAAGGGCATATTCTCGATGGGCATGACCCTGGAGATAACTCCCTTGTTGCCGTGACGGCCGGCCATCTTGTCACCCTCGGTGATCTTCCGTACCTGAGCCACGCCAACGCGCACCATCTTTTCTACACCAACTTTGAGATCCCGGTACTCCTCGCGGCCGAAGACCTTAACATCCACTACCTTGCCACGCTCTCCGTGGGGCAGACGCAAGCTGGAATCCTTCACCTCACGGGCTTTCTCGCCGAAGATGGCACGCAGCAGTTTCTCCTCGGGGCTCAACTCTTTCTCGCCCTTGGGCGTGATCTTGCCCACCAGAATGTCCAGAGGCCCCACCTCCGCCCCGACACGGATGATCCCCCCCTCATCTAAATCCTTCAACGCCTCATCGCCTACGTTGGGGATGTCACGAGTGATCTCCTCTGGGCCGAGTTTGGTGTCGCGAGCCTCCACCTCGTGCTTCTCAATGTGGACAGAGGTAAATTTGTCCTCGCGTACCAGACGCTCGCTGATGAGGATAGCATCCTCAAAGTTCCCACCTTCCCAGGAGAGAAAAGCGCACAACACGTTATGTCCCAGGGCTAGTGCACCACCATCGGTCGAGGAACTGTCCGCAAGCACCTGGTTCTTGCGTACGAGCTGCCCTTTATAAACAACAGGCCGTTGATCAATACAGGTACTCTGGTTTGAGCGCTGGTACTTACGAATAGGGTGAGTGTGCAATCCACTGGCGCAGCGAACTACAACCTTGTCACCTGTAACAAGGACGACCTCCCCATCATCTTTCGCCAACACAACCTGCCCCGAATCCACGGCAGCCCGCCACTCCATCCCGGTGGCTACAAGCGGCGCTTCAGGCCGAATAAGCGGCACCGTTTGACGCTGCATGTTAGAACCCATCAGGGCACGATTGGCATCGTCGTGTTCTAAAAAAGGAATTAGCGATGCCGAAACGCCCACAATCTGGCAAGGTGCAACATCAATGTAATCAATTTTCTCCGGCACAGCTAATAGGAATTTATCAGCACGACGGGCCGAGATGAGTGGCCGCACAAAATGCTCTTTCTCATCCAATTCAGCATTGGCCTGTGCAACCGTATAGCGGTCCTCCTTATCGGCCGAGAGATACACAAGCTCATCACTCACCACCGGCACGATAGGAACTTCCTCTATGAGGCCCAGAGCAGCGATCCGCGCGGCCAATTCGGGCATCACCTCCATCCCTGCCTCGGCCACCGTTTCGCCGCTCTCAGGGTCAATCACATCCTCCTCCAGCGTCCGTCCATCAAGCGCTTCGACGGTGGGCTCTACCCTATGGATAACCTTACGATAGGGCGTCTCGACGAAGCCCAGAGAATTGACACGAGCGTGGGTTGCCAGACGGCCGATCAATCCAATGTTGGGACCCTCCGGGGTCTCGATAGGGCAGATACGTCCGTAATGGCTGTAGTGCACATCGCGCACATCGAAACCAGCTCGTTCGCGTCGCAATCCACCTGGCCCCAGTGCCGAAAGAGTACGCTTGTGAGTCAGTTCTGCCAGCGGGTTGGTCTGCTCCATAAACTGCGAGAGTTGGCTGGAGCCAAAGAACTGGCGGACGATTGCAACCACTGGGCGGATGTTAATCAAGTTAACCGGGGTCAGCGACTCGGATTCACGGATGGACATACGTTCTACCACCAGCCGTTCCATACGACGCAGACCGACCCGCAATTGACCCTGGATCAGTTCACCTACCGTCTTGACGCGACGATTGCCCAAATGGTCAATGTCATCGGCATCCTCAATGCCGTTATTAATGCGGATCATGCGCCTCACCAGGGGCACCAGATCTTGCTTGGTGATGGTGCGATGTTCGAGGTCTATGTCAAGACCGAGTCGTTGGTTCAGTTTATAACGGCCCACCCGCTGCAGGTCGTAGCGCCGAGGATCGAAGAGTTGCTGTTTCAGATACTCACGCGCATTATCCAGCGTGGAGGGATCGCCAGGACGCAGGCGACGATAGAATTCCAACAGCGCATCCTCAGCCAGTGTACGTCCATTTTTTAATTCCCAGTTTGGCTCCTGACGGATGGTCGTTAGCATGTACTGATGGTTAGGATTGCTGTCGGCGTCCCGGAAAAGCGCCAGCAACTCCTCGTCGCTTCCACTCCCCAGGATGTCGCTCCCCGTCCCGTCTTCCACCGCCGCCAGGGCCCGCAACAGGATAGTAACGGGCAAAGTACGCTTACGGTTGAACTTGATGGTGAGATAATCAGACTTACGGGTCTCGAACTCCATCCAGACCCCACGATCAGGAATAAGCTTGGCCGTACTGAGCCGCCGACCAGTAACCCGATCCTCCACAACGTCGAAGTAGACGCCGGGAGAGCGAATCAACTGACTGACGACAACCCGCTCGGTACCGTTAATGATAAAAGTACCGTTCTCGGTCATCAACGGGAAGTCACCAAGGAAAATCTTCGATTCAATGATCTCACCCGTATCACGGTTGTCGAGTACTACCTGGACGTACAATGGAACCGCATATGTGATATCCCGCTCGAGACACTCTTCCTCCGAATATTTAGGCCCATCGAAGCGATAATCAAGGTCGAATCGAGCCTCCCTGGCCTTGGATCCAGGGAAGTACAGTTTGAGATTACCGTTGAAACTCTCGATGGGGGAAATTTCGTCGAAAAGCTGAACCAGGCCCTCCTCGCGGAACCAACGGAAGGACTCGAGTTGGACCTCGATCAACTGTGGCAGTCTCTCCGCGTTGGTGATGCGGGCATAAGACTTACTCCCCAGATAGGCCATCACCGATTTTCCTTTCCCTTCCTAACCGCTCTCTTTCTAACCACTCAGACTCCTGCACAACACATCTTGTCATAATATCAAATTGAGATGAATAGAAATTATAACATGAATAGGTAATTTGTCAAAAACCAGTCACCTCGGCGCTCCAGACCTCGTCCCCAACACTGAATTCCCAAAACAGTGATATGAAGTTTGTCACCTTAGAGAGGTGTCATTAGCCACTACGCCATACAGTTACCTTGCGTTACCATGTGGGGGAGGTGAGTGGCTGAAGCCAGCCACAATATGCCTCTCCTCCTTTCCTTGGCCGTAGGCCCCCTGGAACACTCCAGGGGGCCTTGGTCGTTTATTCAAGAAAACTCCTACTTTCATCGTAGGACAAAATGGCATCTTGTCCTACAAAATTCTCGCGGACAACACAAATCCTGATTGTGTTTCCCATCCTGTTGCAAGCGCGCCGCCTAGCCTTTTGCCGGAATGCGCTGTGCCAGATCCAGTCGCATCTGCACCAGCACGCGCAGTTTCCGAAAGCCAGCCGCCTCCAATGCCGTGACCAGCGGCTCAGTAGGGCTCGGCAATACGGTCTCAACCATCCTTTTGGAAGCGCCACGCAGGCTGGCTATACCCTGTTGTACCAGTGTGGCCTCAAGACGACCGCTACGCTCAGGTACCACCAACACCTCCAGCCGATCTGGGCGGCGTCCACACTCACGTAGCGCCCGCACCGCTGCGCAGATCGCGCCGCTCTCCTCGACCACCCACCAAACCTCGCGTCGCCCTTCGAGCCAAAGGGCAAAGGCATACTCCCACCCTGGCTTATAATCGCCCTCTCGTAGTTCCAGCAGCGCACGATGGGGCTCGGGGATAATGGCACGCACCAGTTCGATCAGCCCAGCGCTGTCACGGCTACATCCCCGACGCAGTGAAGGGTGCGGCGGCAGATTCCCATCCCACGGCAGACCTGCTGAGCGCAGCATGTGTAGTGTCCTGCCGACTTCTCTGAAGCCCAGGTGCTCGTAGAGCCACCGTGCCACATGGTTATCGGCCTGCACCTCCAGCCCCACCCAACGTCCACGTCGCGCAGAGGTCGCCTCCAGCGCCGCCTTCACCAGGGCAGTGGCGATGCCGTGCCCCTGCCAGTCGGGATGGACGGCTACGTTGCCAATAAAGAAACCGCCCCGCCCCAGTGCACGCCGCAGCGAGATGTTACCCACCACGCGCCTCCGCTCGACCCACACGAAGCCTGGTGCAAACCCTGCCCGACTCCACCCAGGCCAAAGCCACCACGAGAGCGGGCCCCAGCGAGCGACGCGGCGCATCTCCGCCAGCGATACCTCACCGTCGGGACCTAGCCTATCGCCGAAAGCAACGGCAAGCAACTCAGCGACTGGCTTGAGGTCACGGTAGGGATCAAGAGGACGCACTCCAGTTTGAACACGATCCCCACGTAACATAGCGACCTGCACGGACTAATCCCCCAGAGTCTTCAGCAAACCACCGACACTTCGCACCAACGCCTTACACAACTGGCCCAGGCGCCCGGGGACAGGAAACCTGCCAGCGGAGCGTCTCCCCATTCAACCGCAGCACAAAGGGCCGCGCGCCTGCCGCCAGAATAGCGAAGCAATGCTCATTCCCCTCCCGCCAACGGCGACCCACCCCTTCGACCAACAGCATGCTGCCATGCCAGGTGAAGCGACGGGGGACTATCTCACCTGCTATGTCGAAGTATGCCTCGACGGCAGTCGCTTCACTCACAGCCATCACAACTGACCCTCCAGATAACAACGCAACAAGTCGAGCGTAGCCTCGGCCGAGCGCGCTTTGTTCTCCCAGCGGTTGCCACTCCACACATGCCGCTCTACCCACTCACCATCTGGCGCAGCCAGCGCGATGTAGACCAGGCCCACAGGCTTCTCTGGCATGCCACCGCCTGGCCCGGCGATGCCTGTCACGGCCAGGCCGACGTCAGCACGGAAGGCACGGCACACACCCCGCGCCATCTCCCGCGCCGTCTGTTCGCTCACTGCGCCATAGTGGTAGAGGGTATCGTGCCGCACACGAAGGATCAGTTCCTTGACAGCGTAGGAATAAGCCGTGATAGAGCCCTCGTAATAAGCCGAACTGCCGGGGACATTGGTGATGCGGTGACCGATGAGCCCACCAGTGCAAGATTCGGCCACCGCCAAGGTCAACCCGCGTTGCGTCAACAGCCGACCGACGACTACCTCAAGAGCATTCTCGTCCGGTGATCCCATGTGCCCCCAATATAACAGACCCCGGCTTATCGCCAGGGCTTAACCATCGTTCTGTGCCCCCAAAGGGATTCGAACCCTTGTCGCGGGCTTGAAAGGCCCGTGTCCTGGACCAGACTAGACGATGGGGGCGCTTATGCGTTCATTTTACCACAAAGCTCATTCGCGTCAAGCGCACTATTTGTCGAGCTACCGAGCCAGGGCAGCAGCCGCAGGCCAGCAGGTCACGACGGACGTGCTATTCTCTGCCCAAAGCACAAGTGAGACGCCCGCTTTGAACGGTTTTCCAACCTGTCTGGGCCATACTCCAATCAAAAGGCCGAGCTACTCACGCTCGGCCTTACTGCCCCGTGGATCGTCACGCGACGTGCCAGTCAACCCAGGATAGCCCAGTCTGTTACTGGCCCTACCCGCTCCGCTCCCGCGCCTCCGACAGGTTCTCGTACAACGTGCGGCTGAATCCCGTGACCGTGAGGAATCGGTCCAATAGCACGCGTTCCATTTCGGCGTCGCGAACCTCAAGATAGGCACTATAGATTAACGCCAAATCAATATTAAACGCCTTGTCCAGCGTGCGCATCGTGGACGAGAATACCTGGGCGCGTTCACCTAGTCTTTTTTGAGCAAACCCCAATAATTGCCTCCGCGTCAATTCCTCCAGCAGGATGACATCCTCGAACGTCAGATCAATCCCCACCAACTTCCGTCCAAACGCCCAGCGCTCCTTGACATACTTTCCATCGAACGTTCCGTCAAGCAAGCCCATCAACCATTCACAGAGTACGCTGTGCAGGCGCCGGGCGAATCGCGCATTGGTCATCAACGGCTGCGTACCCTTGAACTTTGTCAACTGCATGCCGAGATCCTTGATCATCTCGTCGAGATCTGAATCCAGGCAGCGACGCAGTTTGGCAATCCGCGCCCGGTCAGCCAAGTCCCACCCGACATACATTCTAACTCTGTCAAACCAACCCATCGTCACGGGGCGCACCCTCCATTTGTTGTCATTAGTTGTCCCACAAGTCCTTTTCGCCCTGGCTAATACCGGCTGTCTCGCCCTCTTTGCCAAGTCGCCCCAACAGCAAGCGCCATTGCCACGCCATCGCTGAAGAATTACATCTGGTACGAGGGCAAACATAGCATACCACAGAAGGCCGTGTCTGCGAGTTGCGAAGAAGTTACGATTTGGTTACGGGGGGAAAAAAGTCAGTCCGCGTCAGAGCCGCTGCTCGAGAACATGTAACCAACGCCACGCACATTGAGGATGTACCTGGGAGCAGAAGGATCCGTCTCCATTTTCTTGCGCAGGCGGCGGATATGGACTCTGACGATCGCACGTGCACCCCAGGCATCGGTTTCGTACCCCTGGGCGCGCTGCACCAATTCCTGCGGGCTCCAAACCTGATCTGGAGTCTCCATCAGGCAAACCAATATCTTGAACTCGGTCGGAGTCAGGTCAAGCGGTCGTCCCTGCAGCATGACAACGTGTTTCTGACGGTCCACCACGACATCGCGAATCTGGATAAAACGACTGGGCTGAGAAGATACTGTCTCTTCAACCACCTCCGCACCTTCTACTGTGACCAACTCAGAAAGTGTGCGTTGCAGTTGACTGACCAAATGCTGACGCTGCTGCTCTTGTTGACGCTTCGTCAAGCCCTTGCGCACGCTCCCCAGGATCTCCGGGATAGGACAGGGCTTAAGCAGGTAGTCATGCGCACCTTGTCGAATGGCCTGAATCGCGGTCTCCAGCCTCCCGAAAGCAGTCAGCAGAATAATCACTGTGCCGGGAGACTCTTTCTGCACTGCTTCAGTCACCTCAAGCCCATCCATCCCAGGCATCTTGAGGTCGAGCACCATCAGGTCAAAGGGACCGCTTTTACTCAACAGGCTCAGAGCCTCCTCGCCACTGGCGGCCGTAGAGACCTGGTAGCCTTCCAACCTCAATATCTCCGCCAGGGAGACGCGTGCCACAGCCTCATCATCCACCACCATGACGTGTGCGGCTCGACCTTGTTCTGCCATTTCTCCATCCTCGCTACGTGGTATGCTCGAAGGTCATACCACTCTCCGCCCCTGCCCAGTGCAAAGGTAACTTCACAACGAAAGTCACTCCCTCACCCGGCTGGTTTGACACTTCGATCACTCCACCGTGGCGCTCGACGATTCCGTAACTGATGGCCAACCCGAGCCCAGTGCCATCGGGCTTGGTTGTATAGAAAGGCTCAAACAGATTGGCGATCTGTTCCGATGACATGCCCGGGCCAGTGTCATAGCAATATATCAGCACCCACTCGCTATCCTCCGAAAGCATCGTCTCCAATCGCAGGTCGCCACCCGAGGGCATAGCATCTACGGCGTTGATGACGATGTTCAGAAACACCTGGGTGATCTGGTCGGAAACCATAGGCACCAAGGGCAAGTCAGGACTCAGGTCAGTATGTACGCGAACATGACCATGCTGCAGTCGTTTACGCGCCAGGGCCAGCACGTTTTCTACGACACTGTTGACATCGGTAGGCACCACACCACCGCGCGAGGGCCGATAGAAATCTAACATGCGTTGCACGATCTCGATCAACCGCTGCACCTCGGCCTGTGCCATGCTCAAATACTGCAAACGTTTATCGTCACCAAGACCCTCGTGCAGGCTCAGATGCAGGCTGTTGTGGATCGCCTGAAGGGGATTATTGATCTCATGGGCCATGGAGGCAGCCAGCCGACCAATAGCAGCCATCTTCTCCGCCTGCACAAGTTGCGCCTGGGAACGTTCCAACGCCCCTGCGAAGTCGGCCAATTCACTGTACAGGTTGGCGTTGTCAACCGCCACCGCAACCGAGGCCGCCATCGCTTGCAGCAGTTCCAGGTCTTGCTCGGTGAATGCTCCATCCAGTTTGTTGATCACCTCGATAGCACCGATCACCCGATCATGGATTCTCAACGGCACACAGAGGATAGTACGCGAGGTGAACCCCATTTCCTCATCCACCTCAGCCAAGAAATAAGGGTCACGCTCGACGTTGTTGACAAGTCTGGACTCGCCAGATTGTACCACATAACCCACGATGCCCTCTCCTGGTTCGATGGTCCGGCCAGTGATCCAGCCCCGCTCGGGGCTAAAGGCCTTGCAGAGGATCAACCCGCCCGTTTCCTCATCCGCCATCACCAGAGAGCCAGCTTCGACATGCAGGATTTCACGAATACCCTGTATCGTCGCTCCCAGCACCTCACCTAATTCCAGGCTAGAGGTGACCATGCGGTTGATCTCGATAAGGGCCGACAGTTCCTGGTTGCGTCGGCGCAGCGCCTGTTCGCTGCGGCGAATGCGCATGACGGCATCAATCCGCGCCAACAGTTCCTGAGGATCGAATGGTTTGGTCAGGTAATCATCGGCTCCTAATCCCAGTCCCAGCGTCTTATTGCTGATCGAATCGAGAGCCGTGGTCATGATGATAGAGGTATTACGAAGCACAGAGTCAGCCTTGACTCGGGCAACCACCTCGTAGCCGTCCATCCCTGGCACCATGATATCTAGCAAGACCAGATCAATCTCGCGCCCCGCTGCCGCCTCCCGACGCAAGAGGGAAAGCGCTTCCTCGCCGGAATGCGCAACCTGCACCTGGCAGCGTACCAGCGCCAGCATGTTTTGCATCAGTTCCACCATCTCGGCATCATCCTCGACAATGAGGATGCGGGGAGTCCCCAGTTGCTGACTGTCGTTCATGATAGACTTTTCTCAGGTATTGATTATACGCCTTCCGCGTGCACACACAAGTGCGCAATGCCGCGCAAAGCGGTGATCAGAAACCCGTTTTCTCGTTCAGAATTGTCCCTTCTTGCGTCCGAAAAGACCCCATTCGAGCGGTCCCCACCTGCAAAGTCGTCAGAAAACGAGTTTCTTCAACTTTGTCCAAAGTCCAAACATTACGGATTAAGCATTATTTTTTCGATATTCCATAACTCGCTTCGTGCTGTGGAGTCCAGTGTGAAATTCAGTACATTCGGCCGGGCGACAGCAATCCGTAGCCACATGAAAAGCGGGATAGCGGGAAGTTCCTCGGAGAAGATGACCTGTGCCTGCTTGTGATATTCTTCGTACTCGGGTGAGCCGGGCAACGCCTGGAGCGCTGCCTGGCAGGTTGCATCGTAGTCAGGATTGCTGTAACCGGTAGCATTATCCCCATACCAGCGCCCTTTGCCCGGGATCTCAGAAGACACGTAATGACCACACAGGGGAGTGACGTCGAACCACCACGCCGTTTCGGCCATGTCAAACCGGCGGCCGAAGAACAGTCCTTCGGGTCCACCGGCGAAGAACTCCCATGAGGGCTGAGTTTCCAGATTGACGCGGATGCCACAATCTGCCAGGTGGGCTTTGACGATACGAGCAGCCTGCTGTGAAGCCGGGCTATCCGAAGACATCAGCAACGTAACTTCGAACGGCGTACCAGTACGGATCCCCTGGATGCGACGGGCCTCCCGCACACCATCCTCATCCTCATCCAGCCACCCGGCCTCCTCCAGTAGCGCCCTGCCGGCTGCCGGATCGTAGCCCCAGTGCATCAGATGGTCGCCCGCATAGAGCGGATGCCCTGGCGGCAAATAGCTATCTGGCACAACGCTCCGACCGTATGTGACCTCGTCCACGATGGCCTGGCGGTCAATACACTGAATGACAGCCTGTCGCACCCGCACGTCCCCAAAAAAGTCCGCCCGCCGGTAGTCAGATGCAGGGACAATGCCGAAGTCAATGTGCTCCCATCCGCTGTTGGTCGCGGAGATCACCTTCAGCAGGCCATGCTGTTCAGCCCGCACCAGCAGTAGCATGAAAGGCTCGAAGTCGGCATCATGGGTGCCTATGCCAACGTCACACTCACCTGAGAGGAGGCGGGCAACTACCTCTGACGCATCAGAGGTGAACCGAAACACCACCTGGTCCAGGTACGGGAGCCCCTCGGCAGCGCGAAAGTAGTGAGGATTGCGGGAGAGCGTGATGTGATCTCCCAGCACCCACTCCTCGACGACGAACGGTCCCCAACCCAAGGGGTAGCGCCGGGTTGCATCGGCCTCCAATAGCGCGGCGGGGGAGCGACCTTCCAGTTGATGGCGTGGGAGAGGGGCAAAGAAGGTCAAGAAGTAAGTGGGGTCAATGAAGCCGGGCAGCCCGACCCACTCGACGCGCCACTTTCCCAGGGCGTGGTAGATGGTCGTGCGCTCCACCAGATAGTGGCTGCCAGGCGTGATGGGGTCGGAGGCCACCTGGAAGGCAAAGGCTGAGTCGGCCGCTGTGAGGGGCTCCCCGTCGGCCCAGACAACGTCCTCCCGCAGCAGAAACACGACCTCCATTTTCTCCATCACCAGCGGTTCGCCCTCGAACTCGACCGCGCACTCCTCAGCATAGCAGCCAATCGGGCGGACTCGCACCCCCTCCGCCAGCTCCACAACTTCGCCTGCGGCGTCAACGACCCGGTCGCCCTCCTGCACGCGCACGGCGCGCACGACAGCGTCACCGTCAGCGATGCCGGGTAGTTTTTGCAGGATCACTGGCTGGTAGGCGTAATTCAGGTGATCAATAGGGCCATCATAGAGCGATTCCATCACGTGCCACGTGGCCGCCAGGCGGGAACCGCCGTAGAGGTACAGCGTGTCGGGCTCGCCGACCAGGCAGACAGTGAGCACTTTGGGCTCCAGCGGCACGGGGGTAGGCATAGGTGACGGAGAAGGTGTAGCCGTGACGACGACCACCTCCGGCGGCGTCGTCACGGTGACAGTCACGATCTGGGGGGCGCAACCGGTGAGCAGCATGACCGCTGCGGTGAAGGCAGCCAGAACACATCGCCGTTGGTGCAGCATTCTCCGCAACAACTCTTCAGTCAACTGATTGTTCATTGCCAACTCTGAGTAATTTGACAATGGCACATTACGGTGGTGCGTTTGCGGTAGGTACCACCTTCTGT
>CAYPOY010000061.1:0-20797 GCA_964412395.1 uncultured Anaerolineales bacterium | reverse complement strand
ATGGGGGTGGGGCGGCTGATCCTGATAGATGGCGACGTCTTCGAGGAGCACAACCTCAACCGGCAGATCTTGAGCGCCGAGTCCAAACTGGGCACGGGCAAGGTTCAGTCTGCGCGGCGGCGCGTCGCCGAGATTAACAGTGCGGTCGAGGTGATCGGTCACACGGCGACGCTCACCCGCGAGAACCTGCCCCAGCTTTTGGAGGGAGCGGACGTGGTCGTGGACGGCCTCGACCGCTTACCCACTCGGCTGGTCCTGCAGGAGGGAGCACAGGCGCTGTCCATCCCGATGGTCCATGGGAGCATCGCAGGTTTCCTGGGGCAGGTGACGACCATACTCCCCGGCGACCCCGGCCTCCATAGCCTGTACGGGGGACAGGACGAACTCCCGGAGCAGGGACTTGAGGCACAACTGGGCACCCCGGCCACGACGCCGATGGCCGTGGCAGCCTGGGAGGCACAGGAAGTCGTAAAGATCATACGCGGCCGGGGGGAGCTGTTGCGACACCGGCTATTGATGATGGACATGGAATCAGGCACGATCGAAACCTTGCGACTAGGCTAGTTCTCGGTACAAAACGCTCAAAGCCCCCGTCTCGGGGGCGGCCTATGCGAGAGACAATTGCTCTTTGACGCGGTTTTCGCGCCCAAACCGCCCCCGAGATAGGCGCTGGGAGCATTGGAAAACAGTTTTGTACCGAAAACTAGGTTAGCACCCAGTACAGAGGCAACCAAAATGGAGACTATTCGCGCATTCATCGCCATCCCTCTTCCCGACCATCTGTTACAGAAACTGACCACCCTCCAGCGTCAACTGGAGCAGCGCGTCCCGCCCCGCAGCGTGCGCTGGGTGCGGGCGGCGGGCATCCATCTCACACTCAAGTTCCTGGGCGACACCCCCACAGAGAAACTGCCCGCCATCGAGCAAGCACTGGAGGCCGTGGCCCAGCACGCCCCCGCCTGCTCCTTCACCGTCGAGGGGCTGGGCTGCTTCCCGAATCCCCGCCGACCCCGCGTCGTCTGGGTCGGGTTGCAGGAGCCGACGGGCCGGATGGCAGCGCTGCAGGACGCCATCGAGGAGGTCATGACCCCCTTCGGCTATCCACCTGAGGGACGTGGATTCACGCCGCACCTGACGCTGGGCCGGGTACACCGTCGCACGCCCCGCAGCGACGTGGCGCGGGTGGGCGAAGTCGTTACCAGCACCACGGTGGAGCTTCTGGCCGAGGTCCCCGCCGACCACTTCGCCCTCATCCGCAGCGTGCTCAAGCCCACAGGAGCGGAGTATACTACGCTGGCGGAATTCCTGCTGCACGGGGGGTGACCCCCACAGGCCAGAATGATAGCGAGGCAGTGGTGCGACGACTGAAGCCACCCGGGGTGTCCGGCACCAGCCCCATAGTCGCCGTCATCGGTGGCTCAGCGCCGGCACCGGAGGAGGCCGCGGCAGCCGAGGCCGTGGGCCGGGCGCTGGCCGAAGCAGGGGCAATACTCATCTGCGGCGGACGCGGAGGGGTGATGGAGGCCGCCTGCCGAGGGGCCAAGGCCGCCGGAGGCCTCACCATCGGCATCCTCCCCGGCACCCGCCGGAGCGAGGCCAACCCCTACGTGGACATCCCCATCCTCACCGGCATCGGCGAGGCGCGCAACGCCATCATCACCCGAACCGCCCAGGCGGTAATCGCCATCGGGGGGAGTTACGGCACGCTGAGTGAGATCTCCTTTGCACTGGCGTTCGGCGTGCCGGTGGTGGGGCTGAGGACGTGGGAGATGAGGCGCGAAGGGCACCCGCCCGCCTCTATCGTCTACGCCGCCACGCCGGAGGAGGCCGTTGCTCGTGCGCTGGGGCTGGTCAGCAAGCCACGCTGATACTACAACCTCATACGAAATATCTGCTCGGTTTACCAGTTACCACCCTCCCCCTGCCCCTCCCTGCGAGGGAGGGGGGAACGCCGGTGCGGCTACTGCTGCTCTTCCACCAACTGCCCCTCCCTGCGAGGGAGGGGGGAACGCTTACCCTCAGTTAACGCTGGGCCGGTCTCCGACCAGGCCCCTTTCAGATTCCGCTTCCTCTGCTTCCTCCCCTCCCTCTGCTCCCTCTGCTTCTTCTCCTGCCTCCGCTCCTTCCGTTTCCTTCGCTCCTTCCGCTTCCTCCCCTGCCCCCGCTCCTTCCGCTTCCTCCGCTTCCTCCGCTTTCGGCCTGCGCTCCTTGCGCGGACGGTACGGCGCGTTCAACCCCAGGAACAGCAACCAGCCAACCAGGAATGCCAGCAGCCCGATGGACCCGATCCCGGTCAGTTGGGCGATCAATTGGCCCGGGCCATCACCGATGAAGCCCTCCGCCGGGAAGAAGCCGGTCACACCCTGCCCGACCACGGTGTGATACTCCTCCAATCCCACGCCATTCCAACCCTGTCCCCAGCGCCCGTCGGCGAAGAGGGCTACCGCCAGTGACCCCCACAGCCCACCCACAATGCCCAGCGGTACCGCCGCCGTCCCGTCAGGCAGCCGCAGCACCCGCTCCACCAGGTAGACCCCCAGCGGCAGCAGTAGCCCAGCCACCGCGCCGGTCACCAGCGCAGCCCACGGCGGCACAAACGGTGCACCCGCCGAGATAGCGACGAGTCCGGCCGCCGCCCCCCGCGCCGCCATCAGCGGGTCGGAGTGCCCCACCACGATCCAGCAGTAGGTCTGCGAGGCGAGGATCGCCCCTGCCCCGGCCAACAGCCCATTAACCGCAATACACGGCAGGCTCAGTTCCGCCCCGGCCACGTGGAAGGGGACGCTCAACGACCAGCCCAGCCAGCCCAGGCCAAACAGCAGCGCGCCCAGGTTCGCCAGCAGCGGGAAATGAGCCGGCGGCATCTCCTCCGGCTGCCCAGGCTCACTACGCGGCAACCGCTGGCCCAACCCCACCAACACTCCCAGCGCGGCCATCCCGCCCAGCAGGTAAACCACTCCCGAGCCAGCGTGGTCTACAAACCCATGCCCTCGCTCGAGCGTGAAGCCTAGATGGGCCAGCCAGCCCCCACCCCAGACCCAGCAGGCGGCCACGGGAAAAAGCGCTGCCGCCACCACCAGCCCGCCGACAGCGACCTGCCAGCCATGCGCTCGTCCGCTCAGGCTCAGCACTGGCAGCAGCACCGCCGTTGCCACCAACGGCAGGTAAGTCACAAACAGAGCCAACGCCTCGGGCGTGGCGACCTCGTCGGCCAGGAAGAAGCCCGACAGGCCGATCATCCCCCACGCCAGTTCCCCTTCGCCAGCAAAGATGCGCACCAGGCCCTCCAGGCCCGGCTGATCGCTCATCAGGCCCGCGCCGCCCAGGTGGAAGGCGAAGCCCACCGCGAAGTAACCCAACGTCGCCAGCGCCAGCGCCAGTGCGCCCACCGTCGCCGACCGGCGCGCCCGTTGCGGCTCCATCCCCCCCCAGGCTAGCAGAAACAGCCCCAGCGGTATCAGGTAACCCAACAATGCAGGAAGCCAGATCTCAATTGCCATAATCGTCCCTTTCGAGTAGAATGTACCAATCTTACCAGACTACACCGTTTTCGCCAAGTGCGATGAATGACGAACCACTGCAACTCCTGGCTGACGGCATGCTGGGCCGGCTGGCGAAGTGGCTGCGGTTGCTAGGCTACGATACCGCCTACGACAACACCGCCAGCGACCCGGAACTGGCCCACCGCGCCCGCGCCGAGGGCCGCGTGCTGCTCACCCGCGACCGTGAACTGTCGGCCCGTCGTGGCCTGCGCACGCTGCTGATCCAGTCAGAGGTACTGGAAGAGCAAGTGCGCGAGGTGCAGGACCAGCTTGGCCCCCCACCCCACCCGCCTCTCTCCCGCTGTGCCGTGTGTAACGCCGTGCTGGAGACTGTCTCGCCTGCAGAAGTCGCCGACCATGTACCCCCCTACGTGCTCAGAACGCAGGTCGAATTCCGCCGCTGCCCCGGCTGCGGCCGGGTCTACTGGCCAGGTAGTCACCTGGATGGGATGCGCAACCTGATGGAGAAATTCGGCCCACGCCGGGCGATGAATCGCACGGCTCAGCAGATCAAAGCCTGGTAAACCAGGCTGAAACCCGGATGGGAGCGCGGTTCACCGCGCTTTCATCTGTATCAGCCGGTGGATTCATCCACCGGCGAGGCGGCAGAACTTACTACACCCCACTAGCGCGCTGTGCTTCCTCTGGATCAGACCTCGGAGGTCTCGGAAGGTGACATTGGCAGTAAAATCGCTTCGATTATGCCCGGTTTTACCGGCAAAGGCGCTCTTGAGAGACCTCCGAGGTCTTGTCTGAGACTACGCTTTACGTTTTACTCTTATAGTGTATAATCCAGGACGGGGGAGCAAGGGAGCAAAAAATCAATGGAACAAGGAATCAGAACCACACAATCCACAGAATCCACGACTTCCGCGCAGCTGGTGATCATAGCGCGGTTGCGGCGGCAACTCGCAGACCTGATGCGCGTCGACGAGTATGAAGTGATGAGACCTCCGGACGAGGCAATTGCCTTTCGAGGCCTGGTGTATGGTGATACGGAGACCGCCTTCGAGCACATGACGCAGCGGTTTGCCACCTACGGCTACACCGCCTCGCTCCGTGACCAGCCAGGTGGGGGTCACGAGGTCATCGCCATCAAAGGCATGATTGAACGTAAGCCCGGCCGGACGTGGATCAACGTGGTACTGTTCCTGGCGACGCTCTTTTGTGCGCTTTACACCGGCGCTGGAAGCGCACTGCAAGACGCCGGGATGATTACAAACGCCGAGAGCCCGGATACACTGCTCATGCTGCTGACCCACCTGCACTGGGGCATCCCCTTCGCGGGCACGCTCATGGGCATCCTGCTGACCCACGAACTGAGTCACTACTTCGTCGCCTGCCGGTACGGCTCTCCGGTCAGCCTGCCTTACTTTATCCCCATGCCGTTCAGCCTCATGGGGACGATGGGCGCAGTCATCGTGCAGCGAGCGCCGATGCGCAACCGCAAGGCGTTGTTCGACATCGGCGTCGCCGGCCCCCTGGGCGGTCTGATCGTCACCATTCCCCTGCTGATCCTGGGGCTGGCACTCTCCAGCGTCACGCCACCCCCTCCCGACGTAGACGTTGTCTTGCAAGAGGGCAATTCGCTGCTCTACCTGGCGCTCAAATACCTGGTGTTCGGGAAGATTCTCCCCAGCAACGGGGAGGACGTCTGGCTGCATCCGGTCGCCTTCGCCGGCTGGGCCGGGCTGCTGGTCACGATGATCAACCTGATCCCGGTTGGCCAACTGGACGGCGGGCACATCAGCTACGCACTGCTGGGCCGCCGGGCCCGGATCCTGAGCCACGTCGCCATCGCCTCGATGGTGGCCTGGGGAGGATGGCTGCTGATGAGCGGCAACGAGGCCGGCGGGTTCTGGCTGATGTGGGGTTTCCTGAACCTGATCTTAAATCCGCGTCACCCACCGCCGCTCGACGATGCTACCAGGCTCGATTGGCGACGAATCGCCCTTGGACTGTTGGTGTTGGCGATCTTCATCCTGACTGTTATGCCCACGCCACTGCGGGAGATTCGCATACGCTAAGGAGGTATCTTCTCAAAAAGTTGGGGCGAAAGTAGGTCGGATTTGCTATCCGACCCTATGGCGGTTAGCAAAACCGCCCTACGCTGCCCCTGCCCCAAGATATTGAGAAGACACGAGACTATCACCTGGTGGTTATCTGCCCCTCCAGCTCCCCCAACCGCAGGTCAGCGGTGTCCACGGCAGGGACCCCCAGTTCCCGCCCAACGAACCCGCCGTGGCAATCGGAACCGCCGGTGATGAGCAAGTCGTGGCGGACGCACCAGTCCAGGCAAAAGCGGGTCGTGGCATCGTCGTGGTAGTGGGAGTAACACTCCAGCCCGGCGATGCCGAAGCCCAGGAAGGGACGCAGCGCCTCCTCAGTAACCCCCACGTGGCACAGGCTGATGCCAGGGTGGGCCAGGATAGGCACGCCGCCAGCCCCTCGGATAGCGGCAATAGCTTCGGCAGGGTGAGGAAACGACGGCCATTCCGTGGGCAGATGGGCCATCAGATCGGAGTAATCACGCACGCCAGTACAGAAACCCCGGTCAATCAGGAAGTTGAGCGCCTTCCAGCCGCCCCGGGTACGGTCGTACTCGTAGGCGGCGTAATCGTCCAGGTCAATCTCGTATCCGGCGGCGATGAGGCGGCGGATGGCATCCTCGCTAGTCTGGGCCAGCCTGGCCCCATTCTCCTGCAACAACGCCACCAACCCCGGATTATCCAGGGCGAAGCCATAGGCCAGTACATGGAAGAGATGCCCGTCCAGGAGCGTAGAGACCTCGACGCCGCGCAGGAAAGCCAACCCTGTTTCCCGAGCCAGCGCTTCGGCCGGCTCCACGCTGGCGACAGAGTCGTGATCGGTGATGGCGAAGAGCCCGATACCCCGGTCCTGAACCTCGACGATGACCCGCTCCGGCGTCCAGCAGCCGTCGGAGGCGATGGTGTGAATGTGTAAATCGGCGCGCATACGCTAACGCCACACGATGATCTCTGCCGTGCCGGGCTCTGTGAGCTCGATGACCAGCCCCCCGCCCTCGACTCGCCAGCGTTCGTGTGAATAGTGGTTGACGGTCACGCGCCGGGCGGAGAGGAAATCGTTGAGAACCACCACCGGCGGGGGGGACAGCGAGCCGATGATGGTCAGCCGCAACGCGGTCTCATCGGCGGCATAGGAAATTTCGACCGGCGGAGTGTCCTCATCGTATAGAGTAAAGTTCCCGCCGTCGGCAGGGTAGATGTCGAAGACCAGGCTCGCACCCGTGGCCTGATCGGTGTAGTCCACCTCCGGCCCCATCGGGATGATGGAGCCACGCCGGATAAATAGGGGCATGATCTCCAGCGGCGCCGGATAGTTAAGCCAACCCGGCCCCTCGTGCACCTCCCGGCTCCAGTAGTCCACCCACTCCCCGACCGGCAGATACACCGTGCGCCGCTGCACTCCCCCCTCCAGTACCGGCGCGACCAGGAAACTATCGCCGAAGAGATACTCGCTATCCAGGTGGCGCACGTTGGGGTCGTGGCTGTACTTGAGCACCAGCGCCCGCATCACCGGCAGCCCTGTCTGCGCGGCCTGGACTGCGGTGGAGTAGATGTAGGGCAACAACCGGTAGCGCAGTTTGGCGTAGCGACGGAAGATGGCCTCGGCCTCCTCGCCGAACTCCCACGGCTCGCGGGGGGTGGTGCCGTGACAGCGGCTGTGCGAACTGAAGAGGCCAAACTGCGCCCAGCGGACGTACAACTCGGGGTCGGGCTGGCCGAGGAAGCCGCCGATGTCGTGGCTGTAGAACGGGATGCCCGAAAGGCCGATGCTGAGCGCGGCGCGGAGTTGGTTGGCCATGTAGGGGAAATCGCTGAAGGGGTCGCCGCCCCAGCAGGTGGGATAGCGCTGCGAGCCAGCCCACCCCGAGCGACCCCACACCAGCCCGCGCCCGGTCATCTCCTCGGTCACCTCGAAGACGGCGCGGTTATACAGAAGCGGGTAGAGGTTATGCACCTCCCGCCCGCTCATCCCGCTGTGATAGACCCCGTCCTCCGGCGCGGCCTCGCCGAAATCGGTCTTGAAGACGGCCACGCCCTGCTCCAGCAGCGGCCGGTGGAGCGACTGCCACCAGGCGACCGCCTCCGGGTTGGTGAAGTCCACGACCGCCAGCGGCGGGACGACCCTGGCCCAGGCGCGGATCATGTACGGCTCGCCGTCCTCGTTCTTCACGAAGTAGCCCCGCCGGCGTCCCTCCTCGAAGAGCGGGGCGCTCTCGGCGACGTAGGGGTTCTCCCACAGGCAGAGCCGCAGCCCGCGCTGGCGCAGATATTCGATCATTCCGGCCGGGTCGGGGAAGCGCTCCTCGTCCCACTGCAAGCCGCACCAGTTGTCCGGCTCGCCCATCCACCAGGGGTCAACGTGGATCACGTCGCAGGGGACGTCGTGGGCACGCAGTCCCTCCGCCACCTGCTCGACCTCGGCGCGGTTCTGGTAGCCGCAGCGGGACATCCACAGCCCGAAGGACCAGCGGGGCGGGACGGGAGCGTAGCCGGTGAGATCGCAGTAACGGCGCAGGATGGCGGCCGGTTCGGGGCCGTAGATGAGGAAGACGTCCAGTTCCGGCCCCTCGTGGGTGAAGCCGTGGGCCAGCGTGGAGACGGTGGCCAGGTCGAAGGTGACGCGGGAGGTGGTGTGGACGAACAGGCCGTAGCCACGGGTGGACCACAGGAAGGGAACGTTCTTGTAGGTGGCGCGGTGGGAGATGCCGTAGGCATCGGTGGCCCAGAGTTCGAACCGCTGTCCGACGCGGTTGATGCGGGCGAACTGCTCGCCCAGGCCGTACAGGTCCTCGTCGGGGGCCAACCCGAAGGTCTCGTGCACCGTTACCCGCCCACTTTCGGGCTCGCGCAGGAAGCCCAGGTCGGTCAAGGTGGGAACTTGGCGCATCTCAATCAAACCGTCGGGCATGCGCTCGCTCGCCTCGCGGCAGATGACCTCGCCTCTGGTGTCCAAGAGGCGGACGGACCATGGGTCACGGGCCACGTCGAGGCGCAGGAAGCGGGTTGACAGTTCCAGCCGATCGGAGGCCTCTGAAACCAGGAACGGGACATGCCACCATTCCTCCCGCGCGAGGATGTGACTGCGGGCTGGACCAAGGCTCTCCGGGCTCATGCGCAGCCGCACCACCTCGGGCAGGACGAAATCGAACGTGACCCTGACCGGAGTGCCGGCGTCGGTCTCAGCGCGGAACCGCACGCCGTGGGGTGTGCGCTCAAAGTCATGCCAGCGCGCCACGCGCTCGTAGTCGGGTGCAGATGTGATGGTCTCCATGCTCATTCCCCCCTTAAAAACCATGCCCTTCCTACTCTGTGTTGGGCGAAGGTCTCCCGACCGAGCCCTGCCCCCCTGTTGGGCGAAGGTCTCCCGACCGAGCCCTCTACACAAGTTTGGTATTGCCCGTCACGATTGTACCACGATTGTCTGACGGGGCAAAGCAGAGAGCTCGATTTCACCACAGAGCGATGGAAGCAGCCAGAGCCACCTGGCCCAGGTGATAGGTGACAATGACCAGCAAATGAAGCCAAAAGGAAGACGCGACAAACCGGTCCCAGGCGAGCATCGCGTCGGAGCCGAAGAACAGGCTGGCCCCGACGATGACCAGCCCCCGGCGCAGTGGCGTCCACTCCGGGCGGAATAGAGTGGCCCAGGCCGAAAAGAGCATCAGGCTGAGCACCACGCTGTAGAGCGCCACAGGGATAAGCATCTCCGTCTGGCCCTGGCGGCGCAGCCCGGCCGCGATAGCCCGGTAAAGCGTCACGCCGATGACCGCCACGACGACGAGGATCGCGAGGGCCGGCCAGGGAGGCAACGTCGGGTTCAGACCGGCAATGTAGCAGAGGTGACCCACGAGGAACGATACCAGGCCGGGCAGAAAGAAGCGCCCACCGGGCAACATCAGGAAGACGTCTCCTGCCAGAGAGAAAGCCAGGCCAGGCAGGAAAAAGCGGGCCTGCCAGGCGTCGTGTGGACCTCGCGCCAGCAGCCAGGCCCCGACCAGGACGGCGACCAGCGTGGCAGGCTTGAAGACGTACTCCAACCGCTTCTGGCGACGGGCGACGGCCACCCAGTCAACCAAGCCCAAAACCAGGGCAATGACCAATGAAAAATGACCAAATGACAAATGACAAATCATCTTCTAACCTCCAATCTCCAATCTCTCTACCACGGCCGCAGTGCCTCCTGCAACCCATCTCCCACCAGGTTGGCTGCCAGCACCGTCAGCGTCAGCGCCAGGCCAGGGAAAACGCTGGCCCATGATCCATCCCGCAGGTAACCCCGGCCCTCGGCCAGCATCGCTCCCCACTCGGGGGTGCCCGGCTGCGCGCCCAGGCCCAGGAAGTTGAGGGCCGCCCCGTTGAGCAGCACCCATCCCAGTTGAGTGGCAGCGAAGGCCACGAGTGGCGGAGCTGTGTTGGGCAGAACGTGGCGCACCATAATACGCCACTCGCTGCACCCCACAGCCCGCGCCGCATCCACGTAGGGCTGTGCGCGCACCTCCAGGGCGGCGCTGCGGGCCACCCGGGCGTAGGCCGGCGCTGCTGCCAGCCCCACCGCCACTGCCACCGGGCCCATACCCGGCCCCAACAGCGCCACCACCGCCATCGCCAGGAGGAGGCCGGGGAAGGCCAGCAGCGCGTCCACTAGGCGCATTAACACCGACTCGATCCAGCCACCGAAGGTACCGGCCACCAGCCCCGTTGGCAAACCCAGGCCCACGGCCACCGCCAGCGCGACCAGACCCATCCCCAGAGTCCAGCGGGCGCCCCAAAGGAGCCGCGCCAGCACATCCCGGCCCAGCAGGTCGGTCCCCAGTGGCCCGCCCGGCCCCGGTGGGAGGAGCACGTGGGTCGTATCGGCCGCCAGGGGGCCGGCAGGAGCCAGAAACGAGGCCAGGCCGGCCCCTAATCCAGCCAACGCCAGCCAGGCAAGCGCCACCAGCACGACCGGTTGTCGCAGGAGCGGACGTCGAGCCGGAGCGGTCCACTCGATCACATTGATCAAGACATATCCTCCCGCAGCCGAGGATCCAGCCAGGCCTGCGCCAGATCGGCCGCCAGATTGACCAAAACGTAGACCAGCGCCCCGAACACAGCCACCCCTCGCACCACCGGCAGATCTCGCCAGCGGATCGCCTCAACCGCCAGCTTCCCCAGCCCCCGGCGGGCGAAGACCGATTCTGTCACCACGGCTCCGCCTAGCAGAAAGCCGAACTGGAGGGCGACGACGGTGAGGGCAGGAGCCAGCGCGGAGCGGAGCACGTGGACGAAGATCACGCGCCACGACGGAAGCCCCCGCGCCCGCGCCGCCAGCACGAACGGCTCCCCCATCACCTCTACCACGCGGGCCCGTACCAGCCGGGCGATAGAACCAGCGAGGGCGAAGCCCAACACCAGCGCCGGCAACACCAGGTGTCGCAGGCCTCCCTCCCCGGTCGCGGGCAGCCAGCCCAGTTGAAGGGAGAACAGGAGGATCGCCAAGAGGCCCGACCAGTAGGTGGGTGTGGAGAGGCCCAGCACCGCCAGCGTCGTGGCGACCGTATCCAGCCACGTGCCCCGCCGCATAGCGACCAGGATTCCCAGCCCCAGACCCACTGCCACTCCCACCACCATCGAGGCCAGCGCCAGTCCGAGCGTCGGGGAGAGTTGCTCCAGGATCATCCAGCCCACCGCCCGGCCGTGAAGCCAGGACCTCCCCAGATCCCCCTGGGCCAGGTCCAGCAGGTAACGGGCGTATTGCACCGGGACAGGGTCGCCCAGTCCAAGTTGGGCGCGTCGCTCGGCGACCTCCTCGGGGGTAGCCCCGGAGGCGGCCAGAAGCGCCTGGGCGGGGTCGCCCGGCGCCAACTGCATGGCTGCGAAGGCCAGCGTCGCCGCAAGCCAAAGGACGAAGGCCGCCTGAAGCAACCTTCGTCCCACGTATCTTGCTATCATTCTCACCGGGTTTCCAGCGCCACGTCAATCAACCAGGGGAACCAGCCCTGCGCATCGAAGCGGAGCTCCTCCACCCGGTTGCTCACCCCGTTCAGGTTGACGTAGTCGCGGATGGGGATCACCAACGCCTGGTCCATCACCCGGAGTTGAACCCGGCTGTAGAGCGCAACCCGCTCCGCCCGCTCGGATGTGCGCGCCGCCGTCTCCAGCCACGCATCCAGTTCGGCGTCGTCCACCTTCGACCAGTTGAACCCGGCCTGGGAGTGGAAGAACTTGCGCAGGATGTCAGGGTCACTGCCAGAGAGGTTGAAGGGAATCAGGTGATGCTCGCCTTCGCCCGCCACTTGCAGCGCCTCCGGATAACTCACCATCTGGCTGTTCACACCTACCCCCAGTTCCAACCACTGGGCTGCCAGCAACTGGCCCACTTCCGGCATATAGCCCCACCCCATCAGATAGAGGTCCAGGACCAGAGGTTCTCCGTCCCGGTCACGGATGGTATCACCATCGGTGTCCGACCACCCCGCCTCATTCAGCAACGCCGCCGCCTGCGCAGGGTCGTAGGGGTAGACTTCCCGCACCGCTGGCTCGTAGCCAAAGGTAACCGCCGCCAGCGGCCCGTAGGCCACCGGAGAGGTACCCCGGAAAACGGTGGAGATGATTGCCTGCCGGTCGGTCCCGTAGAGAAGCGCCCGTCGCACCCGAATATCGTCCAGTGGCGAGCGGGTGGTGTTCATGAAGACCATCAGCGAGACGCCAGGGATAGGCACCGCTTCGATGCGGAAATCGGGGCTATCCTTCAGCCGGGCAGCGTCCTGCGGGGGGATCTCCCCCATCACGTCTGCCTCTCCCGTCTCCAACGCAGGAGAGCGGGTGGCTGAATCGGTGAAGAAGCGAAACTCGACCTCCTCCACCTGGGCCATCTCGCGTTGGTAGACGGATGGCCCCCAGGCATAGTCTGGGTCGCGCCGGAGCAACAGGTGGTCTCCCGGCACGTACTCGGCGAAGACGAACGGCCCGGTGCCTACCTGGTGCAACTGGTACTCGTCCTCCCACTGCTCGACGGCAGTGGGGGAGGCCATCCCCAGATAGACCTGGCTGAGCGTGTCGAGGAACGGCGCGAAGGGCTCACTCAGGTGGATGCGCACCGTGTACTCGTCCACCACCTCCGTCCGCTCGTAGGGACCGAGCATGAAACGGGCCTTTTGTGAGGCCAGGCCCGGGCTGGTGATGCGCTCCAGGTTGAAGCGCACCGCCTCGGCGTTGAAGGATGTACCGTCGTGGAAGGTGACACCCTGGCGGAGATAGAAGGTGTAGACCCGCCCGTCGTTGGAGACCTCCCACCGTTCGGCCAGGCCGGAGACGAATTCCCCAGTCTCAGGGTCCTGATAGACCAGGCTGTCGTACACCGAGGTAAGGGGAATGCCCAGTTCCGACGAGGCGTTGATATGAGGGTCAATCCCCGAAGGAGCCAGCGTCAAGCCGTAGACGATGCGAGCACCGGAAGATGGCGCACGACAACTAACCAACAGTGCTGAAAGCAGCGCAAGAAGGGAAAGAGAACGCTTCACTAGCTTCACTATATGCACCTCGCCGAAATCGTGATGGTAAACTGGGAAACTGACAATCAGAGACCAAAGACCAACTTACCAATCTATCAACCTGCAATTGGAGCAAAATTATATCACACCCGACGAGGTTGACAAATCGCCCATCAAATTGCAACGCTTCGCTCCCATCAATTTGCTCGACCCGCGCCGCCGTGGAACAGACGGCGCTGGGGGCTAGAAACACGCGAAGCGGGTCAGTCGTGCTTTGTGCCATCGGGCAGAGTCGCGCCTTTGAGCGACTTAGCCTCGCTCAGGTCGGCCTCGCTCAGGTCGGCCTCGCTCAGGTTGGCTTCGCTCAGGTTGGCCTCGAACAGCTTGGCCCCCCTCAGGTTGACCCTGCCCAGGTTAGCAAGACTCAGGTTGGCCCCCCTCAGGTCAGCCCCCACCAGAAGGAGGTGCCAGGCGAAAAACACACGTGAAACTAGACATCTCTGTTGCCAGAGCAGCCTTCTTGGCGCAGAGGTTCTCAAGTGAGTCCAAAGGAGAGAAGAAAATGAAGCGCATTCCCCGACATTGATCCCAGTGTCAGTTTCTCTAATGACTCGGTCGTGGTGGGCAATGCCTATGAGACGCTGGTCTTCTACAACCCGCCCGGGAGCGAGGAGGTGCTCGGCCCAGCGCTGGCCACCAGTTGGGAGTCATCGGAGGACGGCCTGACCTGGACCTTCCATCTGCGGAAGGGGGTAAAGTTCCACGACGGCACCGATTTCAACGCCGAGGCAGTGGAGTACTCTGTCGAACGGACCATAGACCTGGGCCTGGGGGCTGCTTTCATCTGGGACGCAGTGGAGGAGGTAAACGTCATAGACGATTACACTGTGGAGTTCAAGCTGAAATACGCCGCGCCTCTGGACCTCGTCGCCGCCTCAGGGTATGGAGAAGGAAGGCCAATTACGAACAGTTCATCGAGAGCGTGATGCTCGGCCAGGCCACGCAGGCCTACGGGCCAGTTCCCGCCGGGATGTGGGGCTTCAGTGAAGACCTGTTCCAATACACCCACGATCTGGAACTGCAACCCCGAGTTCGATGAACTGATTGACGGGGGCAACGAACTGGCGGCCACCGACCGTGCAGAGGCGGAGCGGCTCTTCATCGAGGCCCAGGAGATCCTGATAGAGGACGCCGCAGCCGCGTTCTTCTATGACCTTCCCAACGACCACGAGCTATTGGCCCTCTCTTTCGTCTATTCATTGACGGGGGCTCTCCTGGTGGAAGTCATCTTCGCCTGGCCTGGTTTGGGCAGTTACGTCACCCGTGCTATCCTCAGCATTGACTTCCCGGTCATCATGGCCGTCACCCTGGTGGTGACTGTTTTCTACGTCTTCATCAATCTATTTTTGGATATCCTTCAGACCTTCCTGGACCCCCGCGTCACGCTGGGTTGATCAACCCTAAGGGTTTTCCGAAACCCTTAGGGTTTTCAAGGAGTCTGCTGTCATGAAGATTCGAGTCATCGTTCCTGTGACGACCAAAGAGTTCGTGGCCGCCACGTGGCCCCAGTACGCGGCGACTGCCAGACCGGATGCCGAAATCAGCGTCGTCGGCCTCGATAGGGGTCCGGCCTCCCTGGAGTCTGACTACGAGGATGCCCTGGCGGTGCCGGACATCCTGGCCAAGGTGCGCGCGGCGGAGGCGGAGAAGATGGACGCAGTCATCATTGATTGCATGGCTGATCCGGGCCTGGCCCCGGCCCGCGAACTGGCCTCCATCCCGGTCATCGGTCCGGCGCAGGCAGCGATGCACCTGGCCACCATCCTGGCCCATCGCTTCTCGGTGATAACGGTGCTCGAACGGGATATCCCCCTTTTTGACCGCCTGGCCCGGCTGTGTGGCCTGGAGGGTAATCTGGCCTCGGTCCGACCCGTCAACATCCCCGTCCTGGAGCTGGACAGGGATCGAGAACGGTTGATGGGGGCTCTGGTAGAGCAATCGGCCAGGGCCGTGCTGGAGGATGGAGCTCATATCCTGGTCTTCGGCTGCACCGGGATGAGGGGTCTAGCCCAACAGGTGGAACAGGGTCTGGCGGAACGGGGTTGCGCTGTGCCGGTCATTGATCCCTCTATGGCTGCCTTAAAACTGGCCGAGGGGCTGGTGGACATGGGCCTTTCCCACAGCAAGCGCACTTATCCTCCTCCACCGCCCAAGGAGATTGTCGGCTATCCCCATCTTCAAAGGGCCAGCGACGGGCCGGCTCGGGAACTCCTGGCCCCCATCCCGGGGGCGCCCTCGCACCCCAAAGCTCTCAGCCCCCGTCTAGGGGACGCCGGTGAACTGCGGAGAGGGGCAAGGATCCGCGTCATCATCCCTGTGGTGGGAGAGCATTGGATAGCTCCCGTCCAGGAAGCTTACGGTCGTGCGGGCCGACCCGGCACCGAGATCAGCGCCGTAGCCATTGACAGGGGCCCAGCCTCCATCGAATCAGTGCGCGATGAGGCGCTGGCTGTCCCCGGTATCTTATCCAGGGTGCGAGCCGCCGAGGCGGAAGGGATGGACGCGGTGATCCTCGACTGTATGGCCGATCCAGGTCTCGACCCAGCCCGCGAGTTGGCCTCCATCCCCATCATCGGCCCGGCTCAGGCGGCGATGCATCTGGCGGCCAAATGCGTCCATCGGTTTTCGGTCATCACCGTTCTGGAGCAGTCCATCCCGAGAGTCCACCGCCAGATTCTGCGCTACGGTCTGGCAGGGAAGGTCGCCTCGGTGCGGGCCATCAACATCCCTGTCCTGGAGATGGGTGAGGATCGGGGGCGGGTGGCGAGAGCCTTGATTGAGGAGTCAGCCAGGGCCATACGCGAGGACGGAGCCCACATTATCGTTCCCGGCTGCACGGAGATGATCGGGATGGCCCCGGTGGTGCAGGAGGGCCTGGCCGAGCGAGGCAAGGCTGCAGGGTGAGTGCCGGTCATTGACCCACCGGCGGTGGCGGTGAAACTGGCCGAGGGGTTGGTGGACATAGGTTTAGCTCATAGCAAGCGCACCTATCCCCTGCCACCTGATAAGGAGATCGTAGGTTATCTTTAGCCCTCACCCACCCCCGCCCTTCGGGCACCCCCTCCCTCTCCCAAAATTGGGAGAGGGAGGGGGCCAGGGGGAGGGAGAGGGCAAGCAGTGAGGAGAACGCTATGTCCGTAGCGGAGAGATGGCTGGGCGATTGGGCCCATCGGCGAGAGGCTCACCTTGAAGAGTACCGTTTGATGCTCCGCGCCTTCCGGCGCGATTGGTTAGGCGTGTTCAGCCTGTTGGTGATCATTGCTGTGGCCATTGGCACGCCTCTGGGTGCTATAGCGGGTTACTCCGGGCGACGGCTGGACGAGGTCATCATGCGGATAACTGAGGCTCTCTGGGATTTCGCGGGGTGCTCTGAGCGGGCGTGCCGCCCGCGCCGCACATCTGGGGGTAGTGCATCGCCTCAACGCCACATACGGGGACGGCACGTCCCCTTTGAGCATACCTACCCCGCGAAACCCGGAAGATCCCCAGCTCTATAGCCCGGCCTACGAGGCAGCCATTCCACACCGACGGCGTGATCCTTGCCCCCTTGGTCTGGGCCGACGACGTGCAGTTGGAAGAAGAAGGGCGGTATATCCACCCAGAGCTGATCGAGCTCTGCCGGGAGATGGGAGCCCCTGGTTATTGATGAGTCACTGACGTGGAAACATTGGAAGCCATCCACAGCCGGCGCAGTGTGCGTGCTTTCACTGAAGAGCCGATCCCGGAGAAACTGCTGCGCCAGGTATTGCAGGCGGCAGCGGCCGCCGCCAGCGGTGGCAACGTGCAGCCCTGGGGGTTCATACTGGTGCGGGACCCCCGCCGTCTGCAGGCGCTGCGGGCGCTGGCACCGGGCATCATCGGCCAACCGACGGCCCTCGTGGCCGTATGCCTCGATGTCCAGCGGGCGGAACGGGTAGGGGGCGCATTGGGTCCCAGGTTAGCCTGGATTGGTATCGGCCTGGCGACGCAGAACTTGCTCGCGGCGGGCAACCTGGGCCTGGGAGCCTGTCCCATCGGTTCCTTCCACTGGCAGGCCGTGGCGCTCTTTCTGGACCTGCCGTCGCACGTTCGGCCGGTGTTATTGATCACATTAGGCTATCCGCAAGCGAAGCCACCATCCCCCGGCCGGCGGCCGCTGGCGGAGGTCTGTTTCACCGAGCGCTGGGGGGAGCCACTATGAACACTGAGAAACTGCGCGGAGACCTGGTCCACCTGGTAGGCTATCTACTGACCAGCGCCTATGGCCTGTACGACGAGCCAGCAGGCTCCGGCCCCTTCCGGCTGCTGGACGCCGGTGGACGGCTCCTTGCTATTATGGAAACGGCGGGATTGAGTGACCCTTTCCTCGTGGAGCTCAGACGAGCCATTGATGCCCAGCGTTTCGGCAGCAGCGACGACGAGGCATTGTGTGCCTTTCTGGACCAGATGTGCTTGCGATTCGCGGCCGAGCTCAAGGAGCGAATAGGCGTTTCATCGCCACAAGAGATTTGAGGAGGCTGGTTGACTGACAAAACTCTGGGTTGACCCTGAGAGCAAGGAACGGGACGCAGATTAACGCTGATAAACGCTGATTTTCTGGTTTTATCCGCATACGATCTGCGAAAATCTGCGTGAATCTGCGTCCTAAAAGATTTGTCAGTCAATCAGGCCTCCGTCCTCAAATTTGCGAAATCTTGGTGAGGGTATCTAACGCCCATTTTGGGGGGACAGTATCGGCGGACCTGCACGAGGATTTCGTTCTTCCGCACCCTGATCTTTTCCTGGATGGAGAGGTTGTCATGCGAGGGGGGCGGCTGACAGGGCCTCGGTCTGTCAATTGATCTGAATGACGCAGTTTTGTACCGAGAACTAGCTATCACACTGCATCGGCTTGCTCCGGGGCGGGGGCGCTAATACGCGCCGTTTCCGAACATCACCTGGGGGGTAGTCCGCAGCATGATTTTGAAGTCGAGCCACAGCGACCAGTGTTCGATGTAGTAGACGTCAAGCAGCACCATCTCGTCGAAACTGAGCATACTGCGGCCACTGACCTGCGACAGCCCGGTCATCCCTGGGCGTACCTCCAGCCGTTTCTTGTGCCACTCCATATATCGGCTAACCTCTGCCGGGAGTGGCGGGCGTGGTCCCACCAGGCTCATCTCTCCGAACAACACGTTCCACAGTTGCGGTAGTTCGTCGAGGCTGGTATGCCGCAGAAACCGGCCCATGCGAGTCAGGCGTGGGTCGTCGCGGATCTTGAAGAGGGGGCCATCGGCCTCATTTAGATCGCGCAATTGTTCTATCTCCTCCTCGGCCCCCTCGTGCATTGAACGAAACTTGTGCATCTCGAACAGCTTTCCGCCGGCCCCCACGCGGGTCTGGCGAAAAACGATTGGGCCGGGCGAGTCAAGACGAATAGCTAACGCAATCAACATCAGGAGCGGCGCTCCCAGCACCAGTCCTATCACTGCTCCTACAACGTCCACCCCTCGCTTGATCAACAGCGCCCCTCGCCCGAAGCCAATCTCTCGCACGCCGATCAGCGGCACCCCTCCCAGATCGTCCACGTCTACCTGGCTGAGGCTCATCTGGAAGAGATCTGGCACGATGCAGGCGTTCATCTGCCGTCGCTCACACTCGCGCACGATGGACATGATCTTGCGATGGTACATCCAGGGCAGTGTGATGATGACCTCATTCACCGCCTCTTCCTCGATCAGCCGGGATAGGTTGCGCAGTGGCCCCAGGGCCTTGAAGCGACCGATGTCGGTCTGGCCCTTCTGGGGATCGTCGTCCACGAAGCCGACGATCTGGTAGCCCAACTCAGGCCGCGCCACGATGGTGCGCATCACGGTACGTCCTATCTCGCCGGCACCGACGATGATAACGTGGTCCACTCCGACGCCACGAGTGCGCATCCAACCCACAATCCCGTTCTGCACTATCCGCAACAGAGCCAGCAGAACGATGATAATGATGCCTGCCTCAACGAGCAACAGGCGGGAATATTCAAGGGGCTGGAGGACAAAGGTGATAGCCAGCATCACCACTACGGATTTAGCTGTGGCGTTGATGATACGATAGACCTGATCGAGCCACGGACACCCGTGCCAGTGCTGGTAGACCCGGTCCATTTGAAAGGTCAGCAGCATCAGCGTGGTGAACAGGAGGGCAAAGGGAACATACGCTGACAGTGGATGATAGTAACTGATATCGCGGAACCACTGGAGTTCGTAGCGCATCCAATAGGCTAGTGCGATGCTGGCGCTGATCAGCAAGATGTCGGAGATGACGACCCACCAGGGAGCCCAGCGGCGTGCTTTCATGTCTCCCCTCCCTCGGCCAGGGCACGCCGGTACACGCGTGCTGTCTCCTGCGCCGTATGCGACCAGGTAAACTCTTTGGCGTGTGTCAGGCCACGCTCCCGCAGCTCGTGCCGCAGCAGTTCGTCCGTTAATAACCGGCTCAACCCCGCCGCCAGCGCCTCCACGTCGTAAGGGTCCACCATCAAAGCCGCATCCCCAGCCGCCTCGGGCAGCGAGGATACGTTCGAGGTCAACACCGGCGTGCCGCATGCCTGCGCTTCCAGCACTGGCAACCCAAATCCTTCGTACACTGAGGGGTAGGCCAGGATGGTCGTGGCATTGTACCAGAGGGGTAATTCGTCGTTCATCACGTAGCCGGGGAAGATGACCTCCTTGCTCAGGCCCAGGGCTTCTACTCTGGCGAACAGTTCATCGTAGAGCCAGCCTTGCCCGCCAGCCAGCACCAGCCCGGTCCGGCCGCCATTTTCATGGATGCGAGCGAAAGCATCCACCAACCGCACCAGATTTTTGCGTGGTTCCAGAGTGCCCACGAAGAGCACAAACCGCTCCGGCAGTCCTCGGCGCTGGCGGAAGGCCGCCACCTCATCAGTCGGCAGCGGGCGGAAAGCCGGATCCACCCCGTGGTAGACCACGTCAATCTGCTCTGGCGGGACACCCAGCAACCGCGTGGTCTCAGCGGCCGTGTAGGCCGAGACGGCGATAAGCCGCCGGGCGCGCTGTGCTGAGAGTCGTGTCAGCACCGTCAGGTAGAGCCGGTTGGCGGATCGGAACAGGGCGGGGAAACGGATGAAACTCAGATCGTGGATAGTGACGATCACCGGGCAGAGGGCGAGCAAAGGACCGACGAAGACCGGCCCATGTACCAGATCCGCCCCGATCCGGCGCAGTGCCCACGGTTGCACCAACTGCTCCCACAGCGCCCGTACCACTGCCCGGCTTGTGGGCCAGCGAGACCGGAGTGATGCAAGAGCAACGTCGGGGGGGAGCACACCCTCGCCTAGCAAGACGGTGTAGTGCAACCTATCGTCGGCCTGCCCCAGGTGGCGCAGTAAATGATATATGTACTGATGTACGCCCGCACTGCGGTACCAGGCTCGGCCTGAGAGGAGATGCGCATTGATGGCAATGTGATAACCGTTCCCTATGGTGATGGCCATAGTAATGCGATTATATCACATTGCGCCGCGCCAGGCCAATCAGTAACCAACGCCGCAGCCCTGTTTCCTGCCTGTTCTTGTCCCCAATGTGATACGCTCACGGATTTCGGTCAATCGCCCGTATGTACAACAAATTTGGGTTACTTCCGGGAATGATCAGGATTTCTCTACCGTACATTTTCACCGAGCTACGCGGGTTGGAAGAAGAAGTAC
>CAYPOY010000060.1:0-20994 GCA_964412395.1 uncultured Anaerolineales bacterium | reverse complement strand
GCCGGAGCGCCACATCCGCATCCGGGGTTCCTACTTCCCCTTCACCGAGCCCAGCGTCGAGGCCGACATGGACTGCATCCTGTGCGGCGGGGAGGGTTGCCGCGTGTGCAAATACTCTGGCTGGCTGGAGATCGCTGGGGCGGGGATGGTGCACCCGGTCGTACTGGAGAACGGCGGCTACGACCCCGATGAGTGGAGTGGCTTCGCCTTCGGGATGGGGGTCGAGCGGCCGGCGATGCTCAAGTACAATATTGGCGATATTCGCTTGTTCTACGGGAACGATTTGCGGTTCCTGCGGCAGTTCTAAGAGCCTATCCAAAAAATGCCCCAGCGACTTTTCGGATAGGTACTAACGGGATGAATAGCCTGATGTCTGTCCGACGGTTCCCTTTGGAGCGAAGCGATACCATGTGTCTGGTCGCTATCCTGGCGCTGGCTACCCTCTTCTTGTCGCCAGCTCTGCGTCCTGGATATACATTGTTGCCCCTGGGCCTGGAGGGCGGGATTGCGCCCTGGCATAAGCAGGTGACCCGGCCAGCCCAAAACCTTCTCCTCAGCGACCCCTTCTACACCTTCTACCCCCGGCGCCATTTCTTCACCGTTTCGCTCCAACACGGGGCCTACCCGCTGTGGAATCCATACATCTTCAGTGGTCATCCAGTGATGGGTGACACAGCGGCTCACACGTTCTATCCTCCCAATCTCGTGGCGGCACTGTTCCTGTCCGCAGCACGGGCATTGCCCATCCTGGCCTGGTTTCACCTCACCCTCACGGGTCTTGCGATGTTCGCCTTCCTGCGCCTCCTGCGCCTCCGGCCGGGAGCGGCGCTTTTCGGCACAACGGCGTGGATGCTGAACGGTAGCATGGTCGTCTGGCTCGAAAATCCACACCGTCTCAGCACGCTCGCCTGGATGCCTGCTGTATTCCTGTTCTATGAACTGGCACTGCAGCGGCACCGGGTCTGGCCGGGGATTGTGGCCGGTTTCCTCTATGGCTTTTCCATTTTGGGTGGGCACACCCAGTTCGCTTGGGGCCTGGGGATAGCCCTTGCAGCCTACGCTCTCTTCCGGACGATCACGCTCTCCTGGACGGAGCGACGTCCGGTGTGGCACCCTCTGGCCGCAGCGGTTGCGGTTGGGCTGTTGGGAGTTGGCATCGGGGCGGTGCAATTGTTCCCTACGCTCCAACTCGCCGGGATGAGCCACCGGCACGTGATGGATGCAGAGCGGTACCTGGTCACTCGCTGGCCTCCAAAGCACGTCATCGGTCTATGGATTCCAGATTTCTATGGCAATCCGGTCCGTTTCCCGTATTGGGGCGCACGCAACTATGCTGAGGTGACTGCCTATTACGGTGCCTTTGCCTTCCCTTTCTCGCTGGCCGCTCTCGTATGGACCCGCCGTGTTGAGGGGCGATTCTTCACCGTCGCCCTGCTCCTCACCTTGCTGATCACTCTGGGCACCCCTTTGGCCTGGCTAGTGGCCTGGCTGCCCTGGACCCGCTACTTCCGGCTCGTCAGCCTGATCGCCTATCTGCCCTTCTTCGGCGGCGCTGCTGCTGCCTTTGGGCTGGAGGCAGTGATGGGCATCGCTTGCCGGAGGCGGGCAGTATGGGCAACACTCCTGCTTGTGCTGGCAGGGTTGGCGGTGACTACAGCGTTGATCGTGCTGGGCAACAGAGACGAGGTCATCGCGCACTGGGCCGAGATCTGCCCCCATCTCTGGCGCACCGGACTGATCTGGCTGGGTGGGGTCGCAGGCTTGCTGCTGGCTCGCTGGAGGCCAGTTCCAGCAACCGCCCTTCTGGTGGCGCTGCTGGCGTTTGACCTTCTCCAATGGGGGATGCCTTTCAACCCGGTCAACTCGCTCGACATCCTGTATCCCGAGAATGAGGTGACGGCCTGGCTCCGGCAGGACCCTGCTCTCTACCGTGTCCTGCCCCTACAGACAGATCGGGTGGTCTTCGGCCCCAATGTCCTTTCTGTATTCGGCTTTTACGAGACAGGCGGCTACTCGTCGCTTATGGTGGAGCGGTATCGGGAATTGGTCAAAGCCATTGACGACAAAGTCGCCATCTGGTGGATGCGGCCCAATCGCAATATGCTGGTCAACAGTCGCTTCAATCCGCTCTTCAGCCTGCTCAACGTCAAGTACGTCCTGGCTTCCCACCAACTGGAACAACCCTTGATTTCGGTCGAAGCAGCCCATCAGGGCTGCGCGGAGCCCGGCCTGCCACTGGAGGCCGGAGTTCGAATCACACAGACTTTGCGTGCTCTCCATCCTGGTCTCAACCGGGTGGACGTAGAGTTCCTGCGCACAGGCAAACCGGTCGCTGAGCCGGTGCGCTTCCTCCTGTGGCGGGACCGGGAAGAGGGGGACCTGGTAGCCGACATCACGGTAGACGGAGAGGCACTGACGGAGCCGGGGACGCATGTCTTTTTCTTTGCCCCTGTCGCTGATTCGGCCGGACAGACGTTTGTGTGGGCGGTGGAGGCGCCAGACACGGTAGGGGATGCCTCTGTTGCCATCTGCCATGCCGAGGGAGAGCCGGCAAACCTGCCTGCCTTCGCTGCTTACAGCGTCCAATTGCAACTGGTGGACATCCGTCAGGGGGTGTGGATCTATGAGAACCCTAACGTCTTGCCCCGGGCTTACGTGGTCCACCGCGCGGAGGTCGTGTCTGGCCGGTCTTCCCTGGAGCGGCTGACCTCACCTGACTTCAATCCCCGGACGACGGCCTTGCTGGAGGAGCCATTGCCTGCCAACCAGGCGGCCGCGCTGGCGGAAGCGCCGTTGCGCTCGGCCTCAGTAGCCCATATCGTCCTATACGACCTACACCGCGTCGAGGTAGAAGCGGAAATAGCGACCCCGGGCATATTGGTCCTGAGCGATGTGTACTACCCCGGATGGGAGGTAACAGTGGACGGCGTGCGAGTTCCACTGCTGCGGGTGAACTACGTCCTGCGGGGGGTCTATCTGTCCCCTGGTACCCACCAGGTGGTATATCGCTTCATCCCTAAAGTCTTTTACATTGGCCTGATTTTGACCGGCGTAACCTTAGCCTGCGGCGCAAGCATCAGCCTATGGGAGGTTCACTACCAGATTAAAAAGGCAAAGCGCCCCAATATCACGCATCGGATAGATCGTTCGGATAAGGAGATAAGTTAATGAGAGTACCTCTCAGTTGGCTCAAAGACTATGTGGACATCACGGTTCCCATCCCCGAACTGGCCGAGCGGCTGACACTGGCAGGGCTGGAGGTGGAGACTATCGAGTACATCGGCCTGCCGGGGGCTGAACTGCCCTGGGACGCGGAGAAAATCGTCGTGGGTGAACTCCGCGCTGTGCGTTTCCACCCCGACGCCGACCTGTTGGTCCTGGCCGAGGTGGAGTACGGTGGCCCGGAGCCAGAGGTCGTCGTTTCGGGGCCCCCCAGCCTGCTGCCGCTCCGGGGGCAGAGCGATTTGCACCTCAAGGTGGCCTTCGCGATGGAGGGCGCTCGTCTATGGGACCCCTACGCCGAGGAACCCCGCATCAAGAAACTGAAGAAAGCCAAGATTCGCGGCGTTCTCTCCCGCGCCATGGTCTGCTCGGAGAAGGAATTGGGCCTCTCCGACGAGCACGTGGACATCATCTACCTCCCCGACGACGCGCCTGTCGGCACGCCGCTGGCTGATTACCTGGGCGACGCGGTGCTGGAGTTCGACATCAAGGGGCCGTTCGCCCACCTGTACTCGGTCTTCGGCGTCGCCCGTGAGGTGGCGGCGCTGCTGGGCATGCCGCTCAGGCGGGGCGTGCTCGAAATGCTGGAGCGCCACCCGGCAGAGCTGACCCCTGCGCCGGATTTTCTCGCGCTGGAGATCACTGACCCCGACCTGTGCCCACGCTACTCGGCGGCCCTCATCCAGGGCGTGACGGTGGAACCATCCCCCTTCTGGATGCAGGTGCGCCTGCGCCGCGCCGGGATGCGCCCTATCAACGACATCGTGGACATCACCAACTACGTGATGCTAGAGTTGGGACAACCGCTGCACGCCTTCGACTACCGCCTCCTGCGCCCCAGACCAGGCGGTGACCGCCCGGCGATCATCGTGCGCCGCGCCCGCCCCGGCGAGCAGATGGCGACGCTCGATGGTGAACTGCGCATCTTTGACGCGGAGATGTTGCTCATCACCGACGGAGGTGGCCCCGTGGCGGTGGCGGGCGTGATGGGGGGGCTGGAGAGCGAGGTCACTGAGGCGACGACCGACGTCCTCCTGGAATCGGCCAATTTCCGCTTCCTCAACATCCGCCGCACCTCCCGCCTGCTGGGACTGGCGAGCGATGCGAGCCAGCGGTTCGGGCGGCGGGTGGATCCGGAGTTGACGGTGGATGCGGCAGCACGGGCGGCCCACCTGATGGCGGAACTGGGCAGCGGTGCTGTTGTCCCAGTCATCGGCGACCTGTACCCCGGTCGCCAACCGCAGCGGGTGATCGAATTCGACCCGGCCTACGCCACCCGTGTCCTGGGCGTCGAAGTACCGACTGACGAGATTGTGCGCATCCTGTCCTCCCTGGAGTTCCGGGTTTCAGGTTCAACAGGGGGCAAGGAACCTGAGACCTTAAACGTAACAGTTCCCTCCCACCGCCTTGACGTCACGTGGCCCATAGACCTGGTTGAGGAGGTGGGCCGTATCTGGGGGTACAACCGTTTCCCAACGACACTCATGCACGACGAACTGCCTCCGCAGCGGGCAAACCTCCACCTGGAAGGGACCGAGCGCGTGCGTGATCTCCTGGTCGGCTGTGGGCTTGACGAAGTCATCACCTACTCGTTGGTGGACGTTGAAGATGAGGGGAATTTGTGGCCCCAGGGAGCCTCTCCTCCCCCATTAGGGGGGGCAGGGGGGGGGAGGGGGGTGCGCGTGCTCAACCCCCTCTCGGCCGAGCGAGCCTACCTGCGGCGGACGCTGCTTCCCTCCCTCCTCCACACGACTTGCGAAAACCTGCGTTTTCTCGACCGCGTGGTCATCTTCGAGATTGGCGCGGTTTACCTGCCGGTGGGGGGGCAAACACTACCCGACGAGCCACGCCGGCTGGGCATCGTGATGACCGGCCCGCTAGAGGCACGCTCGTGGCTGGCAGGGCAGGATCGCACGCCGATGGGCTTTTACGACCTCAAGGGGGTGGTGGAGGCATTGCTGGCAGGGCTGGGGCTGGAAGGGACGTTCGAACTGGACGAGCACCTTGCCTTCCATCCGGGCTGGTGTGCTCAGGTGAGCGTCGAGGATAGCGTGGTGGGCGTGATGGGGGAGCTGCATCCTCTGGTGCGGGAAGCTTTTGGCCTGCCGGCACAGGCTGTTTGCGCGCTGGAGTTCGACCTGGATAGGCTGTTGGCGGCCTGGGGCGCGCCTCGCATGATGGCGCCCATCTCCGTCCACCCGCCGGTCTACGAGGACCTGGCGGTGGTGGTGGGCCAGGACATGCCGGCAGTGCGCGTGCGGGACCTCATCGCCCAGACCGGCAAATCGCTGGTGCGCTCGGTCGTGCTGTTCGACGTCTACCGGGGGGAACAGGTGGGGAGTGGCAAGAAGAGCCTGGCCTACCGCATCACCTATCAGGCAGACAACCGCACGCTGACCGATCGGGAGGTCGCCAAGCTGCGGGCCAAGATTGTTCGCCGGTTGGAGCGGGAACTGAGCGCGACGTTGCGAAGTTAGCCATTAGCCGATAGCGGTTGGCCGAAAGCAGTTAGCCGGGAGCCGCTACTGCCGACTGTTGCCTGCTAACGGCTGATGGTTTCTTTCCGTCTGCCCAGCAACCTGGTGCGTATACCGAGCAGACCGCGCAGTGTCTTCTGACTGGCCGTCGGTTGCTGCAGCGTATGCAGGCCGGCCTCGTAAGTCGCCAGGCCGTTGCTGCGGTCACCCGTCTTCCATATTTGCACCCCGAGCGCCAGCAGCGTCTCTCCCTGGCGCTGAGCATCGCCTAACTCGGCGAAGATATCGGCTGTCTGACGCAAGCATTCCTTTGCCTTGTCACGTTCACCCCTGCTGGCGTACAGCCCGCCCAGATTGCCCAGCGTCTGTGCTTCACGGTTGCGGTCACCCAGGCGTGCAAAAGTAGCCCTGGCCTCATCCAGGACTGCAATCGCTTCATCCCACTGGCCCTGCATCCGGTAGAGCACACCCAGGTTATTCACCATCTCAGCCGCTTCGGCCTCGTTCCCCTCGGCGGCAAACATTTCCTGGGCTCGTCCAAACTTGGCGGCTGCCTCCTCGTACAGTCCCTCCTGGAACAACCGCAGTCCTTCCTCTTTGAGTTCCTGTGCAGAAGCTGTATTCTCCATCATTGTACCCCCGATCTGCAATTTGCTCCGCGACCTGAAGTCAGTAAGTAATGTCCAGCAGCCCTTCGGCAATGGCGCGCAGTCCTCCGGCCGGCATCTGGGCCAGTTTCATCGCCACTTCCAGATATTTGACGTTGATGGGCTGAATGATAAACTCTTGTACTTCTCTGGGGAGTTCGCGGAAACGGTGACAGGCATCCTGTTGCCGGTGCCATTCTCCCACCGGCCCCTCGCGATTGTCGAGGAAGTACTCTAGAGATAGATGCAGATGTTGCGCCAATAGCTCCAATTCCGCCAGCGGAATAGGTCGCTCCCCGCATTCATAGATGGAGAGACGTCTGGTTGAGCAGTCCGATATCTTCGCCAACTCCTTCCGGGAAATACCAGCCTCCAGCCGAGCCTGGCGCAAGAGCGCCCCCACAATGCGATGGCGCAGAGCCAGTACCTCCTGTAGCGGCACTGGCCTTTTCTTCGACACAAGTTCCGGGTCACGTTCCCAGAAATGCGCCGTTGGAATATCGAGTACGTAGGCCAGCACCTCCAACTCCGGCAGAGAGATAGGCTTGCGTCCCTCTTCGTATGTCGTGATGGTGCTGGTGGAAACCCCCAGTGCCGTTGCGCATTCCCGCTTGGTTTTCTCGACCCGCTCCCGTGCATCGCGTAGCAACAGGCCGATGATGCGGTTCCGCAGGACCAATTTCTCCTCAGTTGTCTTAGGCATTAATCCCCTCCCTGCTGTGATCTCCGCTCAGAAAATCTTGCCATGGCTTCGGCGTGAGCCTTCAGCTTGAATAGCTACCACCCATGATTATAACACAATCAGGCATGAGCTACAAAATACAGGGAAGCCGATCCTCGGCCGAGATACTTG
Organism: uncultured Anaerolineales bacterium; assembly: GCA_964412395.1. GTDB lineage: Bacteria > Chloroflexota > Anaerolineae > B4-G1 > B4-G1 > CAYPOY01. The sequence goes on along the minus strand of CAYPOY010000060.1, from coordinate 13,795 downwards.
CATGTTCACGGTGTCTATGTTATAATCTAAACGGTATATGGGTGTGGTTGGAGAAGTGGGCAAGCCCCACTTTTCTTTGTATACGGTCACTAAGATGGATAATTGGCTGTGACGTCGTCTATTGGCTCTGGCTTATGGCCAGGATGGGGGGTATAGGTTCCCGTCAGCAGGAGAGATAAGATGAAGTCAGAGTTCTCACTGGCATTCAATCAAATTTGTAGCGATCGAGGTCTACCCAGGGAAGTCGTGCTCGAAGCTCTGCAGATGGCACTAGTGTCCGCCTATCGCCGTAACGTCGGTGTCAACACAAACCAGGGCATTACGGCCAAGGTTGACCTGGAGACTGGAAAGGCGCGTGTTTTTGTCGAGAAGCAGGTAGTGGAGAAAGTCTCTGATCCCGAACAGGAGATTGTCCTGGCGGATGCGCGCGCCATCCAATCCGACGCCGAAGTGGAAGGTATGGTGATGGTTGAGAGCACCCCCAAAGACTTCGGTCGCATCGCGGCGCAGAACGCCAAGCAGATTATCCTACAACGCATCCGCGAAGCCGAGCGAGAAGCACGGTACGCGCACTACGTCCAGCAGGAAGGGGAGATCGTCCACGGCACAGTGCAGAGCATCAAACCACAGGCAGTGACGCTGCACCTTGAAGGCACTGAGGCGATCTTGCCGCGCAGCCAGCAGGTATCTGGCGAGCGTTACAGTCTTCACCAGCGTCTGCGGGCCTATGTGCTGGAAGTCCGCAAGACCAGCCGTGGGCCACAGATTGTCGTCTCGCGCAGTCACAGGAACATGTTGCGCCGCCTGCTGGAACTGGAGGTGCCCGAGATTTTCAACGGCTCGGTCGAGATCAAGTCTATCTCTCGCGAGGCGGGTTCCCGCTCCAAAGTGGCAGTGGCCGCCCGTCAACCTGGGGTAGACCCGGTGGGAGCCTGCGTCGGCATGCGCGGCGTGCGCATCCAGTCCATAGTCAATGAACTGGGCGGGGAGAAGATTGACGTCATCGAGTGGAGCCCTGACTTGGCCACTTTCATCGCCAAGGCGCTCAGCCCGGCTAAAGTGCTGGGCGTGCAACTGGAAGAGCATCCAGTTGAGGGAAAGACCGCCAGCGTGATCGTACCTGATGACCAACTCTCCCTGGCTATCGGGCGGGCTGGGCAGAATGCTCGGTTGGCGGCAAAACTGACCGGTTGGCGTATTGACATTCAGGGAGTCACCGAGGCGACCACGTGGGCATTGCAGCAGGTGAACGAGGACCCCCATGTGCTACCCGCGCTGGGGCCGGTGGCGGAATTGCTTCCCACGGTCGCTAGCATCCTGCGGCAGCATGAGCGGGATAAATTGCCCTATAATAGCGAAGAACTACTCGCTATGCGGCAGGTGATCGAAGGAGTTGGAGGTTACTATGCCTCGGTCCGCGATGCTGAGCGAGCGCGTCTTATGGCAGAGGAGGCAGCCCGCCGTGCAGCCATTGATGCCGCAGAGGCTGAGCGCCGTGCGGTTATCGAGGCCGCCCGCGCCCGCATCCCACCCCGCGCCTACGAGATTCCGCTGGCCGAGATGGGCCTCAGTACACGGGTGCTGGGCCACCTGGAACGGGCCGGGCTGGCAACCGTTGGAGAGGTGATGGAACGGCTGGCTGAGGGAGACGAGGGGTTGCTGAAACTGGACGGCATCGGTCCCAAAAGCCTGGCCGAGACCAAGCAGTGCATCGAAGCATTAGCCTTGTCGGAGATTGAGGAGACTGTTCCTACTGAAGAGGAAGCCGCCGCAGAGGCAGAGATGGAGGCAGCACTGCCCGCTGAGCCAACCCCTGAAGCGGCGGTGGAAGTTGCAAAAGAGGTAGTGCCAGAGATTGCTCAGGAGACTGAAGCACCGGAGGTCGTTGAGGAAGCACCGACTGGAGAAGTCGTAGCCACGGGAGAGGTGCCGGTCGCAACTGCGGGGGAAGCAGTAGTCGTACCAGAGGGTGCCCCGGAGACCGTTGAGGAAGCACCAGTCGAGGAAAGGGTAGCTGAAGAGGTTCCGGTCGTGGTGGAGGTTTCAGGACTGCTCTTCGAGGAGGAGAAAGGAGAAGGGGTAGCAGAGGCTAAACTCGAAGAGGAGCGCAAACGGGAGCGTCGCCTCCGCCGGGAACTGGTCTACGACGAGGAGTCAGGCATGGTAATCGCTCGTCGGCGGCGCAAGAGAGACCAGGGCCTCGAGGAATGGGATGAGTTCGTGGAGTAGCGACAGCATGGGCAAACAGCCTCAGCGTCGTAAGCACGTTCCACGGCGCACATGTGTTGCCTGCCGCACGGTACGGCCTAAGCGGGAGTTAGTGCGCATTGTACGACTTTCTTCGGCCGGTGCCGAGGGCACGGTGGTGTTGGACGAGACAGGCAAGCGCAGCGGACGTGGGGCTTACCTCTGCCGTCAACGTGTGTGCTGGGAGACAGCATTGGCACGGCGACAACTAGAGCGAGCGCTGAAGGTGACGTTGACGGCTGAAACCGAGGCCAAGTTGCGGGAGTACGCGGCCGGGCTGCCTCAAGTTCTGGCAACGAAATCCGAGGAGAGTGAGGAAGCAGGGAAGGGAGCGAGTGGAAATGAGTGAACAAGTACAGGCACAGGAAGGGCAAGTGGTCGAGATCCCAGAGTTCTTGACAGTGCGTCGCCTGGCGGCACTGATGGACGTCACCCCCATCGTCGTGATCAAGGAACTGATGAATGCTGGCGTTATGGCGAACATCAACCAGCAGATAGACTACGAAACGGCTGCCATCGTGGCTCAGGAGATGGGGTTCGAGCCCAGGGAGGAAACGCCGCTCATCTCTGAGGAGGCCGCTGAAGGAGGGCCTACGTTGCTCTGGAAGCGCCTGTACGCTGGCGAAGATCCAGCGAAGCTTAAAACACGTCCTCCGGTTGTCACTGTCCTGGGCCATGTGGATCATGGTAAGACCTCACTGCTGGACGCCATCCGCCACACCGACGTGGTGGCCAGCGAGGCTGGAGGGATCACGCAGCACATTGGTGCTCATCAGATCGAACACAATGAGCGCAGTATCACCTTCCTTGACACCCCAGGCCACGAGGCCTTTACCGCGATGCGCGCTCGGGGGGCTCACACCACCGACATCGCCGTGTTAGTCGTGGCCGCTGACGATGGTGTGATGCCCCAGACCATTGAAGCCATCAACCACGCCCGGGCAGCCCTTGTCCCTACCATCGTTGCTATCAACAAAGTAGATAAACCCACTGCCAGACCAGAGATGGTTAAGCAACAGTTAGCCGACATGGGCCTGATCTCCGACGATTGGGGAGGTGCCACGTTGTGTGTCTCTGTCTCAGCGAAGAAAGAAACCGGCCTGGACGACCTGCTGGAAGCCATCCTGCTCGTCGCGGATTCTGCTGAGATCAAGGCCAACCCCGACCGGCCTGCGGTGGGCACGGTATTGGAGGGACGACTGGAGCGCACTCACGGCGCGACCGCCACCGTGCTGGTGCAGAACGGCACGTTGCACGTGGGCGACACCGTGGTGGTTGGTCTGATCCATGGCCGCGTGCGCAAGATGCTCGACGATGCCGGGCGGCCTGTGCAGGAAGCGCTGCCCTCGACGCCCGTTATGATCCTGGGCCTCTCCGGCGTGCCCGAGGCGGGGGAGATGTTCAAGGTTGTGCTGGACGGGCGCACTGCGCGGACCATCGTCGCCAGGCGCAAGGAAGAACTGGCTGCCAGGGCTGCCGCTCCGGTCAAGGCCTTCACCCTCGACGATTTCTCCAGCCGCATCCAGGCCGGGCAGATCAAGGAACTTAACCTGGTCATCAAGACCGACGTTCAGGGTTCCATTGAGCCCATAGTCGGTTCGCTGGAGAAACTGGGCGGCGAGGACCTGAAGGTCAACATCATACATGCCGCTGCAGGCAACATTAGCGAATCAGACATCAACCTGGCCATCGCTTCCCGCGCCATCGTCATCGGCTTTCAGGTACGACCCGATCCGGCCGCCCGCCGCCTGGCAGAGAATGAAGGCGTGGACATCCGTACTTACGACATAATCTATAAGCTGATAGATGAGGTGGACAAGGCCCTCAAGGGGTTACTGGAACCGATCTACGCGGACGTGGTGGTTGGCGAGGCCGAGGTACGGGCCACCTTCAGAGTTCCCAAAGTCGGTGTCGTGGCCGGGTGCTACGTTCGCCAGGGGGAAGCGCGGCGCAATGCGCGCACGCGGGTCTTCCGGGGCGAGGAGCAACTGTGTGACGGCTACGTCGGGTCGCTCAAGCGGTTCGAAAAGGACGTACGCGAGGTGCGAGCGGGCTTCGAGTGTGGCGTGGGGCTGGAGAACTTCCACGACTTCGCCGTCGGCGACGTGATACAGTTCTACGTGAAGGAACGGCAAGAGCCCGCGTGATGAGACCCTTAGGGTTTTCCGAAACCCTAAGGGTCTGGGATCTCGAACTCTAATGGGTAATAAGAGGTATCAACGCCGGGTCTCTGATCTGATCCGCACCCATCTGACAGACCTGCTGGAGCGGAAAGTCAACGACCCGCGCTTGGAATCTGCAGGGATCACCATCACCGACGTGACGGTCACGCCCGACGCCATCCGTGCCGACGTGTACTTCAGCACTTTTGGCAGCGTGTTGGGCGGAGCCGAGGCACAAGCGGAGGCACAGGCCGGCCTGGAGAGTGCGGCTGGCTGGTTGCGGCGTGAGTTGGGACGACGGTTACGGTTGCGCAACACCCCAGAATTGGTCTTCCACTACGACCCCTCGCTGGAGCGTGGTGAACACATCGCCAGCATCCTCGACGAATTGAGACTCGGTGACGACGAAGAAAGAGAAGAAGATCACGACACCGAAGCAGGCTAGCCAACTCATCCAGTCGGCCTGTTGTCCCCTGCTGATATGTCACATTGATCCCGACGGTGACGCCATCGGTAGCCTGACGGGCCTGGGCCGGGCTTTGCGTCAGATGGGCCTGGAACCAATCATGGCCTGCTCAGACCCCGTCCCCGCCCGATTCAACTACATCCCTGGTACCGAAGCTGTAGTACAAGACGTCAGCGATCCCTTTGATCTCGTCATCTCCCTCGACTGCTCCGATCTGGAGAGACTCGGCCACTTCACACATACGCCGACTTTCGGGAGCACGCCACTGCTCAACATTGACCACCACCTGACCAACCTGAATTTCGGCGACGTCAACCTGGTGGATCCCCACGCCTCGTCCACTGCCGAAATCGTGTTACGGCTGCTGGAGTACATGGCTGTTCCGCTCGACGCTGAACTGGCCACTGGCCTGCTTACGGGCATAGTCACCGACACACGCGGTTTTCGCACGAGCAACGTCACCGTCCAGGTGATGGAGGCTGCACTGCGGTTGATGAAGGCCGGTGCCTCACTCCCCTACATCACGCATCATGGCCTTGACCGCCGCCCCACCACTGCGATCCTCCTATGGAGGGCAGCACTGTCCTCGTTGCAAATCAGAGACCGCGTGGTCTGGACCAGTATCTCACTGGCGATGCGTCGTGCGGCTGGCTACGCGGGCAATGGCGACGCCGGATTGGTCAGTTTCCTCATCAGCGCCGACGATGCTGATATCGCTGTCGTCTTCGTCGAGCGCGAGGACGGCCGTATCGAAGTCGGGTTACGCGCCGTGCCCGGCTTCGACATCGCACGGGTGGCGCTCCAATTCGGTGGCGGCGGTCACGCCCTCGCAGCCGGATGTAGCCTCCCCGGACCGCTGGAGGAAGCCCAAGCCCAGGTGCTGACCGCCCTCCGGGCTGACCTGGCCTGCTAGCGCTACACGTAAGACGGAATACGTGATTATGTTTACGTTCTGCACTTCACGTTGGTGTGCCTATGACCGATGGGATCCTCAACCTCAACAAGCCTCGTGGCCCGACCTCTCACGATGTCGTGGACCGCGTCCGCGCGCTGACCGGCATCCGCCGCGTGGGCCACGCTGGCACGCTCGATCCGCTGGCGACCGGCGTGTTGCTCGTCTGCGTCGGGCGGGCCACCCGCGTGGCCGAGTACCTGATGGCCGGGCAGAAGCTCTACCGCGCCCGTGTGCGGCTGGGGATCAGCACCGATACTTATGACGCCGAGGGGCAAGTAGCGGCGGAAGCACCGGTCGAGGTAAGCCGTGCCCAGGTCGAGGCAGCGCTGGCGCAATTCCGGGGTATGATTGCGCAGGTGCCGCCGGTGTACTCGGCGCTCAAGCACAAGGGCACGCCGCTGCACCGGCTGGCGCGTCGGGGCATGGAGGTGGAGCGACTGTCTCTCAAGGCGCGCCAGGTAGAGATCTTTCGGCTGGAACTGACCGCCTGGAATCCGCCAGAGTGCACGCTGGAGGTGACTTCCTCGCCGGGGACCTACGTGCGAGCGCTGGCTCACGACCTGGGGCAGGCCCTCAGTTGTGGGGCCCACCTCACCGGTCTGACCCGGTTGGCGAGCGGCGACTTCCGTCTAGAGGACGCTGTCACGTTGGAGGAGTTCGCCCAGGCCGCCGCCGAAGGGGGGTGGCCCGATCTGCTGCACCCGATGGATGCGGCGCTGACCCGCTTCCCAGCGCTGTACCTGAACGCGGGCGCAGCGAAGCGGCTCTGCTCAGGGCAGGCGGTCCCCACCCCCCCCCAGCCCCCCCCTCCAGGGGGGGGAGAGGAGGGGGGCCCGACCCGCGCCTACGGGCCTGATGGGACCTTCCTGGCGCTCGTGGCATACGACCTGGCAGCCGGCGTCTGGCGGCCCCGCAAGGTGTTCTGCGCGCCGGAGCGGTTATTCCGAGGATAGTCTGAGCATAGCGATGCGCATTGTCCACGACCTGGCACAGGCCTGCCCCGCCTCGCGCTCATACGTGACCATCGGTGTCTTCGACGGCGTTCACCGGGGTCACCAGCAACTCATCACCCGTATGGTGGAGGCGGCCCATTCGGCCCACAACGTCGCTGTCGTCATCACTTTCGACCCCCATCCGGCGACCACGCTGGGCTACGAGCCCCCGCCTCTGCTGGCGGCAGTGGAAGAGCGCACCAGGTTACTGGCTGCGTTGGGACTGGATATCCTGCTCGTGCTTCCCTTCACGCCAGCCATAGCCCGCACCCCGGCCACCGATTTCCTCGAGGCGTTGATGCACCACCTCCACCTGGCCGAATTATGGGGCGGCCCTGACTTCGCGCTTGGCCACCGGCGCGGGGGGGACATCCCGTTCTTGCGGCGCTTCGGGGCAGAGCGTGGGTTTACTGTGCACATCGTCGAACCGTTGACGTGGGAGGGGTCTCTGGTGAGTAGCAGCCGCGTGCGGGCTGCGTTGAAGGCGGGAGATATATTCCAGGCAACGGGTTGCCTGGGACGCCCCTACCGGCTGGCTGGCGTCGTCGTTCACGGGCGTGGGCTGGGCCGCAGTATCGGGGTGCCCACAGCCAACCTCTCCCTCCCCAGCCCACCCCGGCTGCCGGGGGGAGGGGGGGAGCGGTTGATCCCCGCCGGTGGAGTCTACGCCTGCCTGGCTTACACCGAGCGTCTGGGAACGTATTCGGCGGTGACCAACATCGGCATCCGCCCTACCTTCGCCGGGACCTCTGGCAGACAAATGCTGGTCGTCGAGGCCCACCTGCTGGACTTCGATGCCGACCTATATGACCAGGTGCTGACGCTCGATTTCATCGCTCGTCTGCGAGACGAACGAGCCTTTCCTACCCTCAACGCGTTGGTAGAGCAGATCGGTGGCGACATTGCGCAGGCGCGGGCTATCCTCGTGAAACGTGGTGCGTGGTGCGTGAAACGTGGTGCGTGATGCGTGAAACGTGATGCGTGAAACGTGATGCGTGAAACGCTAACTGCTCGCCTACTGCAATCCCTGGATCTCGAAAGAATATCCCAGCAGCGCCAGCAGTGCTGCTGAAGCCTCAGGCCGGGCGTACTGGAGTTCGATCACCTGCGTCTGGCCTGGCTGAAACGTCCAGGGCAGTGGGGGGGCTGCACTGCGCAAGGCGCTTATCCCGGCGCTGGAAGTAAGGCTTACGTCGCTCAACTCCACTGTGAGCGGTCTACCCCCTGTGTTTCGTACTTCTCCCTCGATGATCAACACGTCGCCATCGCTGCTGAGGAAAGCGTCGGTGATGGTCACCTCGGCCTGGCCGGGTGGGGCTGGTTCCGCCCCTGTTTCGTAGGGGATGCTTACGCTGGCTCGCAGTTCTGAGCCAGATTGAGGGTTGAAGGTCCAGATGAGCATGGGGCCAGCAAGTGCCTCCGGCACCAGGTAGCCGGCCGTGCCTTGCACCGTGGTGCCGGGCCCGATTTCTCCACTGAGTGGGCCGTGCTCCCCGGCAGCGCTGGCTGCCGGCGAGAGCAGGTACCCGTTCCCCACGCCATCCTGCAACTGCATGTTGAAGGCGGTGGCGTCCAGTGGCACCGTACCTACGTTTTCGACCGAGAATTCTACCAGGTAGACCATTGTCCCGGGCAGGAGGTCAGGCCCGCTATGCTCGGCGTGACCCCTGATGACCGTCACCTGCGCGTCGCCCACGCGCACCGGCTGGCCCGGTTGGACCAGCGTCTCAGAAGGCGGCTGGACCGGCTCCGTCTCGGCGACGTAGTCGGCCGTGGCAATTTGCCAGGTACCGTCCTCCCTTTCCAGGATCAACGTCAAGCGAGGTCGAATTTGCTCGAAAACGCTTGCCTCGTTTGCCGCCACCTCCCGCCGCTCAACGAAGCGGAAGAAAAGCTCCACACCGTTGGAGAGGCGCATTTTGATCTCGTCCCCCGGCCTCAAGTCGACCAGCAGGGCCTCGTTCTCCGGCGTCGGCTCCAGCCCCACGATGTAGTTGACCACTGTGCCACAGACCCAGGCGGCTGACCCTGGATAGCCCGATGGGTAGGTCCACCCTTCCTCCCCGGACACAATCGCCACGACGGGAAGCGATTCGTTGCTCACTGTGAGGGAGATGGGGAGAGGCACAGCCACCTGCATGTCACCGCTGCTGATGATCGTTTCGCAGCTCGGGAGTGGCAAGGGGGAAGTAGGTACGGTAGGGATGGTGGGGGTGAGTTTGATCACCTCCAGGGGCATACCGGGGTTGGTCTCATCTCTGAAGAATGTACTCCGCAGCCCAAGGAAGATGACCAGCACTACGGCGACCAGCAATAAGAATATACCGCCGACGACGGGAATGATTAGCAGCAAGCCACGACGTGGTGGGTTGGCCGGTGAAGATTCCCCTGCCGCTGGGGCAGGTGCTGGTTCACTCATAGGTCAGGACCCTCCTCTCGAGAGTGGCTGGGGCGGGATGCGCAGGTAGATGCTAGCTCCCTCGCCAGCCACCAGTTGGCTGAAGCCGAAGAAGGGGACGCTCACACGCACGGGGCCGGAGCTAGCGACGGTGAACTCCAGGTTGCCTTGCTCGTCGGTAAACCCCTGGGCCAGCAGTTGGTTGGTCGCGAGTTCGTAGGCCTGAGCCGAGATGCCAGCGATGCCCTCTCCCGCGCCAGGTTGGTGGTCGTCGTTACCGTCGTAGTAGACCAGCAGCCCAACGGGGATAAAGCGGGGAGCCGGGGTCGTGGCAGGGGCTGGGGTTGGAGTGGTCAGTGTGCGCACCGTCAGACCCTCGTAGGGGGTGGGAGTAGCGATGGGAGATCCTGAGGGCGTGGGGGTAGCGATCTGAGGGCCTGGTGTCGTGGTGGGTTGGGGTGTGCTGGTCGGCTCAGGAGCGCTCGTTGCAGTGGGCTCACCAGGCACCCGCATGTCGCAACGCAGCGTGTAGTCGCTGTCGTGTACGTTGCTCGGAGTGCGATCGCCGGTTCCCACCAGCAGGTACAGCCAGCCTTCATAGGTGGCGTAGTAGGCGAAGTAGCTGTTAAAATTTCCTTGCTCGACGTCGTCGTTGCCACCGATGGCGTTCCGGTCGTGGTCGTAGACGATCATGTTGGGATCCACACCGGCGGACAGGTCCGACGTGGCACACTCGAAGTGCAACCCTGGCTTAACCCAGAGCTTGAAAAAGTCGTTGTCCGACCCCCCAAAAGGAGGTGGGCAAAAGTTGAATTTTTCGGACACGTTGGCCGAGATAATACACGCGTGGTCAAAGTCATAGTTCCCGAGCTCGGTTTTGTCGCAACGGTCGGCATCGGGATTGGTGGGCGCAGGACCGGGAGTAGCCGTGGCCGATGTGCTGATCTCTGCAACCGTCAGGTCGTAGGTATCGCTAGACCCGCTGGAAGCGACCATGTTGGTGACTTTGATGTAATAGTATCCATCGTAGGATGCCTGCCACTCAGCCTTGCTGGCGAACCCCCCGCCACTGTCGTTGTCGTGCGCGACCCGGTTATTGTCCTTGTCAAAGACCTCCACGTAGGTGTCCACACCCACCAGGTTGTTGGTGGAGGCCCGATAGCGTCGCCCATTCTTGACGTAGAAAGAGAACCAGTCCTTGTCGGAGTCGGAAGGGACAAAGTTGGCGTCTGTGGCGCTGGCTGAGGTGGACACGGGGAAGGCATAGGCCGTCTCCCTGGTGTCGTTTGGCTCGTAGGGGTCCGCGCCTGGCAAGGGCGTGCTGGTCGGGGTTGGCGTCGCGGCGATCCTGTTTATGCTCAGGCGGTACTTGGCAGTCGTAGTGCTGACAGTAGCCGCCTGGACGAGGATGTAATAGGAGGTCTGGTATGCCGTCCAGGACATGCTGGTGCTGCTGGCCGAGGAAGAACTTTCCTTGACGTAGTCGTGGGGTGGGTCGCCGTAGTAGAGGGACATTTTCAGCCTCAGGCTGTCATTGTCCCAGATGGCGAGGCTGGCCTGGTACTCACGCCCAACCTCGGTGTTCATCACGTAGTAGTCCAGGTCTTCTGGGGGAGCGATATCGCCGTCGGCATGGCTGCCAACATTCACCACGTCTGCACCCCCAATGTCGTCGTTGTCCGGCTCCGTGTCGGCAGCCGGCATAATTTTGGGAGCAGCCACCATGACCGAGATGGAGGCGAGCAACAAAAGTGTAAACGCCGCCAGTCCGGCAACTATGAGCGTACGTCTCATCGGCACATTCCTCCTGGCAGAGCACGTGCTTCCCTGCAAGACGCTTCTACCAGGACTACTATACCACAAACGGCGCCAGACTTCAAGCGGCGCTGCTGCCCCCTGATTTAACCGCAGAGTGCGCGAGGGATGCTGAGAAAAAGACAACAAGCCAGGTAAGCGTTCCCCCCTCCCTCCCAGGGAGGGGCAGGGGGAGGGTGGCGACTGGTAAACCGGCCAGATATTTCGTAGATTCAACTCACTTTTGAGGCCGGAGACTTCCACCCCCACCCAACCCTCCCCCTGCCAGGGGGAGGACTGAACGGTTACTCAACGATGTTCATAGACGATCTGGCTCTCTTTCAACCGTGGTATCAATGCCTTTGAGGAACCCCCCGTGATTCTTCCATTTGAGCCTGAAAACGCATTTCACCAGACCTCCGAGGTCTTGCCCAACCATGATTTTTATAATACCAGTTTATCACATTTTGGGAGTTTGGGCAACACAATTAGAGGATGGCAGGCTAACTTGCTACGTGCTAACCGCTATTCATACCCCAACCGGCGCAGTTCCTGCTCGTCCTGCCGCCAGCCCTTGCGCACCTTGACCCACAGGTCAAGGTAGACCCTGCCGCCGGCCATGCGTTCTATCTCCTGCCGCGCCGCCGATCCAATCTGGCGCAGCATCTGGCCCCGCCGGCCGATGATGATACCCTTCTGAGACTCTTTCTCGACGAACACATTGGCCGCTACGTAGATCACGCCGTTCTCTCGTTCCTTGAACTCCTCCACGACGACGGCAACGGCGTGGGGCACTTCCTGACGGGTGTAGCGCAACACCTGCTCGCGGATCAACTCGGCGGCAATCTCCCGCTCGGTCTGGTCGGTAACCTGATCGCCTGGATAGTAACGCGGGCCCTCCGGCAGCGCGGCGACGATCAGGTTCAGCAGTTTGTCCAGGTTCACTCCCTCGGTGGCGATGGTCATCATCCATCCCCCTCCCCGGCCCTCCCCCACAGGGGGAGGGAGCAAAGACACCAGCTCCCAGTACGCCTCGGTGTGCGGCTTGACCTTCTCCGCCGGCAGCAGGTCCATCTTGTTGAGCACCAGGATGACTGGGGCCTCGGTGTGCTCCTGGACCAGCCCCGCGATCATCCGATCCTCGCCGGTAGGTGGCACCGAGACGTCCACCATGAATAACACTACGTCGGCGTCGGGGATGGCGCGGGTGGCGGTGGCGACCATCGCCTGGCCCAACTTGTGGCGGGGCAGGTAGAGGCCGGGGGTGTCCACGAAGATGACCTGGGCGTCGGGGCGGGTGAGGATGCCCAGGATGCGGCTGCGGGTGGTCTGTGGCTTGGGTGAGACGATGGCCACCTTTTGCCCCACGAATCGGTTCATCAACGTGGACTTGCCGACGTTGGGCCGGCCGATGACGGCGACGAAGCCGGAGCGGTGGCCTGGGGGTATCTCGTCAAGGTCGTAGAGATATGCTTCGGTCATTGTACTCTCATCTGGACAAGGAGACCTGGAGACAAGGGGACAAGGAGATTTATTGTCATGTTCCAATCAACCATTGCTCTGGATGACGGATCATTGTCACCAGCTTTCCCAGGATGTTGTCGTAGGTCGCGTATAGCTCGCGCGCGATAGTGGGGTCAAGGTAGTCACACTTGACAGCGAATTCCAGCCACACTTGTGTCTCAGCAGCTTCGGCCTCAGAGTCATTGAGGCGATAGACAAATGAGCCTTCGTAGCGTCTGCGCCGCCATGCCTCAGCGATGTTGGCGCACACTGACCTCGACGACCTGCGAATCTGGTCGGTCAACGAATATACCTCTGTTTTCGGAAACTCCTTCGTCATCTCAAAAATCTTCATCGCCGCCTCAAAACTCATCTGATACACATCCAGGTCACGATGACTCCAAATCTTCTGCCCCACAGTTCAACTCCCTTCTTGCTCTTCTCCTTGTCTCCCCCTCTCCTTGTCTCCCTCTCTCCTTGTCTCCTTGTCCCCCTGTCTCCGGTACCAGGTAAATCCCGGGCAAACTCACCAGCGTGACCGCTCCTTTCACGAGGACGTTGGCCCAGAAGATGGACCACACGGTCGCGGTGGGCAACTGGCCGCCGAACGCCCCCCAGCAGAAGATGAGGCTGTCTAACGGCACGCTGGCGGAGTTACTGGTCAGCACCCGTGCCCACTGGTAGCGGCGCGTGACCCGCGTGACCCACAGGTGGTAGATCTCGGTGTCGGTGAACTCGCTGGCGATCTCGGCGACGATGGAGGCGACGACAATGCGCCACACGGGGGTGAGGATGGCGGCGAACTCGCGCTGCAGCGTCCAGGTGGGGTCGGGCGGCAGCCAGGCAGCGAAGGCGAAAAGGCCGGCCATCAGCAGGTTGATGACGCCCGCCGTGACGATGACGGTGCGGGCCACAGCCCGGCCGAGCAGTTTGTGCACCAGGTCGCGCAGTGTGAAGGTGAAGGGGTAGATGAAGGTGCCGGCGTCTATGCTGAAGCCGGCCACCAGCGCGATCTTGAGGCTGAGCACGTCGGAGAGCATCTGCGCGGCGATGTAGGCGGCGACGACGAGGACGCCGGCGATGGTGAGGGAGGCTGCGCTGTCGGAATGTTTCATGGCAGAATACTCGATGTTGTCGTTCCAGTTGTCGGGATGGTTCCTGTTGCGATAGGAATCGTGAATGAAGCGGGCCTCGAAGATGGGTTGAATTATGTTGCAGAGGGCGTGGCGGTTTTTCTTTGGGGAGGGGGCACGCCCCCTCCCCAGACCCCTCCCCCAC
>CAYPOY010000059.1:0-21278 GCA_964412395.1 uncultured Anaerolineales bacterium | reverse complement strand
GAAGGAACCTCCGCCCGGGCCGAGATCGGCGGGGTGGAGCGCACCATCAGCCTGGCGCTCACACCTCAGGCGCAGGTGGGCGACTACGTACTGATACACACGGGCTTCGCCATCGGCATAGTGGACGAAGAAGAGGCGCAGGAGACGCTGCGGCTACTTGAGGAACTGGCCGAGTTCTACGATGAAGTACATTGACGAGTTTCGCGACCCGCACCTGGCGCGAAAACTACTGGCGAACATCCGGGCATGCTCGACACAGCCCGTGCGTTTCATGGAATTCTGCGGCGGGCACACACACGCCATCTTCCGCCATGGCCTGCGGCAGATGCTGCCGCCCACGGTGGAACTGCGCTCCGGCCCCGGCTGCCCCGTCTGCGTCACCGCCAATGCCGACCTGGACCGCGCCATCGCCCTGGCCAGACTGCCTGACGTGATCCTGGTCACCTTCGGCGACATGCTCAAGGTGCCGGGCAGCCGCGGCTCCCTGCAGGCGGCCAAAGCCGAAGGGGCCGACGTGCGGATCGTCTACTCCACGCTGGATGCGCTGCAGATAGCCCGCGATAATCCCGAACGGGCGGTCATTTTCCTTGGCGTCGGCTTCGAGACCACCGCGCCCACCGTGGCGGCATCCATCCTGCAGGCGGAAGCGGAGGGCCTGAACAACTTCTACGTCCTCTCACTACACAAATTGACCCCACCGGCCACCCGCGCCATCCTTGATGCGGGAGAGGTGCGGCTTTCCGGCATCATCGGCCCCGGCCACGTGACCACCGTCATCGGCAGCGAGGCCTGGGAGTTCCTCCCGCGAGACTACTCTGTCCCCTGCGCTGTGGCCGGCTTCGAGCCACTGGACATCCTGCGGGCCGTGGCCGCGCTGATGGAGACGGTCGAGGCCGGGCGGCCGGCGGTAGTCAACGCCTACTCCCGCAGCGTCCGCCCGGAAGGGAATCGCGCGGCGCTGGGCATCATGCGGCGCGTATTTGGGGTGAGCGAGGCGGACTGGCGGGGGCTGGGCCGCGTGCCCGCCAGCGGGTTGGCGTTACGTCCCGAGTATGCCCGTTTCGATGCCGCACTTGCTTTCCCTGTGGACCCCGGCCCGACCCGCGAACACAAGGGCTGTCGCTGCGGCGACGTGCTGCGGGGCACCGTGGAGCCACCCGATTGCCCCCTCTTCCGCTCTGTCTGCACCCCGGCCCATCCTATTGGCCCCTGCATGGTCTCCGCCGAGGGGGCCTGCGCCGCGTGGTACCGGTATGGAGGGGCCGATGTCTGATAAAATCCTGCTCGCCCACGGCTCCGGCGGCCAACTGAGCCACGAACTGGTAGAGCATCTGTTCCTGAAGTACTTCGATAACCCCATCCTGGCGCACCTTGACGACGCGGCGGTGGTCAGAGAAACCCGGTTTTTCGGAAAAAACCGGGTTTCTGGGAAACTGGCCTTCACGACCGACTCCTATGTAGTCAGCCCTATCTTCTTCCCCGGCGGCGACATTGGCAAATTGGCCGTGTGCGGCACAGTCAACGATCTGGCGATGAGAGGGGCCATGCCGCTTTACCTCAGCGCAGGGTTCATTCTTGAGGAAGGGCTGCCGCTGGCCGACCTGGAGCGAGTGGTCGCTTCCATGGCCGTCACCGCCCAGGCTGCGGGCGTGCAGATTGTGACCGGGGACACGAAGGTGGTGGATCACGGCAAGGCCGACAGGCTGTTCATCAATACCGCGGGGGTCGGCGTGGTGTCTGCGGGCGTGAACCCAGGTGGCGACCAGGTCCGACCCGGCGACGTGGTCATCCTCAGCGGCACCGTCGGCGATCACGGCATGACCATCATGAGCCAGCGTGAAGGACTGCGTTTTGATTCGCCGCTGGTGAGCGACTGCGCGCCATTGCACGGGTTGGTGGCTGCCATGCTGGACGCTCTTTCCTCTCTCCCGCTGGGAGAGGGGTCAGGGGTGAGGGCTCTTCACTGTCTGCGCGACCCCACGCGGGGCGGTCTGGCTACCGCACTGAACGAGGTGGCCGGCAAGTCGGGAGTGGGCATCGAGATTGAGGAGCACGCCGTCCCCGTGCGGGATGCGGTGCGCGCTGCTTGCGAATTGCTGGGCCTCGATCCGCTGTACGTGGCCAACGAGGGCAAGTTGGTGACCTTCGTCGCTACTGAAGCGGCCGACGCGGTGCTGGCACGGATGCGCACCCATGAGTACGGGCGAGAGGCGGCGATCATCGGGCAGGTGACGGCGGAGCACGCGGGCCGCGTCGTCCTGCGCACCGCGCTGGGTGCGCGCCGCGTTCTCGACATGCTGGTGGGGGAACAATTACCGCGCATCTGTTGACAAGCATAACCGTTCGACTATAATTTGGCCTGGCGCGAGGTGTGAATAAGAAAATGCCCATCAAGATACCGGAGTACAAGGTCTGCGCGGTGAAGATCGAGAAGCCAGGTAAATAGGCGGCAGGATGAGAGAATGAGTAGATGAGTAGGTGAGGCTGCAAAAAAGGAGGTGCCCTATCCACCCATTGTAATCAACTGCAAACGTCTATCTAACTTACATCACTCGCGTAAATCTCAAGGAGGAAAACAAACTATGTCGTTTAAATCACCTAAAGCCATCGTGGAAGCCACTTTCAATGCTGGCAAGGCCAAGGCCGAAAAGGGCATTCCCCAACTGCTGGTACTGGGCTTCCTTGCCGGAGCCTTCATCGCCTTCGGGGGACTTCTGGCCATCCTCATCGGCAAGGCAGTAACTTTCGATGCGGGCATTGCCAGGTTTATGTTTGCCGGCGTCTTCCCCGTCGGCATTATGCTCGTGGTTATCGCCGGGTCGGAACTCTTCACCGGGAACTGCGGCGTGATCACCCCGGCCGCGCTGAAGGGCACGGCTTCCTGGGGCGGGCTGCTGAAGAACTGGGTCTTCGTCTACATCGGTAACTTCATCGGCTCTCTCTTCGTCGCCTACTGCCTGGCCTATCTGACCGGTCTGGCGACCGGGGATCCTTACCTGGGCGCGACCAAGGCCATCGCCGAAGGAAAAGTAAGCAAGACTTTCATACAGCTATTCTTCCGTGGCGTCGGCTGCAACTGGCTGGTGTGCCTGGGTGTCTGGCTGGCCATCGCCTCCGATGACATCATCGGCAAGATCTGGGGTCTGTGGTTCCCCATCATGGCCTTCGTGGGGTTGGGCTTCGAGCACAGTGTCGCCAACATGTTCTTCATCCCGCTGGGTATGTTCAACGGAGCGAACGTCACTGTCGGCCAGCTCCTGTTCACCAACCTGGTCCCGGTGACGCTGGGCAACATCGTCGGCGGCGCGGGCTTCGTGGGCTGCATCTACTGGTGGCTTTACGGCCGCGACTAGGCGACTACGCCAGTAGGAGGCGTCTCTAGATGCCGAAATCGGGCTCTGGAGAGCCCTCCTACAGCGTTGGAAACCAGGATAGGACACAGAGCTGGAGGCCGGTGGTTGGCCTCCAGCCCTATCCGTTTATTCGTAGTGACAACCTTAGTCGTCCGCAACGAGGGGTAAGCAATTGAAGTCGCTACCACGGACCCCCGTATGGATAGACCAGACCCAACTCTGAGCGGCGTGGTGCTTGCAGGAGGCAGGAGCGCCCGCCTGGGATGCAATAAGGCGCTTCTCGAACTAGAGGGACGGCCGCTGGTCGCCCGCACGCTGGACGTGCTGGCCCAATTGACGGATGACATCATCGTCGTCACCAGCCTGGCCCCTCAACTGCTCCCCGCACCGGCGCGAGTCGTCGCCGACCGGTACGTGGGGGCCGGGGTGCTGGCCGGGGTGCACGCTGGGTTGCTGGCAGCGCGCGGGGAACTGGCAATCGTCGTCGCCTGCGACATGCCGTTTCTTAATCTCGATCTGCTGCAACACCTTGTGTCGCTGGCCCACGAAGCCGACGTCGTCGTGCCTCGCTGGGCGGACGTGGAGCCGCTACACGCCGCCTACCGCCCGGCGACCTGCCGGGGGCCGGTTGAGAGGGCGTTGGCCCGTGGCGAGCGGCGCATCATCTCGTTCTACCACGAGGTCAGAGTGCGCTATGTGGAGCGGGCTGAGATCGCCCGCTTCGATCCCCAGGGCCTGTCGTTCTTCAACGTCAACACTCCTGAGGATTGGGAGCGGGCGCGGACGTTGGCCCGCTGCTGTGACGGCGGTCATCCCTCGCGTCGTAGAGGCCGTAATGGTGCTGTATGACATGTATTGTTGACATGAGGTGCTGGGTGCATTATAATCTGGACTCGTGGTGGAATGTTCCATCGCATTGAGCAGAGAGCAGCATAAGCAAAACACAAAGGAGGTCCAAAGAAATGGTTAAGGCAGACGCACTGATCATCGGCGGCAGCGCCGCCGGACTCACGACAGGGATTACCATAAGGCATCACTATCCCGACGCCAGGATCACCCTCGTCCGTAAGGAGCAGCAGGTAATGATCCCATGTGGTATTCCCTACATCTTTGGCACGGTGGGCTCCACGGACAACAACCTGATCCCGGATGCGGTGCTCTCCAGGAACGGCATTGACCTGATCGTTGATGAGGTCACCTCCATAGACCGGGAGGCGAAAACGGTCGCCACGGCCGGTGGAGAGACCATCGGCTACGAGGAACTCTTCCTGTCCACCGGCTCCGTGCCGCTCGTCCCGCCCCTGCCCGGCGTGGATCTGGAGGGCGTGTTCAGCATCAAGAAGGACGTTCCATACCTGAACAGCCTGCTGGCGGCCCTGGACGAGGCACAAGATGTGGTAGTCATCGGCGGGGGTTTCATCGGGCTGGAGATGGCCGACGAGTGCAAGAAGCGGGGACTGAACGTTACCGTGGTCGAGATGCTTCCTCACTGCCTCTTCCTGGTCTTTGACGAGCACATCTGCACACGCATGGAGGAGGTACTCGCCGAACGGGGCATCAAAGTGATGACGAACAACAAAGCGACGGCCATCCTGGGAGACGGCAAGGTCCAGGGTGTGAAACTCGACAGTGGCGAGGATTTGAAGGCAGACGTGGTCATCTTCGGGATCGGGGTACGGCCCAACGCGAAACTCGCTCAGGACGCCGGGCTGAAGATTGGTGAACGGCGGGACATCTGGGTGGACCACTATATGCGCACCAGCGACGACGACATCTTTGCCGTGGGGGACTGCGCGGGAAAGACTGACTTCATCACCAACAAGCCCTCCGCTCTGCGGCTGGCCTCCATCGCCACGATTGAAGCGCGCATCGCGGGGGCCAACTTTGGCGAATTGAGGCGCGAGAACGTGGGGGCTGTCGGCGTGTTCTCCACCAAGATTGGTGGCCTGTCGCTGGGAATGGCAGGCATGCGCGCCAAGACGGCCCAGGAGGCGGGTCTCGATGTCGTCGTGGGGACGATGGAGACAGTCAACAGGCACCCCGGCGGCATGCCTGGCGCAGCAAAGATGCGGGTAGACCTGGTCTTTCACAAATGGTCGTGCAAACTCATTGGCGGCCAGGTCTCTGGCGGCGATAGCGTGGGCGAGTTCGTGAACATCGTCGCGGCTGCCATCGCGGCCGGAGCGACCGCCGACGAAGTTGCAACTTTCCAGATGGGCACGCATCCCGCTCTCACTGCCTCCTGCATCGCCTACCCGCTGGTGAACGCCGCTGAGTTGGCTCTGAAGCAACTGCGCTGATCCACAGGCTCGCTCGACGGCGGACTGATCATTGCAGCCACGGCATCGCCGGCAAGACCTGAGGCATAGAGCAGGGCTGGAGGCCAACAGTTGACCTCCAGCCCATCCATTAAGGGGACTCGTCCGAACCCGCGAAGGTTGAGAGCAAGAGGTGATGCTGGGATACATTGCGGTATCCCGCCGGTTGAGAGGGTTGCAGGATGGGCCAATCGTGATATACTCGCCCTGCCACACAGGATGAGTTATGGACACAGTTGAAGAGCAGAAGCAGCGGATAGGATGGATGGCCAGAACGTGGTGTAGCGCCTGGCCGATAGGAGCCTTGGCCCTGCTGTGCGTCGCATTCTACTGGGACGTGCTGTGGCTCCCCGCTGATCGCATCGTCGCGGGCAACGATCTATCCAATCAGTTTCTCCACTGGCTTCGCTTTGCCGCTTCCTCGGTCCAGCAGGGGCGGCTTCCTCTGTGGAACCCCTACCTCTTTTCAGGTCTGCCCTTGGTCGCCAACCCCCAGCCGGCGCTGTTCTATCCCCCGACGTGGCTGGCGCTGCTGATGCCCGTCACCAAGGCGCTTGGTTGGATTGTTGTGTTGCACGTGTGGCTGGCCGGTGTGGGGATGTACGCCTGGCTGCGCTCGGAGGGCGCTTCGGCTGCAGGGGCGCTGTTAGGCGGGACTGTCTTCGCCTTCAGCGGCTACTTCTTCGTGCGCGTGTACGCCGGTCACCTGGGGGTCATCACCACCGGGGCGTGGTTGCCGCTCATACTGTGGGTTTGCCGGCGCGCCGAGGAGCGTCACTCGTGGGGTATCGCCGTTGTGGGGGGGCTGCCGGTCGGGCTTTCTATCCTGGCAGGAAACACGGCCTCATTCATCTACGTGGCACTGGGGTTGGTCGCCTACGCGGCCTTCTGTACCTGGGAAAACTGGCGGGAGGAACGGCACTATCAAGAAACCAGGTTTTTCGGAAAAAACCTGGTTTCTGTGATGCTTCCCCTGGCCCAGGCAGGCGTGACGCTGCTCGTCGGGTTGGCCCTGGCAGCGGTGCAATTGCTCCCGATGGCCGAGCTGGCAGTGTATTCGACCCGGCAGGCCGCGCCCAGTTACGATTTCGCCGCCAGCTTCTCCTGGCCGCCGGGCTATCTGCTGACCCTGCTGGTGCCCAACTTCTTCGGCGAGCCGGCGCACGTGGGGTACTGGGGCGATGGCATCTACTACGAGTTCATCTTCTATGTCGGCATCCTGCCGCTGCTGCTGGCACTCCTGGGGCTGAGACTGCGGCACCGGCTGACCCCATTCCTGTTCACGCTGGGCCTGGGTGCGCTGCTGTTAGCCTTTGGGAGGTACGGAAGCCTGCACCTCCTGTTTTATCGCTTCGTGCCGCTGTTTCGGGTGGCACGAGCGCCGGCCAGGGCCGGTTTTCTCTTCACGCTGGCCGCTGCCGCACTGGCTGGCCTGATGGTGACGGCGCTCCAATCCTCCGCCCCCCCCTCTAATCCCCCCCGTGTGCGGGGGGGAAGCGAAGGGGGGGAGGAGGAGCGGGCGCGGCTGCTGAAGCCGCTGAAGTGGCCGCTGGTGTTGACTGTGGCGGGGAGCGCGCTGGCGCTGGTTGTGGCCGGCTTTGTCGTTTTCGCCCTGGGGCGCGAATCGAACCCAGCGGCGGGGCGACTGTGGCACCAGGCCAATCAGACAGCGCTGTTCTTGCTCTTCTTTCTCCTGTCGGCCGGCTTGCTGGCAGCCTGGCGCGATGCCCCCGAAACCAGGTTTTTTCCGGAAAACCAGGTTTCTGGCCCTGCACACTCTCACACCGGGCTGTGGCTGCTGGCGTTGGGCCTGGTGGTACTGGACTTGTGGACCTTCGGCAGTGGCGTGGTGGAGCCCGTGGACATGCAGGAGAGCGCCTACTGGCGCATCGTGGCCCAGGCCATATCCGACCCCCAGGCCGCGCGGGTGCTCCCCTGGGGTCTGAACGATTTCGACCAGAATGGGGGCATGGAGTCCGGGCTGCACAGCGTCTTCGGGTATGACCCGCTGATCCTCCAGCGCTACGAGGAGTTCATCACCTCGCGGCCTGACCCACGCGCGCGGACCTACGACCTCCTGAACGCTGGT
The DNA here is from genome assembly GCA_964412395.1 of uncultured Anaerolineales bacterium. Classification (GTDB taxonomy): domain Bacteria; phylum Chloroflexota; class Anaerolineae; order B4-G1; family B4-G1; genus CAYPOY01. The sequence continues at coordinate 13,518 of CAYPOY010000059.1, read as the reverse complement.
TACCTGGTGACCACAGCCCCACTGGAATTCCCCCACGAGAATCAGCCTGACACCCCCCGACTGCTGCTCGAGCAGTCCGGTGTGTACGTCTACGAGCGGCCCGCCGCGCTCCCGCGGGCGTGGGTCGTGCCGCAGGTCGAGGTGATAGACGAGGCGGCGATGCTGGCCCGCATCCACGAACTGGACTTTGATCCACGCACGACGGCATTGGTAGACTCGGCGCTGGAATGTGACGGCACGGCCACGAGTCCAGCGCCGCCTGTTCACGGCGGCGAGGGCGGGGTTGAGATTGTGCGTTACGAGGGGAACCGCATCGAGGCACAGGTGCGGGGTGAGGGCGGTCTGTTGATCTTCAGCGAGGTGGATTATCCTGGCTGGCGAGCCGTGGTGGACGGCAACCCCACGCGGCTGGTGCGCGCCAACTATCTACTGCGCGCCCTCTGCGTGCCAGCGGGTGAGCATCGGATCGTGCTGGTGTACGACCCGCCGTCGTTGAAACTTGGGCTGGCGATTACAGGCTTAACGCTGCTGTTGATCGTCGGAGTCGCCATCTGGGCCGCCCGACGGTAACTATCCAGAAGCCACCAGCGATGACCGGTGGCGCCGTCGTCACACGCTTGCCCAGCGGTGATATACCCTGTGCGCGTCAACTTAAAGGGGACACCGTGCTTGCCGAGGCCGCCCGGCGATGCAGTCGCCGAGCATGAAGGTTTCAAGCAGAGATGAGTATGAACACTAAAAAGAGACTTGATCCCATCGTCCTGAAGGCCGATTTTCCCATCCTGGCGCGGGAGGTGCACGGCAAACCGCTGGCCTACCTCGATAACGCCGCCTCGACGCAGAAGCCGCAGGCAGTGATCGAGGCTTTGGACGAATTCTACCACACCCACTACGCCAACATTCACCGGGGGATACACACCCTGAGCGAAGAGGCGACCGCCGCCTACGAGGAGGCGCGGGACAAAGTCGCCGCGTTTATCCATGCACCGGACCGCCGTGGTGTGATCTTCACCCGCAACGCGACAGAGGCAATCAACCTGGTGGCCTACACCTGGGGGCGGGCCAACGTGGGGCCGGGCGACCACATCGTCGTCACCGAGATGGAGCACCACAGCAACCTGGTGCCGTGGCAATTGCTCGCGCGGGAGGTCGGGGCCGGGCTGGCGCACGTCTCCATAACTGACAAAGGCCGTCTCGACCTGGAATCTCTCGATCGGCTGCTACAAGGCCCGGTCAAGCTGGTCACTTTCACGCACGTCTCCAACGTGCTGGGCACGGTGAACCCGGCGCAGGAGATCGTCGCCCGAGCACACGCAGCCGGTGCGCGGGTGCTGGTGGACGCGGCACAGAGTGCGCCCCACCTGCCAGCGGACGTCGAACTGTTGGATTGCGACTTTCTGGCCTTTTCCGGCCATAAGATGTGCGGGCCGACGGGTGTCGGCGTGCTATATGGACGCCCGGAACTGCTGGAAGAGATGCCGCCTTTCCTCAGCGGTGGCGGGATGATCAGGCGGGTGGGGCGTGCGAAGGCGAGTTGGAACGACCTGCCCTGGAAGTTCGAGGCTGGCACTCCAGCCATCGCTGAGGCGGTGGGGCTGGGTGCAGCGATGGACTATCTGAGCGCGGTGGGGATGGAAGCGGTGTGGGCACACGAGCAGGAGTTGGCAACCTACGCCCTGGAACGATTGGCGGAGATGCCGGGGGTGCGCGTGATCGGGCCGCCGGCCGCCCCCCACCTGGGGGGGGAGAGGGCGGGAGTGGTCGCCTTCACCGTCGAATCCATCCATCCCCACGACCTGGCTCAGGCGCTCGATTGGGAGGGCGTCGCCATCCGCGCAGGCCTCCACTGCGCGCAGCCGCTTCACGAACGCCTGGGGCTGGTGGCCACGGCGCGGGCCAGTTTCTACCTCTACAACACCCGTGAGGAGGTGGATAGGCTGGTGGACGGAATCCAGAAGGCGCAAAGGTTGTTTTAGCAGAGAGAAACCAGGTTTCCTGGTTTCAAGGAGGCCGAGTGGAGAACCTGTACCGCGAGCACATCCTCGATCATTATCGCCACCCCCGCAACCAGGGGACGTTGGATGACGCGGACATTTCCTGCGAGCTTGATAACCCAGTCTGCGGCGACGTGGTGCGGCTCGACATCCGGCTGAGGGATGGGCGGGTGAGCGAGGTGCGGTTCAGCGGTCGTGGCTGTGTTATCAGCATGGCGTCGGCCTCAATGTTGACTGAGGAGATCCTGGGCAAGACTGTGGAGGAATTGAAGGCACTGCAGGACGAAGACATGTTCGGGATGCTGGGCATCACGCTGGGGCCGGTGCGGGCCAAGTGTGGGCTGCTGCCACTACGGGTGCTGCACGAGGGGCTGGACCGTCTGGAGGAGAGCTAACTTCTTATCCACGTCATCCCTCGCTTCTTCCGCTCGGGCCGGTCTCCGACCGTGCCCGCTGTGGGCCGCGTCGAGAATGTCCCCGACCGATCCTACTCCTCGTTCGGCAGTGATTCCAACGGCAAGGTCTCCCACAGCGCCGATAGGTAGTCGTCGTTCAGCCCATTGACACCAAACAACCACACCTCCGTTACGCCGGCCTGACGTGCCAGTTGCAGGTCGCGGCGTAGGGTCTCTGGCGGCACAAAGATATGCTCCGGTCCCTCGCCATCGTTCAGCACGCCCAGAGCGGGGATGAAGCGTTCGTCATACCGCTCGACCCCACAGCGCAGCACGCGGGCCATCTGATCACTTGGCAGGCCGGAGCCAGTTGTATACAAGTTCAGATGGAGTGACACCGCCGGATATTCCAGTGGATCGAAGTGCATCGCTACCAGGCGCAGGAACAGCGGATCCAGACCCATTGACGTGTGAGAGCGCCAGATATGCACCGGTTCTGTGCATTGGCGCAGCCAGTGGTTCAGAAAGGTGCGGTTATGCCACCAGTCCTGGAACGAAAGGTCCACCTGACCGAGCGGCAGCTCCAGGTCCCAGAGCACAGGCAGGTTTCCGGCGTCAGTAGCGACTCGCCGGACGCCGTTTGTATCCGACCATGTGCCAGGGTAGTATCCCTCCTCGTGAGATAGTAGGGGCCAGAAGTAAATCTCACGCACCTGGGGATACGCTTGCAGAATATCCTCGCGCAGTTCCAGGAACTCGGCGCGCGAGGGTGCAGCGATTGCCAGCGTCACTGGAAAGTCCACCTGCCGGAGTTTCTCCAGCCGCCAGGGGACAGGAAACTCCGTACAGACCGACGCGCATCGTCTCAGGCAGTGCTGCTGGCGTACTGTTGCCGCATAGCACGTAGGCGCTCCAGGGGAACACGCGCCGCCCAGTACGCCACTCCAGTATGGACGCGCCTAGCCAGAGTAGCGCGAGTAGCGCGAGCACGAGCAGGCCAAACAGGCCACGACGGATGGCGTGGTGGCTAAAGGCGGGAAATAGAAACGTCAGGTGGCCCACCAATGCGTTCTTCATTTTCACCTGTGTCTTCTTTCTCCAGCATCTCCAGGAGCACGCCGGGCAGGCAATCCCGATTGTGGGGAACCACGGTCAAGCTGGTCGTTGAACCTGCGGGCAGTTTGAGCTGTGTCCGTTCCAACAACTCGATGCGGACGACGGCGAGTGCCAGCGTAAAGTCGTTTCCTCGTAACACATCAAACGCTTTTACCCAACCTTGCCCCTGTTCTAATTCTAGCGGCCCTAGCTCGTCCGCCACGAACAGGTGGCAGGGCGTCGCATAGGTTAACGCATCACCCCCCCAGGACAGGGTATCGGGGTTGAAGCGGAAGCGGCCCTGTACTACAACGGACTCATCCGGTTCGACTTCATCCGGTGCGATGGTCAGCCGGCGCACATCGCCGCTGCGCACGTCGAGCACGTCCCGTATGTCATTGGGACGGCTCAAGGTAATGATGCCACCACAAGTGTACCCTCTGGCCCGCGCCAGGGCGACGGTCTTACAGCAGACGGTACTCTTACCCACACCACGCTCACCGGTCAGAATGACGATCCGTGCAGCCATCCTCCCTTCTCCCAGTCCACTGTTTACTGCCCTTCGTATCCTGGGATCGGTCCGAAGGCAGCCTCGATCCTCTTGGGCTCGAAGACCTCCAGCATACACTCCCACCAGGTCAGATCGCCGGTCTTCTGGAACTCCCACCAGCGGATGTCCGGCCAGAAGTAGCGCCAGCGCCACAGGGAGGGCACCCGCTCCCAGCCGTAGTCACTGGCGAGGGTGGTGAAGTCCACGTAGTAGCCAGATGGGATGTGCTCCTTGGACCCGCCCCCCTCCACCATAGCGCGCCCGCCCTGCTGGCGGGCGTTCAGGTCCCACGCCGCTTCGCGCAGAGGCTCGCCCATACTCCCATCCTGCTCAGCGGCACGGATGAAGACGCGCCAGTAGGTGACGTTGCCCACGTCCTCCCGGATCAATTCAACCTGCGGTTTATTCCTCCCATAGGGCTCCTGGTCCAGCCCGATCGCTCTGCCACAGACGTGCCAACTCATACGCGAGTGACCTGAGGGCGGGGTGTAGGTCATCGGCACCTGCGAACTGCCGAGATTGGCCAGGTAGTCCCATCCCGTCTCCTCGATCACGCGCTGGCGTAGCGAGTTGAAACTCTCGTTCACCCGGTCGGAGAGAAATTCCCCCTCGTCGTCGCTGACGTTGGGGAGCAGGGTCAATCTGTAAGGGGGGCCGGCAGTCGGGGCAGGCTGCACCAGTTCCACGTAGAAGGGGGGCTCCTCAGCCGGTGCATCGGCCTGGGCCCGGGCCACGACGCGGGGGGAAAGCGCAAAGCTCGTCCACGCCAGGTCGTCCAACGGCCCATCAACGCTGTAAACTTCCTGGAACAGCGCCCAGCCTGTCACGCTGACCGCGACGAGGTGGCTGCGCCCGCCCCGCTCGTAGGCGTAGATGAGGCTCTGCCCATCTGGAGACCAGGCCGGGGAACTGCCAGCGCCAAATAGGTCGGTCTGAGCCTGGTTGGCCGCCACCGTGTCCCAATCGAAGGCCGTGACCTGGATGGAGGGATTGCCACGTGGTCCGCTGACGTAGGCCAGTTGTGTGCCGTCAGGTGACCAGGCCGGGTCGTCCTCGTCCAGGTCGGGGCTTTGGGTAACGTTGACAATCTTCCTCTGTCCGTCGAGGAGGTGAACGGTAATGTCCTTGTTGCCATCACGGAAAGTGGTGTAGGCGATGGCACGACTGTCGGGCGACCAGGCCGGCCCATAGTTAGGCGCGGGATCGGTGGCGACACGCCGCAGTTGCTGTCCAGTGGTGCTCATCGCGTAGATGTCGAGGTTCCCTCGGCGATAGGATTCGAAGGCGATCCAGCGGCCATCGGGCGACCAACTGGGGTTGGCATCGAAGCCGGGATCGTGGGTCAGGCGGATCAGCGCACCGCTGACCAGGTCCAGCAGGTAGATGTCCCAATTGTGGGCACGGTTCGATGCGAAGGCGATGTAGTCGCCATCGGGGGACCATGCCGGGTCGCGATCCTCAGCCGGGTCGTAGGTAAGCCGCACCAGTTGCCGCTCGGCCTGATTGAGGGCGTAGATGTCAGCGTTGCCGTTGTGGCGCAGGGTGAAGGCGATGGCCCCGCCGCTGCCGAAGGGGGTAGGTGTGGGGCCAGGGATGGGAGAGGGACCGGACGTCGCAGTGGCGACGACGATGAATTCAGGAGGTTTCTCGATGGCCGGCAGCGTGGTCGCCTGGTACAATGCAACAGTCAGCAGCACCAGGACGACCAGGTTGCCCAGGATCAGCAAGATGAGCAACCTCACGCCGCGCGGTCGCAGCGTGAGGGGCTGCCCGACCTCGTCCGGCCTGCGCAGCCAGTGCCAGGCAAAGACGACGCGGTTCCAGAGTCGCCGGAGTGCGCTCCCCTGCCCCTCTGCTGCATCCGTCCCAGGTCTGCGAGACCCTCTTTGTTGCACTTGGTCTTGCTTTACTTCGTCGGCCATATCAGGTCAAGTATACGTTGCCTGGGGCGCTTGTCAAGCCCGCCGTGATGCGCTATACTTGTATACGTGATGCGTAACTACGTCTACGTCTTTACTGCCCCAGGGGCCCAGGATTGAAGATGGCATCCCGGATGTTAAGCCGTTTTTGGTCATTGGTCATCGGTCATTGGCCATTGGCCATCGCTATCCTGCTGGTGCTGGCAGCCGTCGGAGCGGTCCGCTGGCTGGTGGTGGATCTCCCCTCGCCCGACCGTCTGTACGAGCGGGCTACCGCTCCGTCCACGCGCATCTACGACCGGCATGGGCGACTGCTGTACGAGATCCTCGACCCGCACGGTGGCGCGCACATCCCCATCCCGCTGGCAGAGGTGCCACCGGCTTGCGTCAATGCCACCGTCGCCACTGAAGATGCCAGTTTCTACCACAACCCCGGCGTGGATGGGTGGGCCATCGTCCGTGCGCTGTGGATTAACCTGCGCGGGGGTGAGGTTCTATCGGGTGGCAGCACGATCACCCAGCAACTGGCCCGTAACTTGCTGCTCTCGCCGAAGGAGCGGGTCGAGATCAGCCTGGAGCGCAAACTGCGTGAGGCCATCCTGGCCTGGCGTCTGGCGCGGACATACAGCAAAGACGAGATTCTCGCGCTTTATCTGAATGAGACCTATTACGGCAATCTGGCCTACGGTATTGAGGCAGCCGCCCACACCTACTTTGCCAAGAGCGCTGCCGAGCTTGACCTGGCAGAGTGCGCACTGCTGGCCGGGCTCCCGCAGTCGCCGGTCCGCTACAACCCGCTGGAGAACCCCGACGCTGCCAGTGCCCGGCAGAACGTGGTGTTGGGATTGATGGTCAAGCACGGCAGCGTATCTCCACAAGGGGCTGCCTTGGCGGCGAAGCAAAATCTTCACTTCGCCTCGGTTCCCTTTCCCATCAAAGCGCCCCACTTTGTGATGGTCGTGCGCGGTCAACTGGAGAAGGAATTTGGGCTGGAACCGATCTACACCCAGGGTTTGCAGGTTTACACCGCGCTGGACCTGGACGTGCAAAACGCGGCGCAGCGCATCGTCCGCTACCGGTTGGCGCAATTGGCTGACACCCGCGACGACCAGCCGCCCCGCAACGTGCGCAACGCTGCCGCGGTGGTGATGGACCCCCACACCGGTGAAGTATTGGCCATGGTCGGCAGCCCCGACTACTTTGACCCGCGCATTGACGGCGCGGTCAACGGCACCATCGCCACGCGCCAGCCAGGCTCCTCTATCAAACCCATCACCTACGCCGCTGCCTTCGATCCCACCCGCCCCAACCCTTCGACAGGCTCAGGGCACCGCCCGCTGACGGCGGCCACGATGATGGTGGATGTGCGCACGGCCTACGTCACCCGCGAAGGAGACCCTTACGTCCCGTGGAATTACGACCGCCAATGGCGAGGGCCGGTGCTGCTGCGACAGGCATTGGCCTCCAGTTACAACCTGATCGCCGTCAAAGTGCTGGACTATGTGGGCATCGAGGAGATGACGAGGCTGGCCCGCTCGATGGGCATCACGACCTTTGATGATGTAGACCGCTTTGGCCTGGCGCTGACGCTGGGCGGTGGTGAGGTCCGCCTGCTGGAGTTGACGGCTGCCTACGGAGCCTTTGCCAACGGCGGCTACCGGGTGGAGCCGGTGACCATCACCCGCGTGGAAGATAGCCGTGGGCGGGTGCTGAAAGTCTGGGAGGCCACGCCCGGTCCGCGCGTGATGGACGAGCGGGTGTCCTACCTCATCACCGACATCCTGAGCGACAACTTCGCCCGCGTCCCCACCTTTGGCGAGGGAAGCGCACTGCGGCTCTCGCGTCCGGCTGCTGCCAAAACCGGCACCACCACCGACTGGCGCGACAACTGGACGGTGGGCTACACCCGCGACCTGGTGGTCGGCGTGTGGGCCGGCAACGCCGACAATGAACCTATGCAACACGTGAGCGGCGTGGTCGGCGCCGCCCCCATCTGGCACGACGTGATGGAGACGCTGCTCAAAGGTCGGCCTAGCATTGAGTTCGTGGAACCGCCGGGGATGGTGCGGGTGGAAGTGTGCGCCGATAGTGGATTTCGGCCGTTAGCCGTTGGCAGTCAGCGGTTAGCAGGAAGCAGGAAGCAAGAAGCAGGGAAGCAGCCAGCGCGCTGCCCCCGCACCATTAGAGAACTTTTCATCGAGGGGACCGAACCCACCCAGACCGATGACTGGCATTGGCTGTTCACCCTGGACACGCGCAACGGCCTGCTGGTTGGCCCCGATTGTCCACCGCAATTCACCACGCAAAAACGATACACCCTCTACCCCGCTGAGGCGCAGGAGTGGGTCCGGGGGCAGAACATTCCGCAACCGCCGGAGGCGTATTCCCCCTTGTGCCCCGGTCAAGAAGCAGGGGAGCAGGGGAGCAGAGGAGCGGGGGTGCGGGGGAGCAGGGGGCAAGAGGCAGGAAGCAGGAGGCAGGAAGCAGGAAGCGAGGTTCGGGTCACTGGCTCCTGGCCCTTGATACTGACCAGTCCTGACCAGGGAGGGCGCTATCGCTTATCGTCCGAGATTCCGCAGGCGGCGCAGCAGGTCATTGTGGCCGCCCGCCCCGCCGACGGCGTCACTCTGCACCAGGTGACGTTGCTGGTAGACGGTCACCCGCTGACGACACTGACACGCCCGCCCTACCAGGTGCTGTGGCCGATGACGGTTGGGACGCACGTCTTCACGGCGGTGGGGGCGGATGCGGAGGGAAATGAGGTCAAGGGGAATCGTGTTACCATTGAGGTAGAGGAGTGAACAGCGGGTTTGCCGCGTGAGGAGGTTGCAAATTACGCGGAAACGTTTGATGAGACCTCCGAGAAGGGATGGGAAAACACCTGTTTCCCACCGCCGGGTGCTTGCCTTTTGGCGATGTTATGCTACACTTTCAACACCGAATACTTTGCTGTGGAAACTGTCTGGCACGGGGTAAATGGGAGGTGAATATGGCCGTTCCATCATCTCAGCAAACGCCCTACAAGCCGGTGGCCCTGGGCGGCGTGTGGGAAGGCGTCACGATTACTGATGAGGACATTGCAGAAGTGTGGCGCGAAATGTGGGGTAATTTCGGAGAGCGTGAACTGTGAGGGCGCACATCACATAGCCCAGAAAATGAGGAGAAAAGTCATGGAAAGAGCATTGGCCTTCGGGGAAGTATTGGAAGTTGTTGATACATTGTCTCTCGAAGAACAAGAGATGTTGACAGAGGTCGTGCATCGGCGCGTCATCGAGCGGAGACGGGAAGAACTTGCTAAAGATATACAGGATGCCCAAAGGGAATTCCAGGCGGGGCATTGCCACCCTATGACGCCAGATGAACTTATGGCGGAGATATTGTCGTGAAACGGCTCTTGTTACACTCCAGTTCCTTTGTACGGGCCGCCCGACGAACAGTAAAGAAACATCCTGACGTTGCTGAGGATATTCGAACTGCCTTGGAACTATTAGCCGAAGATGTGTTCCATCCACAACTGCGAACCCACAAGTTGAAGGGCAAACTGAAGGGCTCCTGGTCAAGCAGTGTCAGATACGACCTCAGAATCGTCTTCAGGTTTGTCCAATACGAAGGAACAGAAGCCATTCTCCTGGAGACAGTCGGAACTCACGAAGAAGTTTACTGAGGTACCGCTCCGTTTCTGGGGCAAGTTTCTTAATCCGTTGATGTCCTGAAATCCGTGTTCTGGAGGCATAGATGAAACCCAATACGCGACACTTCATAACTTTCGTTTCTATCCTGGCCATCCTCAGTACCCTATTGGCGGCCTGCCGGGCGATACCCCAACCGGCGACGCCGACGCCGGCCACGACGCCAACCACGCCCGCGCCGCTGCCGCCGCAGGTGATCCAGGTATCGCCGGCCCGGAGCGAGGAGCAGCCGCTTGATGCGCCGGTGCAACTGGTCTTTGACCAGCCGATGGAACCAGCGTCGGTGCAGGCCGCCTTCACCGTCGAGCCGGCCACCGGCGGCGATTTCGAGTGGCCTACCCCTCGCATCATGCAGTTCAAGCCGGCCAGGAAAGGCTTCGAGCGGGCAACCCGTTACACTGTCGCCCTCAAGAAAAACGCTCGCAGCCAGGCCGGCCTGATGCTGGAAGCCCCGGTGCAATTTCATTTTACCACTGTAGGCTTTCTGGAGGTGACTGCCGTGCAGCCGGCCGAGGGCACGACCGAGGTCGCCACCGACGCCATCGTCACTGTCCTCTTCAACCGGCCGGTGGTGCCCTTGACCGGTATCGAGGACCAGGACAACCTGCCGCAGCCCCTCACCTTCGTGCCGCCGGTGCGCGGCAAAGGGGAATGGCTCAACACCTCCATCTACATCTTCACTCCCAACGAGAACGAGGGCTTTGAGCCTGCCACCACCTACAAGGCACGGGTCGCCGCTGGGCTGACCGACACCACCGGCGGCGTGCTGGCCGACGACTTCACCTGGGAGTTTACCACGGTTATGCCGGCCGTCGTCGCCACCCACCCTGACGCAGACACTGTCTACGTCAGCACCGAGCCGGCTATCCACGTCGCCTTCAACCAGCCGATGGACCGCGAGTTTGCCGAGGCCGCCTTTGAACTGAAGAGCCTGGTCACTGGCGAGGTCGTCGTCGGCACCTTCGAGTGGCACGACGAGGGGTTGATCCAGCCGCGTGGGTACGCCTACGAACCCTACCGCTGGTCGTGGAGCCGGGGCGAGGGACCGGAACGGGTTGGCGTGGAGACGATGAGTTTCACCCCCAGCCAGCCGCTCGACTTCAGCACAGCATACAAGGCGAGCGTTGCCCGTGGCGCAAAGGGGACCAAGGGTGGGGCCGGCACCCAAAAGCCTTACGTGTGGACCTTTGACACCATTGATTATCCACGCATTGTCAACACTGACCCGGCCGACGGCGACCAGCGCGCCGACCCGTGGGGCGGGCTGGAGATCGCCTTCTCCAGCCCGATGGATCCCGAGTCCATTAACGGCAACTTCACCATCCGCCCCACCGTCGCGGCGACGAAAGTCTTCACCTACTGGTGGGACAGCAACACCCAGCTCGAAATCTCCTTCCCCATTGAACCCAACACCGACTACGCAGTGACCCTCAGCGGCGACGTCCAGGGGCGCTATGGTCACAAAGTGGGCCAGGACACCACTATCCGCTGGCGCACCCGTGCCCGGGACCCTTTGATCTACCTGCACGCTCCCTACCACGTCGGCACCTACAACGCCTACACGCAGACGTTAGCCTACGTGACTGTCCGCAACGTGAGCCAGGTCAACTTCGCCCTCTACCGGATGCCGATGGACGACTTCCTGCGCACCAACGGTGAGGACTGGTGGCGCCACTGGGACAATTACAGGGGCGACGAGGAGAATCTCATCCGCCAATGGTCGCTGGACGTGAAGCCGCCTTTGAATCAACGCCGCATCTACGGCACCAACCTGGCCGGCGACGCGGGTGGACAGGAGCAAGCCCTGCCCCTACAGCCGGGCCTTTACTACCTGGAGGTGTGGGCTGACCCCGAGGCAGTCTACCCCGAAGCGGAGCCGTCCCTGCCGGGTGAGGTCGAGAAGAGAATATTGGTCGTCTCCCGGCACAATCTGAGCCTGAAGACGACCGCCACCGAATCGCTGGTCTGGGCCACCGACCTACGCTCCGGCGACGTGTTGCCCGACCTGCCCGTGGTGGTAATGGACGAGGACGGTGCTGTGCTGGCGGAGGGTAGGACAGACTCGGACGGCGTCTTCGCCGGCGCTCATCGCCGGTCGCTGGACCGGTGGGCCCGCGTTTTCGCCTTCGTCGGCGACCCAGAGCTGGGGCCGGTCTCCGGCCGTGCCCCCGACGACTTCGCCGCGGCAACCAACTGGTGGGACGACGGCATCTCGCCCTGGAAATTCGACCTGCCGGTGGAGAGCACCCTGGACTCCTTCGCCGCTTATTTCTTCACCGACCGGCCCATCTACCGCCCCGGCCAGAAGGTCTACCTCAAGGGGATCCTGCGCAACGACGACGACGCCCACTACTCTCTGCCGACGGGGGACGACGAAGTTCACGTCGTTATCGAGGATTCGCAGGGGACGAAAGTATTCGAAGACGGCCTGCCTCTCAGTGATATGGGTACGCTGGATGGAGAGTTCGCCCTGGGTGAAGAGGCGGCTCTTGGTGTCTACTACATCGAGGCCACCTACGAGGAAGAAGACTTCCACGCCAACTTCCAGGTCGCCGAGTACCGCAAGCCCGAGTTCCAGGTGAGGGTTGAGACAGACAAGTCGGAATACGCTCAGGGCGACGAAATAAACGTCACCGCCCAGGCAACCTACTTCTTCGGCGGCCCCGTGGCAAACGCCGAGGTACGTTACACCGTTCTCTCCGCCGACCACTTCTTCAACTACCAGGGCAAAGGCTGGTGGGACTTCACCGACTACGACTTCAGCCGCCGCGGAGAGTACTATGGTTCCTACGGTGAACTGATCGCCAACGGGACCGGCGTTACCGACGCGGAGGGCCGCTTCACCTTTAGCCTGGAGGCCGACATCACCGAACAGATCGCCAGCCAGCGCTTCACGTTGGAGGTTTCAGTCACCGACGTCAACAACCAGGAGGTGAGCGACCGGACTGAGGCCATTGTCCATAAGGGACTGTACTACATCGGCCTACGCCCCGAACGGTACGTCGGCAAGGCAGGCGAGAAGAACAGTGTCAACCTCATCACCGTGGACTGGGCCAGCGACCCATCGCCCAACCGAGAGTTGACCGTCGTCTTCGCCGAGCACAACTGGTACAGCGTCCGCAAGCAGGCGGAAGATGGCCGCTATTACTGGGAGAGCATCGTCGAGGACGTGCCGGTATTTACCACCACGGTGGAAACGGACGACGACGGCGAGGCAGTGGTGAGCTTTACCCCTAAGAAAGGCGGCATCTACAAGGTGACCGCCAGCGGCCTCCCCCCCTTCATCCCCCCCAAGGGGGGCGGGGCCCCCGCCCCCCCCCCCCCACGCGGGGCTCCCCCCCTTCCCACCCCCCCATGGGGGGCTCCCCCCCTTCCCCCCCCCCAATTGGGGGGTAATGTGGGGGGGAGGTCCGCAGTTCCACCTACATGTGGGTCAGCGGGCTCCATTACATCAACTGGCGACAGGAGAACAACGACCGCATCGACCTGGTGGCCGACCAGCGGCAGTACCGGGTCGGCGACACGGCGACCATCCTCATCCCCCACCCCTACCAGGGCATGGTCAAGGCCCTCATCACCGTCGAACGGGGACACATCTACCGCCATTGGGTTCAGACTCTCGAGACCAACTCAGAGCAGATCGAGATCCCCATCACCGAGGACCTCATTCCCAATGTCTTCGTCTCGGTGGTCGTCGTGAAGGGATCTGGACCCCCCTCCGGCACCCCCCAGGGTGGGGGGAGAGAAGACGAGACCAACAAGCAGTCCAGTTTTAATATAGGCTACAACCAACAGCCCAAACAGACCACCCAGAAAGAGTTGAACATCACGCTGACGCCCGACAGGCCGCCCGACGAGCACTACCGGCCGGGCGAG
>CAYPOY010000058.1:0-21419 GCA_964412395.1 uncultured Anaerolineales bacterium | reverse complement strand
ACTCTTAATCCCTTGGTTACAGGTTCGAGTCCTGTGCGGGTCACTTGTCAGAAGATGGCGCTTTCCAGTGGTATAGTGGGGAGGCTGGTGAAGCGGGTAGTAACCCCTGTTTCCTGGGTAGCGGCTCCCGAATGGCTGACGGTTCAGGAGGCGTGCGAATTGTCGGGCCACGACGTGGATACCTTGCGCTGGATGATCCAGGACGGGGCGGTGGACACCAGGCGCGAAGGTGACACCTGGCTGATCGAAAAGGCCGGCCTGCGGGAGTTCCAGGAGGCGCTGCTGGAAGTATTGCACTGGTGGGATTGAGGTCTATCCAGGCCGGCCTGCTTACACGAGGCCCCACCCCACCGGTGGGGCTTTTCGTTGGTTGGTGGTTACAGCAGTTACAGCCATAGGCGGGGGCAATGCCTGACGACTTCAACCCCATTGAGTGGATCACCGTCCCGGAGGCAGCACAACTCACAGGGTACAGCCCCGTCACACTCAGACAGTTTGCAAGGGAGGGTCGGATTAACGGGCGCAAGCGTGGGCGCGATTGGTTCCTGGATAGAAAAAGTGTGCTGACTTACGTTGAGGAGATGAAGCGGTTAGGGACAGCCAAACACGATCCTCGGAGAGTCGGGACGCAGCACAAAGCAATCGGACATTAACCGGAAATTTTAAGGTTGGGGGGCTTGACAAGCCCCCTTTTTTGTACTATACTATCATCGTAAGCGATGAGACCGCTTTTTCTTTTACAACAGGTTTCATCCCAAGCGATGAGACAGATATAGGAAATCGCCCCCCGGTGGTGACTGAACACCGACCGGAGGGCTGACCCCCAACGCCGGCGTAGACGGCGCGGGAGGCTACCTCAAGTATAACAGAGAGGCCCCCGCCAGGCAAGACCGGCGGGGGCTTTCGGTTTGTACGAGGAGGTAGCAATGGCAAAGAGCAAGGGAGCATACAAGTTGGTATCTCAAATCCAGGAGATGCCGGTTGTCCTGACCGGCGTGGACAAAGAGGGCAATGTGTTCGATATCGGGTATCGCAATCCCAGGGTGGCCGTGGTCGTCAACCTCAAGGATTACTATGAGCGCGAGATGACGGGTGATGAGTTCCTGCAATTCGCCCGCGAGGTGAGAGCCAACGCCAAAGAGAGCGCGATTACTGGGCACGTTGACCTTCTCCTGGAAGCAAGCTAAACCACAACACAGAGTGACAGAATCATAGCGGGGTAGAGCAACGGCAGCTCACCAGGCTCATATCCTGGAGGCCGCAAGGCCATCGCGGGTTCGACTCCCGCCCCCGTTACTGGCGTTACGACTTCTCCCGCATCCGGGTAGTCTGGTGCAAGATAGAAGATGGAAGCACGAAAGGAGCACAGCGATGTCCAAGCAAATGCGAGAGTCAATGAGGCGAGACGATGACTGAACCGATAGTTGAAGGCTGGATCACGACCGACGTGGCGCAGGCGCTGACCGGCTACTCCCGTGCCTATATGCGGATGCTGGCGAACCAGGGACAGATAGAGGCCCACAAGGTGGGGCGCGACTGGCTGGTCAACGAGGAGAGCCTTCTGGCGTACAAAGCCCGTATGGACGCGCTGGGGACGCAGAAGCACAACCCCTGGCGGGAGGACCTGGACGAGGGCCGGGGGCGGAGGAAGGGCGGCGATGAGTGACGACGGCAACGGCAAACTACGTGGTAAGTGGCAAGGCTACACCCTGGACACCGACCCCGAGGTGGCACGGAGACTGTTTGAAAAGCGACACGGCAGCCCTCCCCTCCAGGTGATCGTAGCGGGTTGTATCCTGGTGGCCGGCCCCATCAGCGGTAACGGTCACCAGCGATTGGCTTCCCCGGTAGCTCACGTGGAGACACCAGAGGCTGGTCAACTGACGCTAGAACTGGAGGCGTGACGGTGGTGTACTTAATCCATTTCGACAGCCCGCTTGGGGATCTGGACAACCCTCGTGGGCAGGCTCGACATTACCTGGGCTCTACCGATAACTTGGAGAGTAGGCTTGAGGCTCACAGGGAGGGCAACGGTGCGGCGATAATGGCGGCAGTAGGCAAAGCGGGCATCACGTGGCGACTGGTGCGCGTCTGGGAAGGCGGTCGTGGATTGGAACGTCAGTTAAAAAATCAACACAACTCTCCTCGCCTGTGCCCTGTGTGTAGGGAGGAGGTGACCTAGCCATGCCTACTAGCATTTTCCATGATATTTTCCGTGGGAGTCTCGTGCCAGAGATTTGCGGCAATCAAGCCAGACTACTCATTCGCGGCGACCCCCTCAGTGGTGAGATGGTACTCGCTGACAGAAATGGCTTTATACTAACGCCGTCAGAATTCTATGCCATAGTGAGCCGAGTAAATGCCTTCTATGAGAGTTCTGGTGGTTATGATGATGAGAGAATTGACAACTTAAACGCTGAATTTGCCAAGGGGCGCGGGGTGCAATACATGAAGGACGAGAAAATTGATGCTTACACAGATAGAAGTGGAACCGTCTACCTAATTCGCGCTGACAATGAGTTGTACAAAATTGGGTGCACGACGAACGTTGACCGGAGATTAGCAGCTTTACGCGCACAGTCTCCTTGTGAGATTAAATTAGTGTGCACAATAGAGGCCCAAGACAGATACGAGGCTGAGCACAACTTACACCACGTATTTCACAAGAAGCGGATAAGGGGCGAATGGTTTGAACTCGACGAGGCCGATATAGAACAAATTACAGCACTGGCGGAGGAATCAGAAAATCGCCCTTTGGCTGAGGAGGTGGAAACGTGATCGTGTTCGCAATTTCCAATCAGAAGGGGGGTACGGCTAAAACAACCACAGCGGTGACGCTGGGCCATCGGCTGGCCCTGGACGGGGTGCGCGTGTTGTTGGTCGACACCGACGTGCAGGGACACGTCGCCAAGGCTTTGGGGCTGGACAAGGCTCCTGGCATACGGCGACTGGTGGACCGGGCACAGTTCGGTGACGTCGATCTGCTGATTGTGAAGGCACGCCACAACTTGGACGTGATACCTTCCGACAAGACGACCGAACCCGCAAAGCGTACCCTGGTCAGCATGGATTTTCGCGAGCGGGTGTTGGCCGACGCGCTCAGCAGCCTGGCCGACCGGTATGACGTGGCTATCATAGATTGCGCTCCCTCGGTGGATGTGCTACACGTTTCGGCCCTGGTAGCTGCTGACTGGCTGGTTGTGCCCTCCAAGCTAGACTTCCTGGCAGTGGACGGTGTCAACGAGGTGATGATGTCGGTGGTAGAAATCAAGCGACGCTCTTCCAATGCGCCTGGACTGCTGGGCATACTGCCGACCTTCTTTGACAGGCAGACAAACGAGACAATGACGCAACTGCATTCACTAGTTAAGGCCTTCGGCGGGCTGGTGCTTCCCCCTATCCCCACCGACACAAAGCTCAGGGAAGCGCCAGCTTACGGCCAAACCATCTGGGAATATGCCCCCCGGTCCAGGAGCGTCATGGGCGTGAAGGGGAGCAACGGCCAACAACACTTCGGAGGTTACAGCCAGTTTATAGACAGAGTGCGGGAGGTGCTGACGTGAGCGAGAGACGGCAGGCGATTGATCCGGCTGTGCTGGCGGCCTTCTCTGAGGCTGAGAAGAAAACCGTAAGCAGGAAAAACGGCGCAGTAAAGAAACGTAAGGTCAACGTCAACCTGCCCTGCGCCCTGGTGGACACCATCAAGCGCGAGTCCACTGCGCTGACCGGGCACGGAAGGCGTGGCTTCTCTGACCTGGTGGCCGTGCTCCTGGCCTACGGATGGGAGGCCTACCGGGCCGGTGACCTCAAGATTGAACTGCGACCGGCGACGGTCGAGACAAAAATCGTGGCGGCTAAAAAGTGATTTGAGGGAAATCAAGCGGATTCTAAAATAGGTGGTATTGAAGGTGGCATAGCGTCACCCTCAAAGGTGGGTGCTATGCCACCCTCAAAGGTGGCATTGAACGCTACAGGAAGCCCGCTACGAGTTGAAAACACTTTGCAGGTATAACTGGACACCGAAACGGTAGCGAGGCCTACAGAGCGTTTTGAGCAAAGTAAGATGGGAGGGGCAGACATCATGAAAACAGAACTGACAGTCATCATCGTAGGTGTTGCGGCGTTGGTGGTGGCGCTGATCATCGCCGTCAAATTCGGCAAGATCATCGCCAACCTGCTGACCGTCATCGGCGGCCTGGTAGTCATCGGTGCGCTGCTGCTGGCAGTCCAGACGACGGCAGGCCTGTTGAGCGGTGGCCCACTCGACACACTGGCAGTAGTGAAGTTGGGCAAGGCGATCCTGGAGGTGCTGAGATGAGTGCTGCCGGAAGCATTATCTTGTTCCTGATGCTGGTGATCATCGGCCTCGTAGCCTCGGGTGTGGGGATGGTCGTCGGTTACCGGCGGTGGAAGCGACGTCAGAGACAGGCACGACTGGAAGATACCCTTCAACAAGCGCAGGTCTATGCGGCGCTGCAGGGGACACGGTTACCGGCTGCACGACGGCCCGTCACACGCCAGGCTGGTGGAAACATCGTCATCGTACCTGGTGCGCTGGACGCTGCTCCGTATGCCGGTAGTAGCAACGTTGACTCGCTGGCCGGCCTCGGGCCACCCATCGGGTGGAGGGAGGCGAACGAATGAATAAACGACTGACTATCTTCCTGGTGGTGATCGCGCTGGCGCTGACCGGCTGTGAAGGTTATGAGACCTACACACCCTCTGCTGTTGACTTGACCTCCCTGGCCGAACAGTATCACGGCGACGACAAGCCTGCCATCCAGGGTACGGCTGTGGCGCGCTATCTGACCGCCGAGGCTGCGCAAACTCAGGCAGAGCAAGCGGCTGCCCAGGCTGCCCTTGCACAAGCGACGCAACGAGCGGCTGCTGCGGCTGCCGAACATCAGCTTACAATGCTGACAGCCGAGGCTCAGGCAACCAGAGACACATTGAGCGCACAGGCAACCCAGCAGGCGTTGAGCGCACAAGGCACAGCCCAGGCAATGGCAATGGAGGCGACTAGGCAGGCGGCCAACGCTACCGCCCAGGCCCAGGCTACAGCCCAGGCCATAGCGATAGCTGCAACCGCACAGGCTCAGGCGATAGAAGCCACAGCGACCGAACGGGCATACCGAGCGACCGCCACCCAGCAGGCGCTTGCCCAGGCGGCGACCTCAACGGCTGAGGCCCGCAACGTGGCGGCCACGGCGACCGCGCAGTACAAAGCGGACGTCGCGACGTCAACCCGTATGGCCTGGGAGGGCAAGACAACCGCAACGGCCGAGAGCGTCCAGGCGACGTCGGCGGCGTACCAGGCTACGGCCACCCGTGCCGCGGAAGAGCGCGAAGTGATCCTCGGTTACGGTCGTGACTATGGGATACCCATTGTGCTGCTGATCATCGCCGGCGGTCTTGGCGCACTGGCAGTCTACGGTCTGAGAGAATACCGCAAGCGACCAGTGATCTACCCCCGTTCTATCCTGGGCGACGCCGAGCCTATGGCCTGCCCGGTCCAGGGTGGTGGCTACACGTTCGTGGACCTGGACCGGCAACCCGGCCCTGCCCTCCAGGTGCTGCCATCAGGTCAGGTGACGGCCCCACTACTCAGAAGTCCAGAGCAAGAGGAACGAACAACAGCCCGTGACCAGGCGGTGGATGGGATGAGCAGGCCCCGGCTGGGATCGGGTCATAAAGATGGTGGACAGGCGCCTACGCTGGCAACCTCGCCTATTGCTGCTTCCCCGATCCAGGTATTGCCAGCCGACCAGGTGAGACCTTGGCTGGAGGACGTAGAAGCACAACTCTTGGAGGAGGTGAACAAATGAACACGATCCCGAGACGCTACGTGCTGGCCGGTCAGAGCGTGACCCGCCGTGTACCGAAGGTGCTGGAGAAGCGTGGGCTAGAAGCCCCCATCAGGCAGTGGGTGATTACCGTCAATGCAGGCCGGGTGTGGCTCTTCGGCGTGCTGAACCCTCGCGCTTTGGAACGGCTGGAGCGCTACACCGACAAAGCGCTGACACATCACATGTCAACGGCCTGCGATGGGATCCCCGTATACTTGTCAAATACCAACGGCCTCCGGTACGGTTTCTTGCTGAGCCAACGCCCCAGGTTGCCCAAATCAGTGGACTTTCCAGGCTGCGAGCGGGGCATAGTGCGGCTGGGTGTCGGCCCTACTGGGCAGCCCGTGTCGGTACGCTGGGGCGACCTGGGTCATCTACTGGTGGCTGGAATGACTGGGAGCGGCAAGAGCAACCTGCTGCGTCTCTTGGTGCACCAGGCCATCGGTGAAGGCGCGGCGCTGCTGTTGTCTGACCTGGACGGGGCAACCTTCCCTATGCTGAGAGAACATCCGGCATTACTGGCCCCCATCGCCAGCACGCCAGAGGATGCGCGTGACATCGTGGCGCGGGCGCTGGCTGAATGCGACCGGCGGGCGGCATTGTACCAGCAGGTGGACGGCTTCCCTGACAAGCTCACCGAGTACAACGCGGTCGTGGTCAAGAGTGGCGGCGATCCGCTGCCTCGGGTCCTGTGCGTGCTGGACGAGTTCAACGCCACGGTGACGGCCTTGGGTGGCCATCGCGGTCAGTTTGCCCGTGACGTGGCGCAACTCGGCTGGCGTGGCAGGAAGTTCGGCGTTAACCTGGTGTTCGCGGCGCAGGACTTCACGAAGGCGGTCATCGGGCGGGTGCGTGACCAGGCGAGGGCGGCGATCTGCTTCAGGGTGCGAGGAGCCGAGGTTGCACGCGCTATCGGCTGTGCAGGTGCGGCACACATACCAGAGACACGCCCAGGCCGGGCGATGACCGACCGCTGGGGAATGGTGCAAGTCTATCAGTTTGACAAGGCACTGCTGAACGACATCACACCCCATATACTGAGTGGACCCGAGTTGGCGCTGGTGACGTGGGCACTGGAGAACAACGACGGCTACCTGAGTCTGGCGGACGTCCAGGAACGGGCGGGGCTGGGGCAGGGTGCGGCACGGCGGTTAGCTTCCGACTGGGAGCGACGTGGCTGGCTGCGGAAGGACAAAGACGCAAGCAACAAGCGTCACGTCACGCCAGAACTGGCGCTTTTGGCTACAAACCACAAACCTTACAGAGCCCCACAAACCGGCCTGGACGCTACAAGCCCACCTACAAGCCAAACGATTGATGACCTGCCACCATTCTTGAGGAGGGGACAATGTACAGCGTGAACGTAATGGACGATCTCGTGCTGGAAGTGCACGAGGGCGCCTGGCTGTTGAAACTGCGTAGCGTGGGCCAGGCTCAGGACGGCGAGACTCCACCAGGTGAGGTGATCATCTTCCCCGGTGAGTTGCCCGCCCTGATCCGCGCCTTGGAGCAGGCACGTGACAACCTGCTGGCTGAGTTGAAGGGAGGTGAGCATATCAAGCGGTGACACACGGCATAGGCAGAGGCGGCCCGGCATAACGCAGACTGCCCCAGGACGGTGGAGAGGAGGTGATACAAGATGAAGCGTGAGGAATTTGAGAGCCAGGTACAACGCCTGTTCGATGAGGGGGGCCAAGATGTGGCTCAAGAGCTGATGGATGCCGGTGGTGACGTCGAGCAGTTTATGCATGATGCGGCTGCCGGTGTTGGCAAGGCGCAACACGTCGAGGCACTCTTCGGACGCGGGAGGCGCAGGTGGGATATCCACTTTGACGAGGGAATGGTGCACTTCGACCGGCTGGAATACCACGAGATTCCATCGGGAACGTGGGATAGGATGGTGGAGTCGTTCACCGTTCCGTATCCTGCGCTGGAGTGAGGCGGCCTGGCTTGCACCAGGCCGCCCAGGTGGCCCCGTAACCCTCAAGCGGGAATGGCGGTGACCACCAGGAGACGATTTTAGCACAGAACACAAAGGAGGCAAAACAGTGGACAAGATAACAGTCAGGATCGGCACGCTGGCCGTCAGTAACGGCGGCCGGGAACAAGACCTCACTCGCGTGGTAGAGTTCATCGGCGAGCAATTAGCAATCCGTACCGAGGCAGGCGTGGGACGCGGCAGTGAGATCACGGACACGCGCGGAGTGACCGAGACCCTCTATCGCGCCGAGGACGGCCGGCTCGTGGTGTACGTCGAGGATTGGTCGCATTGGCAAAACGAGCCGAACACCTACACTTTGCACGTGGTGACGGAGGCCGACCTGCAACCCGGCGGACGCTTTGAGCGACTGGGATACGAGTCAGACTATGGCCGGGCGTTGACGCTAGATGAGGCGCTGCAAGAGTTGGCAGACGTCGGTGATGGTGCACTCGTATGACTGCCCGAACTGTGGGCAGTTCAACCTGACCGGCGGTGTGATGAAGTTCACAGGTGCGCGGCTGCCGCCAGAAGCGAACGGCCAACGTAAGTGGCCGGTGGCGGCGGGGAAACGCCAAACGGAGGTGTAGCAATGCCAGAGTTTACGCTCCGGATCGACCAGGCCGGCCTCGACCTGCTGGCCTTCCAGGAATACGACGCTGACCTGCATCGGGGCTACTACCTGCTGCGCGGTAACCCTGCCGTGCGGGTGGTGACCAGAGGAGGCTACGTCGAGGACGCACTGAGCTACACGCTGCCGGTATTAGCAGGTCGTGAAGAGTGCTGGGGGCAATGGCCTGCGAACCGGCACCTGCGCGGTAGGCGTGCGTTCGTCGTCACCGTGTTCGCCGGTGAGGTGCAGGACGTCCCCGACGCCGAGCCGTTCGGCGAGTGGCTACAGCGCCATTACCTGGACGAAGGCGGGTTGTTCCACCACGACGACGGCACACCGAGAGGCGACGAGCACTGACCGTCTGGCACACTGCGTCGGAGCCTGGAGATCTCCGGCGCAGAAGCCAGGTGATCAGCCTGAGATTGAACGGAGAGGAGGTGAGATAGATGGAGATTAGTATGGCCTTGACTGACGTGCAACTGTACGACGGCTGCGCCATCGAGGAGGTGGGCGGGCGACTGACGCTAACGACGCCAGTGGCCGAGGCCGTCAACGTCGTCGGGCGCAACGCGCAGGCAATAGTGGATGACGCCGAGGATCGAGACATTGTCGTGTTGACAGGGTCTATGGCGGTGTGGTCGTACCTGGTCGTGTTTCACGTCGTCGTTCACCAGTTCAGCGAAGTGTGGTACGACGATGGGCATGGCAACCGGGTGCTGATAGCGAAGCACTGACCGCCTGGAGGTATAAGACTGGGGGCGATCAACAACGTGTACCGACCGCCCCCATACCCTACGCGGCCCGCCAACCCAGCAAGGAAAACGGGCCACTGGAGCAAATTTTAGCATGAAGGAACAAAAGGAGCAAATCAGAGTATGCCTGGTGTGCGGCAAACCTGGCAAGGCCTACCGTTTCGGCAGCGAAGCCGACAGTGTGATTTGTCTCTGCTCTGAACATTACGAGGCTGTCAAGGGACGGCTCCTGCTGACACCGGTAGACCTGGAGAAGCAGAGCACCTGCGACTCTATCACCGATTGACCGGCCGGCCCTGCCCCTCACCTTGTGCTATCGCGGGTGAGGGGCAGACGCGAGGCGGTGAGTGGTGGTGACACAGGAGTGGGCGATCCAGCCATCAGGCACAGGGGGTCTGTCACCACGCGAGGAGGAAATGCCGGTGGAAACAAACTTTGAGTGGCTGCTGGTCATGGCGGCCGGTTGTGAGGAGGCGATACGACAGCGGCTTAATGACCTGGTCCACCTCCAGGAGGAATTAAGGGGCCTGGATGGGAGGACGTGCACAGGGCGCGAGTACTGGCGGGACAGAGACCATCCTGCCCGGGTCCCCAAACTCTACATTCTGCACTCGATTGATCAGGAGTGCCCGATGCACGGCACGCCCCCACCTGGTGATCGGCTGCGTGTCTACGTCGGGAGCGACCACAACAAGATAGCGGCGGCTCGGGCGGCCATGACACGTGAGGCGGAACGATGCGAACTGGAGGCGCAGATGGCGAAGACCGGACACAGCCTCTCATCCTGCGGCTACCACTTGCGCAGTTTCTACGGCCTGTTGGGTTATAGGGTGGGAGAGGATGGCCGGCCCGAACCCCGGTGACGTGGCGACAAAGGCGACGTCGCTGGCGAGAGATCCTGTCACCACCTGGTGCACCTGGTGATGACACAGCGGCCTGGCCAGGGATCCAGAATTGTCGCCACCAGGTGCAGGATGTGGCGACGTCACACTCTCGACTGCTGATGATCACGGAGAGGTGTCACCACGAACTCGAGGAAGGAATGGCGACGGGGATTGGCTACGTAGGTGACCGCGGTGGTGGCCTGTGTCACCACCAGGTGCAGGTGGCGACGTGAATAGCGATGGCCGGCAGTGGCCAGACCGGCATTGTCACCACCAGGTGCAGGAGATGGCGACAACTCAGGCCGACCTGGTGGCCAGGATTGTCACCACCGACGATGGGCCGGATGTGGCGACGAGGAAGCCCGTCGCGACGGCCGCTCGGCACAGGGGTCCTGGCGCCGGGCTGCGCGGTGGTATGGGAACGGCTGACGCGGAAGCGGGACGAGGGTTGACAGGGGTAGAACGGGTGTGCTAAGATGAGATTAAATTACTGCGTAGAATAGCCAGACTACGCAATAAAGCGAGGGGGACAGGATGAACACACCCAAAGCACTGACTACCGGCACGACCGCCATTGTACCGCCCGACGCCGGACGGGACGCCCGTTACAGGCTAGGCAAGTTTGACCGGTGGATGACCACCCAGGGGCGACCCTGGCACGAGCCCGACCTGGCAGCCTACAGGGATCATCTGCTGAAGACGCTGGCCCCGGCGACGGTGAGCGGCCACCTGTCCACGATCCGGGCCCGTTACCGGGCGCTCCTCCAGGATAATGCCACCAGGGATGCCCTATATGCTCTGAGCGCCCGAGCTCTCCAGGACACCGGTCAGGGGGACACGCCGGCAAACCGCAAGGCATTCGTGGACGAATTGACCACGAGGATCAAAAACGGGGTGGACCCCAACGTTACTCGGGTCCAGGTCCGGATGTCGCAGGACCGCCCCGACACTGACCAGTTGCGGCTGACGAGTAAGCAAGCCTCGGCGCTGATGGCGGCGCCCGGCCTGGGAACTCTGCAGGGTCTGCGGGATACGGCCGTCATCGCGCTGATGCTGTGTACCGGGGTCCGAGAGGCGGAGCTGTCGGCGCTCGAGGTGCGGGATCTCCGGCAACGGTTGGGCGGCGAGCTGGCGCTGCACGTGCGGGAGGGGAAGGGCTGTAAGGAGCGGTTAATCCCCTACGGCGAGTTATCGTGGGTGCTGGCCGTGGTGGATGCCTGGAGGAGCACGACCGGCATCACCGAGGGTCACGTCTTTCGTGGACTGTACAAAGGCGGCAGCCGGCTACGCCCTGGCCGGCTGAGTGTGCGGGCGATCCAATACGTTGTCGGCAGTTATCCCGTGGCGGTGAATGGGAAGCTGGTAACCGTCAAGCCACACGATTTGCGGAGGACCTATGCGCGGCGACTGTACGAGGCCGGCGTCGACCTGGTGGCGATCCAACAGAACCTCGGGCACGCCGGCGTCAAGACCACACTGGGTTACATCGGCACGCTGGACGCCGATACGAGGAGAGCGCCGGCGGTGTACACGTTCGATCTGGCCGGGCTGTTTAAGCAGGCGGCGATGGACCTCTGACCTGGGGGCGGGAGAAGGGAGATGTAGGCAGATGCAGGACGAGGAGACATTTACAGTGGAGGAGTTCAGGCACGCGGTGGCGCTTCAGTATGCGGTGCTGAACCTGGGGGAGGTCCCCCAACAGTTCAAGTTGGGCTGGGTGACGGGGATGCTCTACCTGGCGGATGCGCTGGGGATCGATAGCACGACGCTGGATCTGCCGGCGCCGGTGGACCTGGGGGCGAGGGCGGGCGAGTAACGTTTTCCGCGAGAAACCGTACCTTTAACAGACGTATAGCCCGCCACCCCGACCGTGCGAACCGGGCATAGAAGCAAGGATCACTGAGGGGGACGGTGGGACACGGACACTTGACACTCATAACGATAGAGTTATAATAGGTGTGCGACGATGACGCCGATGATCAGACGAGGATCCAACTGGGTAATCGAGTTCTACACTGACGCACGAGGCAAGAGCGCGGTGGTCGAATTCATCGGCGGACTGCCGGTGCGGGAGCGGGCCAAGGTGCGTAACATGCTGCGTTTGTTGCGAGAGTTTGGCGTATTACTGCAAATGCCACACGCCCGGCCCGTGTCAGGGTACCGGGGACTGTGGGAGTTGCGGGCGGGACCTATCCGGCTGTTTTACTTTGCCCACACAGGGGAGCGGTTTATCGTGTTGCACGCTTTCCGCAAAAAGTCGCGCAAGACACCAATGCGGGAAATTGCCACGGCCGAGCGACGGATGACCGAGTTTCTGGAGAGAGGGAAATGAGTACAAAACCTAACGTGCGTTTCGAGGACTGGGAAATCGAGCAAATGCAGGATCCAGAGTTTCGGGCTGCGACCGAGGAACTGGAACCAGCCTACCAGGTGGCGCGACTGCGCATTATGCGTGGGCTGACCCAGGAGCGACTGGCCGAATTGGTCGGCACGAAGCAGCCCAGCATCGCCCGGCTGGAGAGCGGGAAGATTGAGCCAAAGCTATCCTTTCTGCGGCGCGTGGTCGAGGCACTGGATGGTCACCTGGAGGTGCGGATCGTGCCGCTGGAGGAAGCGCCGGCAGCCGGGCAGAAAACGTAGCCGGTAGAACAGAGAAGCCCCACGGTGAGCCAACACCTGGGGCGACGATCAGACCGATGGGAGCGGCCTGACAGAAGTCAGGATAACACAGCAAGCCGCTTCCGTCAAGAAGGAGGCGGTTTTGTGTATGAAGCAGATAAACGCTGGCAACGGGTAGCCCTACTAGATGTCAATCCCTGGTTTGAGAAGGACGTCAAGCATGGACGTGCCCTCCTGAGAATATCGGAGAGTGGCTTCTCCTTCGATGAGGCAAAAGCCTGGGATGAGGAGCGGAGGTCTCAACGGGCAGAGCGACTACGCAAAATACCCTGGATGAATCGCACTGAGGAGGACAACAGTGATCCGTTCGTCGAGTATATAAAATACCTGATATGGCGTTACAGACTGCCCCGAAGCTTTGTTTTGAACGCTGCCCTGCAGCATCTGATTCTGACTGACGATTATGGCTTTCTCAACTATGTGCTAAGCCCTGGGGCACACGTAGTAGTTGAGGTGTCGGTGGAAAAGGAACTTACGATCACCATTGAAGGTCTGAACGTCCACATCACACGCAAGGACTGGGGTGCTCTCTATGACACCGTGACATCCCAGCTTGAGAAGTGGGAGGGTTTTCTTGAAGACAACTTCGATCACCAGCGCTACAAAGCGAGCCCACAGTTTCAATTCCACAAGTACCTGTACCGGCGGGTGCAGAGGGAGGGTTGCTCAGAGGTTAAAGCCGCCATCGAGTGGGCAGAGATATCAGGCGACGAAGGAGCGATAAAAGTAAGCGAACAAGCTGTCTCTACGGCAATCCAACGACTGAAGACGCTTATGAGACCACAGAATTGAGCCGAAAACCTTAAAACATTTTCGCCCCCCCCATTTTGTGAACCATGGTAGGGAATTTTGGTGTATAGTAATCCTGGCAAACGGCCAGGATTTTTGATTTCTGGGGGTATCAGATGTCTGCGCAGCTGAGCATTTATGTAGCCGTCCGGCTTGACCGGGCGGACTTCAAACTGTTGGAGCGCATAGCTCGGGGCGAGGGCACGCGGGTTGAACATGTGCTGCTCGACGTTTTGCGCACTGCCGCTGCTCGAGTGGAAGCAGGGAGCGCGGGGGTGGAAGCGACTGGGAAAACCACCAGATCGAAAGTGACCGCCGCCGGCAGCGGCTTGGGGGGCGCTAACCAGGAGGCGGACCGGGAATCGCGGTAGGTTGATGTGAAAACCGCCCGGCGGGGACCGGGCGGTGGGGAGGCAGCGGGCTGACGACTGCCCGTTGCGTCCTAATCTTATCATGAGTTGGTAGACCTTGTCAAGAGGAGGTAGCGAGATGACGGCAGAGATTTGGAAGAACTACATCGAGCAGGTACGTGAGAATATTGACTTCACCGCCCTCATCGAGGAAACGGTAGGGCCGCTGCCGCGCCGTCCAGACGGGCGGCCCGTGATGGTGCGCTGCCCCCGGCACGACGACCACAACCCCAGCCTGGCGATTTACGCCGACCATGCGCATTGTTTCGGGTGTGGCTGGCACGGTGATGCCTTCGACTGGCTGATGCAGCGGGACGGGCTCGATTTCCGCACAACCCTTGACGAACTGGCGCAGCGAACCGGCATCCCCAAACCCGACTGGACACCCGAG
Organism: uncultured Anaerolineales bacterium; assembly: GCA_964412395.1. GTDB lineage: Bacteria > Chloroflexota > Anaerolineae > B4-G1 > B4-G1 > CAYPOY01. The sequence continues at coordinate 7,077 of CAYPOY010000058.1, read as the reverse complement.
CAGGAGGCGGCGGTGCACGAGCGGCGCGAGTCCGAGGACGCGCTGGCTCTGGCCGCCCATTTCTTCGCGTCCCGCCTCCGGGAGACCCCGGCGGGGCTGGCCTATGCCCACGAGCGGGCCTGGTCGGATGAGACGATCCGTACTGAGAGACTGGGCTACGCCAACGGCGGACCTGTCCCCGATCTGGGCGATGAGCGGGCGCAGAAGGTGATCGAGACGCTGAACCGGTGGGCGGGGAAGGTCGGCGGGGCCATCGTCTACGTCCACCGCGACGGTGGGCGTATCGTCTACCTGGCCGGACGGTCAATCGAAGGTAAACACCACTACAACCCACCCTCCGACCTGGCCGGCCCGAAACACCCGTACCTCAATGCCCCCTATTCAATTCGGGCCGAGGAGGTGATCATCGTCGAGGGACAGGCGGACGCAGTGACACTCGGCGGGTGGGGCTTCCCCGCGCTGGCGCTGGCCGGGTCGGGACTGAGCGGCGACCTGGCCGGCCGCATCGAGCGGCACGTCGAGCGCAGCGCAGTGGTTTACGTCGTCCCGGATGGGGACGGGCACACCAACGTGGCGGGCCTGGCTGGGGCTGTGGAGCCACTCCTGCGCGTGGTGGCGCTGCCCGACCAGGTGGCTGACGTGAATGCCTGGGCGCAGGATGGGGCGACTGCCGAGGGCTTCCGGGAGTTGCTGGACGCGGCTCGCTGCTGGCTCGACCTGCAAATCGAGAAAGCGGCGGCGGCCCAGGGCGCGGCACGGGACAAGGCTATCGAAGCCCTTTTCCCTCTCCTGGCGCAACTGTCGCCCCTCGCGCTTGCTCGCTACAAGGGACGTGTGATTGGGGCGCTGGAAGAGATTGGGGCACGGGATTTCAACGGTCTTCTAAAGGCAGTGAAGAAGGCGAGGGCGGATGAACACGTCCCCGCCGAGGTGCTGGAGGGGCAGTACCCTGTTATCGCCCCGGCTCTAGATTTCATAGATGGGCTGGCAGTTGTGACCATCCCCTTGCTGGCGAAAGTAGGTGGCCGGCTGACCCATTTTCCCTACCTGGTGACCAGCGATCACCGGATGTTTCCCGCCAATGGTGAGCAGATGGTGAACATTGGTGGGCGTACAGTTATCTTACGTGATCCACCGGCCATCCTGGGGAACACGACGCGATGGGAGTATTCAGACGTGAAAAGCTACCTCGAGGGAGACGATGCGGACCCAGTGAAGGTATACGTGGAGGTCGAGCGGCTGCTGGACGAGTACATCGACTTCCGGGATAAAGGGACGAGCGACGTGTTGGCGATGTGGACGATGGGCACTTACCTGTACCCGCTTTTTGAGGCCTTCCCCTACGTCGCCCTGACCGGACCGAAGAACAGTGGTAAAACCAAGTTAGTCAACCTGGTGGCGCGGTTGGCGTTCAACGGGCGGGTCACCTCCAACATTTCTCCTGCCTCTCTGTTCCGGGTGGTCCAGGCAACGCGGGGGATGCTAGGCATAGATGAGGCCGAACGCCTGAGCAATTCCAGAGACCCGGTTGCTGCCGATCTGCGTCTGTTGCTGAACGCTGGTTACAAGCGGGGCAGTCCCGCGATCCGCTGCGAGGGGGACGATCACAGGGTCGTCGAGTTCGAGGTCTACGGACCGAAAATGATCGCTAGCATCCGGGGGCTGGAGGACGTACTGGAGAGCCGCTGTATCCTGATCAATATGCTCAGGACGGTCGGACCCAAAGGCAACCTGGTCGTCTCTGAATACGGCGAGGACTGGGCCAGGGCACGGCACGGGTTGTACTACTTCGCGCTGCAACACTTCACCAGAGTGCGCGAGGGGTATCTGAGCGGGGTGGGCGCAAAGGAGTTGGCCAACCGGCAGGCGGAACTGTGGCGACCGCTGCTGGCGATTGCGGCCTACCTGGATGGTTGCGGTGCTGAGGGATTGCTGACACTGGTGCAGGATTATGCCAGACGCAAGGCAGCGCAGGCTGAAATCGGCAATCTGGATGATTGGCAGACGGCGGTGGTACTGGCACTACACAAGTTGGCAACGAAGGGCAAGCCCGATATCACGCCGAAGGAAGTCAGGGGTGCGATGGCCGATTTTATGGATGCGGATGACCACGCGGACGTGACTCCACAGTGGGTCGGGTATCGCTTGCGGGAGTTTGGGCTTGAACGGGTGAGTAAGGGGAGCCGCCGGGGAAGCATTTACGCCATTACTGAGGAGGTGGCTCTGGACTTGCTGGCACGCTACGGTGTGGAGAAACCGAAGGCCAAAGAAGACGGAAGGGGTGACGAAAATGCAAATTGACGATGGGGGTATCCCTAAAAGCTGTACAACCTGTACAAGCTGTACAAAGCTGTACAAGCTGTACCCCGGGGTACAGGTTGTACAGCTTGGTACAGGTTATACAGCTTGTACAGCTTTTCAGGGTATCCCCTCTTTCAATTTGCAATTTGAGGGATAGGCGATGGCGACACTGGCAGAACTGAAAGCACAGCACCGGCGGGGGACGGGAGACGCTTCCACCCCCCTCGCCCGGGCCCCGACCTGGGAGATGCTCACCCTCTCCCTGCCGGCCGACACGTCCCTGGGCGTTCCTGATGGCCGGTGGGAGCGTCGCGACGGGCGGATCGCCGCCACCTACAATCGCGCCGAACTGCGGGCCGCTGTGGCTCTGGCGCTGGAGCAACGGCGGCACGACCTGGAGGCCCGCCTGGAGCATGGCCTGGAGGTGCTGGCGGCCGCCACCGGCTGTGACGATGCCGAGGCGGAACGGCTGCTGGCGTATTGGGATGCCCTCAATGCGGAGTACGACAGGGTGATGGAGCCGATGAGGGCAGTCGGGCTCGATGGAGTGGATATGCAGGAGGTGACCAGATGAGTGACAAGCAACTCGTTCTCCTCAAGGCGATGACGGCGGCCCAGGTCTCGGCGCTGCCCGATCTGCCACCGGAGGAGATGCGTGAGGCGGAGTACCGGCGGGGCTACGCAGATGGTTGGGCGGCGGCGATTGAGGTGATGTGGGCGTTGATGTTTCGGGAAGGGCTGAGCCGGGCGGAGGCCTACGACGCGGCCTGGGACTACTGGGAGTTAACGCTGTTTGAGTGGCGGCGGGGCGATTGTAGCCAGATGATCCTACCGCCGGCGTGCGACCCAAGCCCCCGCCGAAGGCGGGGCAGCAGAGGTGATGTAACGTGAGGGTGAGACGCACAGGCGCGGGGGCGGGGACATCGCCCACCTGGTACGTGTGGGCCGACCGGCCGGAGGAGCAGGCGGCGGTCCGGGCCGGCCTGCTGGACGAGCGATCACCTGACGCCCGCCGGCGGTACGTGCTGGCGTGGGGTTTCCCCTCACGCGAGGCGGCGGAGGAAGCACTGGAACGGCTGCGGCCGGCGGTGGCGGGGGCGGTGACGAAGTCGGTAGCCCAGGTCTCGGCGCTGCCCGACTTGCCACCGGAGGAGATGCGCGAGGCGGAGTACCGGCAGGGCGGCGGCGACTGAGGTGATGTGGGTGCTGATGTTTGGGGAGGGGCTGAGCCGGGCGGAGGCCTACGACGCCTGCTTTGACTACTGGGAGGCGGAGTTGTTTGACTGGCAGGGGTACTGCGATCATATTGTTGGCGGGAGAGTGGGACCGGAGGGTAGAGATAAACTGTGACCAAAGCACATCCTGATCGAGTGATCCCCTCGCTGGCTATAGAGGCCCTGCGGCGCGCAAAGGGTGATCGGAAGGCAGCGTGGAGCCGATACATCCAGGCATACTACCAGGTAACAGGGAATCTGGGCCCTGGCTGCGATGCGCGAGATCTCTTTACCTGGCTGGATGACCAACTCGCGGATGAGGAAACGAGCCCGTCAGATGAGGGAGCGAATCCGCGTCAATTGGGGCTGGAGTGGTGAGCGGTGATCGCGCGTAGGACAGGAGCACAGCGAGGCCAGTCTCCCACCTGGTACGTGTGGGCCGACCTTCGTGTAGTAATTAGGGATCGACAGGCAACGTGGACGGCACGGCTGCAGGGCGGAGGCTCGGAGAGGAAGAATAAAGGGGTAACAATGTCACACTCCCCGGGAGAGTTTTTTTGGGCGTGGTTGCTGAAGGACACGGACGATGGCAGCAGGTGACGATGGCACGGCGAGAGCGCGCCGGCTATTAGCCGCGCTGCTGTGGCGGGCGACTCGTGACGCCGAAAGCGGGGATCCGTTCCTGGCCGCCAATGGCCGGCGCTTTCTGCAGGGAGAGGGTTCCGGCCTGGCCGAGATGCTGGACGTCGACCCGGAGCGGGTGAGGGTATGGCTCGAGGGGCTGCCCGAGGTGGAGGATCTGGCGCGGTGTCATTATGCGCCGGGGAAGGCGGCGGATTTGCTGGGGGTGTCGTTGGCCACGCTGCGTGAGTGGAAGGCGGCGGGGTTGGTCCCCGATGCTCCGGGCGGCCGGTACAGCGCCCGTGCACTTCTGGAGTTTCTGTGTGGGGAGGATGAGCACGAGGATGGGGACGACTGAGGCGAACTGGCGACGATTGGGTGCGGCGGTGCTGTTGAGGGCGGCACTCGATGCGCAGGAGGACGGGGATCCTGACCTGGCGGCGCCGGCGCGCCGGTGGTTGCGCAGGGTGGGGGCGGGGTGGGTGGAACAGTTGGATATCCCCTCCACGCGGGTGACGGCCTGGGTTGCCGGCCTGGACGCACTGCCCTGGGAGCAATTGGCGCTTCCGTTGTGATCGGCGGTGCGGCGGCGTGGGCCTGGTAAGTTACTGCAAACTAACGATGCTACTCACTGAAGCGATCGAGGCACTGGCGATAGCCACCAGAGCGGACGGGCGGAGCTCTGAGACAGTAGGAGGTTACCGGCGCAAGCTCAAACCGTTGGTGGCCTTCCTGGGCGACGTCCCGGTGGAGGAGGTCACGACAGGCGACCTCCGGCGCTGCATCGTCCACCTGATGGAGCGAACTACCCGTTGGAGTCACCATCCCAAACTTCGAGAGCGGGCGGGTGGTCTTTCCCCCTTCACGGTTGCCGGTCACGTCCGGGCCATCAAGCGGCTGTTCAACTGGCTGAAGGGGGAGGGTATGATTGAGTCCAGCCCGACGCGGAAGATCAGGACGCCCCGACCGAAGCGGCGAGAGCCCAAGGGAGTTGCAATGGACGACTTCCTGGCGCTGCTGGCCACCACGGAGGGCGGGAGCGTAGCCGACCGGCGTGACCGGGCAATCCTGCTTTTCCTGGCCGATACGGGTTGTAGGGTTGGCGGGCTGTGCAACCTGCAGGTGCGCTCCCTGGATCTGGAGGCCGGGCTGGCGGTGATAGTGGAGAAGGGGGACAAGACACGGCTGGTGCCGTTCAACCCGCCTACGGCGGAGGCGCTGAGAGCCTGGCTGGAGGTGCGCTCCCAGGATCAGGGGCCGTGGCTGTTTGTGAGCCTGGGGCCGAAGGCCAGGGGCAGGCTTTCACCTGGCGGGGTAGCGCAGATGCTCAAGCGCAGGGCGCAGCGGGCGGGCGTGAAGGGGCCTGTGAATCCTCACGCTTTCCGCCACTTCTTTGCCCGCGAGTTTCTCATGAACGGCGGCGATCTGGCGACGTTGGCCGACTTGATGGGTCACAGCAGCGTGGAGGTTACGAAGGCCAGTTACGCGATCTTCACGGTCCAGGAATTGAAGGAGAAGCACCGGCGCCACAGCCCGGTGGCGCGAATACTCGGAGGTGACGGAGATGGCAAATCGAGGCACTCTTAATCCCTTGGTTACAGGTTCGAGTCCTGTGCGGGTCACTTGTCAGAAGATGGCGCTTTCCAGTGGTATAGTGGGGAGGCTGGTGAAGCGGGTAGTAACCCCTGTTTCCTGGGTAGCGGCTCCCGAATGGCTGACGGTTCAGGAGGCGTGCGAATTATCGGGCCACGATGTGGATACCTTGCGCTGGATGATCCAAGACGGGGCGGTGGATACCAGGCGCGAAGGTGACACCTGGCTGATCGAAAAGGCCAGTTTGCGGGAACTCCAAGAAGCGCTGCTGGAAGTATTGCATTGGTGTGACTGAGATTGCCGCCTGAGCCAGCCTGGTACGCACAATGCCCCACCCTACCGGTGGGGCTTTTCGTTTGAAGAATGTCTGACGATTTCGACACTACCGAGTGGATCACCACCACAGAGGCGGCAGAACTGACGGGGTACGCTGCGGCTTACTTCCGGCAACTGATTAAGCGTGGACGTTTGCAGGCGCAGAAACGAGGGCGTGACTGGTTTCTGAACAAGATGGAGGTTCTGACCTATGCTGAGGAGATGCAGCGTATAGGACCGCAGAAGTATGACCCCTGGCGGACAAAGGCAAGGCACCAAGACGACGGGGCGGAGTGAGACTGCCCCCTATTGGCATGTTGTATGTGCACGATGGGGATAACGCAAAACCCCCGCCAATAGTGGCAAGGGTTTCTTTGCAGTGCGATTGTGCTGAAGCATCGTTCCGTCCTTCTACCTTTGCCGTGTAGATTATCATTGGCGGGGAGTTGCTGTTGGTGCTGCTATTCTACGCTGACGACCTGGGCCGTCACCCGGGGCCGGTGGTGTAGGGCCAGACGTTGGGACGGCCTGTGCTGGCTGGGCTAGCAATGGGGACAACGGCTTGGGCAGTGGCATCTCTTAGCCGCCTGCCGTCGGAGCAACGGGCGTTGCCAGCACTGTTGCTGCCAGCGCGCCTGCGCGAAGTGACACCGGCGTGAGGAGACAATGCCAGGTGTGCTTGACCGGTTGAGGAGGAGACAGCACGTCGAAAGACGCTCTCTTGCTGTACGCTCTGAATGTCATCTAATTGTGACCAAATTGCCACCATTCGGTAGGCTAGATTGTGATATAATGTAGACTGTCCAGTCGTGGTGATATTCTGCCTATCACGCCTGTCACAAGGGCCGCCGCGAAGGTTTAGTGCTCTGCTAGCCGGTTCTGAGATGAGATGACCTGATGGAAAAGGCACGCGATGCAACACAAACTTATGTCATAGGACAGCAGGTCAACGGGAAAGTGGAAAGGCTGCTGCCTTACGCTCGACTTTATCCATTTGAGAGTCTTTGAGGAACTCGAAAGCCAAAGGTAAATC
>CAYPOY010000057.1:18827-21521 GCA_964412395.1 uncultured Anaerolineales bacterium | reverse complement strand
GAAATAGACCTTGTCCGTCAAGAGGGAAATCACACCCACTCCCATTGCCTCCTCACCGGCGTACAGGTGGACGAAGCCCGGCAGTTTGCCCTCGGCAAACAGTCCGGCCACTCTGTCCTCAAAGGTTCGGATGAGTTTCATCCGTTCATACGCCCAGAGGAGATTTTCCTTGTTAATCTCAGCCATGAAATTCCTCCTTATCATATTCTTGGTTGCCAATTCCTTACCTGTTCAAGCACCCCACACAGTGGGGGTTCCGTGATAGCCACCCAAGTAAATCGTCAATAATCATCCCTCCTTTCACATAGCGAAGCGACAAAACCTGGTTTCTGGCCCCTCCTACCCCTCCCTGGGGCTAGACGCATACTTTCACCATGCCCCCGTCTACGTTGATGGCCTGCCCGGTGATGAAGCTGGCCTTCTCCGAGGCCAGGAAGGCTACCATGTTGGCGATGTCCTCGGGATCGCCATGGTGCCCCAGAGGAATGTTCTGCTCAGCAAACCAGGTGATGGCTTCCTGGCCCGACATGCCCAGCATCTGCCCCAGTTGGTCTCCCAGTTGACCGGGACCTTCCCAAAGGAGCGTCCTGGTCGGCCCAGGGCAGACAGCGTTGACCAGGATGTTGTCCTTGGCCAGGTAATTGGCCAGGTCCTTGGTGAACATGATCACCGCTGCTTTGATGCTATCGTAGTCCACCAGACCACCCGGCTGCTTGCCGAAGATCGAGGAGATGTTGATGATCCGCCCCCGGCCCTGCTTCCGCATGTGGGGGATGACCTCCTTGGAGCACCGGATAAGGCCGAAGAGCATCAGGTCCATGTTGTAGCGGAACTCCTCTTCGGGAAGCTCCATCAGGTCGCTCAGCCGGCCTGTGCCGGCGTTGTTGACCAGGATGTCAACGCGCCCGAACTTTTCGGCGGCCTGGGCCACAAAGTTCTTGATGTCCTCTGGCTTGGTGACATCGGCCTGGAGGGCGAGGACTTGCACTCCCTTTACGCCGATCTCTGCGGCCGCTTCATCCAGGGCCTCCTTGCCCCGAGCGCAGATGGCTACATTGCACCCTTCCTCAGCCAGTGCCAGCGCGGTGGCTTTACCGATGCCTCGGCTGCCCCCGGTGACCAGTGCTACCTTTCCTTTCAATCCAAGGTCCATCTGATCTCTCCTTTTAAGCGGCAGGCATGGAAACCCGCTCTACTGCTTTCCTTTCAATCTGGTGATACCAGGATCTTGATGGCGGGGGGCTCAGGGATGTCCTCAACGCGTATGTCTTTCTTGCCGTGCCAAACTGCCGCTTTCACTTGAACTACCTCCTTAATCGTGAACGTATAGCTTACGGTCTTCCAACTAAGGGGATGGGTCCTACAAAGTAGGAGACACGATGATCTTTACGTTGTTCTCCTTATTGGTGAGCAGCTCCTCGAAGCCCTTTTCCACCAGGTCGTCCAGCCCGATCCTGCCAGTGATCAGCGGCTCCGCCTGCAGGCGTCCATCGGCCAGCAGCGGGAGCGTGATCTTGAAGTGGTCGCTGTAGCCGAAGGTGCCGGTGATCGTCTTGTCGAAGAAAACTAAGTTGAAGTAGTCAGTGAGGGCCGGCTTCTCAAAGATCCCGACCACCACGGCCCGGCCCGCCTTCCGAATCACGGCCAGAGCCGACTTCATCGGCGCTTCAGCCCCCACGCACTCGAAGGAGCAGTCGACACCCAGGCCGCCAGTCAGATCTTGAGCCACCTGCACCACATCCTCGCTGTTGGGGTCCACCACCACCGTCGCGCCCATATCTTCGGCGAACTTCCGCCTGCCCGCGGTAGGCTCCACCGCGATGATCAGCCTGGCTCCGGCCGTTCGGGCCGCCTGGATGGTGCACAGGCCGATGGGGCCGGCACCAATGATCGCGACAGTTTCCCCTTCCAAGAGATGGCCGGCCTGTACGGCCTGCACGCCTACTGACAGGGGCTCTACCAGCGCGCCCGCCTCCAGGGAGACACCATCCGGGAGCTTGTAGATGATCGGGATGGTCTCCTTGCCCGTCTCTACCTTCACGTTGACGTACTCTGCGAAGCCTCCGTCGTCGTGGCAACCCAGGAAACCGATCTTCTCGCACAGTTGTGGCAGCGCGTGTTTGCAGTAGTAGCACTCCCAGTCGGCTATTAGGGGATTGGGAGTCACCGGATCACCAACTTTCACACTGGTCACGCCAGGCCCCACTTCCGCCACCGTGCCCGCGAACTCGTGCCCAGGCACCAACGGGGCCATTTTCCCGCTGACGGGATGAGGCTCGTTTACCTGGGTGAAAATCGGGCCTGCGGCGTACTCGTGGAGATCGGTGCCACATATCCCGCACCAAGCCACCTTGATCTTGATCTCCCCCGGTCCCGGCGACGGCGGTTCAGGGATGTCCTCAATCCTGACGTCTCGCCGACCATGCCAAACAGCCGCTTTCATCGTACTACCTCCTCACATAATATAATGCTGGGGGAGGCCAGCCCACCGTCCACTTGTCTGGCATCCTGGGGGCTGTACTCCCTACTTCCTTTCTACGCCTAGGGATACATAATGGGCTCTGCGCCGATCTCTTCTCCGATGTGCACCGGTTCCCAGATCGCGCGCAAGGGCCAGATATCAACATAGTTATAGGCACCCTTTTGCTCCCTGGGGCCGAACCTACCACTTTGAAGGCTACTGAACCCTTGCCC
>CAYPOY010000057.1:0-18727 GCA_964412395.1 uncultured Anaerolineales bacterium | reverse complement strand
CCTTTTGCTCCCTGGGGCCGAACCTACCACTTTGAAGGCTACTGAACCCTTGCCCGGTCAGGATTTCCACAGCGGCCCAATCCCAAAGATGTTCCAATAGTTCTCGGCCACCTGCTCCAGGTTCTCGACCACAATGGCGATCTGGTTGATCCCTTTGCACTTAATTTTGGCAGGACTCTCCTTAACCATAGTCTCTTTCTCCTTTCTCTCATCTAGAGTGTTGTTGAACCATTCAGGGTCTCCGGGATTTCGCGGGGCGAACGTCCGTTCTATGCCATATCTGGGCATTTCATAGAGCTAACACCTAGATGCGGGAGTATCACCTTCTGAAACTCGTGATTACCCCGCGAAATCCCAAAGAGCTACCACTCGGTAATTAACAGGCGTCCGGCTCCCGCCGATCTACCCAGACCGTCGTCTGCTTGCCAGTGGGCGGAACGGGCAGGATCGACGATTGTCCCTAATGCAGCTCCGTGCCGCCGTCTACATTGTGGGCCTGACCGGTCACGTGGTCGGCGGTGGCGAAGTAGACAGCCAGAGCCCCCATGTCTTCAGGAGTCTGATCCACTCCTTGAGGAATCATTTCCCCTACGGTGCGCTTGTAAGACTCCTCGATGGACTCGCCAGGCTGCTTCCACGCATCAGCCAACATACCAGACCCCATCCACATCTGAGTGGCGATGATCCCTGGACAAATGGCGTTGACAGTGATGTTGTCTCTCGCTACTTCCTTGGCGCAAGCGTTGGTGAGGCCCACCACCGCGAACTTGGAAGAGCAGTAATGAGCCAAGCCAGGATATCCGTTCTTCCCGGCGATGGATGCTGTGTTGATGATCTTGCCACCGCCCCGCTGCTTCATGTGGGGAATCACGGCCTTGCAACAGAGGAACACGCCCTTGGCGTTCACGTCCATAATGTAGTCCCAGGCCTCTTCCTCCATTTCCTCAACAGGCACAACACTGATCACCCCTGCATTGTGCACCGAGATGTCGATCTGGCCCAGTTCATCTATGGTTTGTTTAACCATGGCCTGGACCTGATCCCACTGAGTCACGTCAACTTTAATGGCGGTGGCCCGGCGGCCTAGTCCTTTTACCTCCTCCGCCACCTTTTGCGCATTGGCGTAATCTATGTCAGCCACAGCGACGTCCGCCCCTTCCTCAGCCAGGGCCAGGGCGATACCGCGTCCGATCCCCCGCCCGCCACCTGTCACAATCGCGACTTTGCCTTCCAGTTTCATTCTGTTTTCCTCCTTTATCCTTTCAAAGCCACACAGTTGGGCCATCTCACGGATAGGTGGCATCCGGAGCCGGCCACTCAAAGCCCTCCGGCGCTTTGTAGATTTCGGCAATCACAGACAGGGTGTCCTCGGTCTCGAGATAGGCGTACTCGAGGCCATGCCACATGCCACCCTGGAGCACCCCGACCCCCTTGCCCTTGAAGAAGGCCATCGCCTCATCGTAATCTACACCGAAGGCCACGTGGTGCAACCCTTCACCGTGTTCCTTCAGGAACTCGGCGTAGACGCTCTTGTCGTCCAGCGGCTCGATCAGTTCCCATTGGAAGCCACCGATGTCGGTCAAGGCCACCCGCATGGCGTGATCCTCCCGCTTGCCGCGGATGGTCATATCGCTGACGGTGGACGGGTTAAAGGCGTAGATGGTCCATGGCCCGATGCCATACTCATCCCAATACTTCTTCATGGATTCATCCAGGTCCTTGACCACCACGGATACCTGCAAAACCCCATTAAAGATCGGCTTCTTAGCCATTGCAGTGCTCCTTTGAGTAATCGGTTGAGACTAGAGGCAATGGGCAGGTGCCTGCTGCCTGACGTCTGTGTCCTTGCTTACACCAACTGTGCAACGTCTGTGTCACCTCTATCAATTCCATTGATACCCGATTCTCACCTCCTTTCGCTCAGTGCGCCGCACCCACAGGAGCAGCCACCCTGCCGCACAAGCCAATAGCGCGGCGCTCAGCAACCGCACGGTTCCTCTCGGTTAACCCACACCGTCACAGCGGCGTTGGCCACGATGGCGTCCGGGGATTCGTCCCCCAGCTCTGGCTGGTACAATCCAGGTGCCCGCAGGCCACCCTGCACCACGCGCAACTCTTTCCGTCCGAACGGGATCACCGATAGCACCGCATCCGCTTGCACCTGCTCCGGCATAGGCACGGCCACCAGGACATCAACTCGCATGTCGTCGAGGTCGCGCAACTCCACGATCTCCACCAACCCGCAGAGACAACTGCGAGAGATAGCATCCTTCACCGCCCGGCGGGCGGCCTTGGTGGCATCCTGCCCGTGCAAATCGGCACCTGTGCCCAATTCGACGATGAATCGTTTCTCAGCCGCAGACTTCTCCATTTAGATGAGTGATATTCATGTTACGTAACTGCTCAGGGTGTCCCTAATCAACCTTCCTGGGTGGCTACTCAGATTGCGCCTTGTGAGGGTCTGCGACCTTCAATCTTTACAGAGTTTGCTGAGAATGGCCTTGTCCTCGTCCTCATTCGCCGAAGGTCTCTGACCGAGGCGTAAAGGGCTTGGTCGGGAGACCTTCGCCCATCAGCCTGCGAGTAGTTACCTTCCTGGAGGCTCCAAGGCCACCAACAATTGGCAAAAAGTGAGTCAATTGGGCAAGTTCCGATCAGAGCGAGCTAATTCTGAACTTCCGGGAAGGTGGGGTTGAGTGATTACTATGCTACACCCATTTTCCGTAAAAGTCAAGTATGCAAGTCCACATCAATAGACTTCTACCCCTCGCCCCGTAGGATTATCCAGATTTCCTTCATTGTGGGCCGTTTGCCGTAGACGAGCAGTCCCACCCGGAATAACTTCGTCCCCACCCACAGCGCCGCCGGGATGGAGAGTAGCAGAACGACGATGCTGCCTACCACGTCTACCCAGGGCACCTCCGCCAGCGGCAGCCGCAACATCATCATCGTGGGGGCGGTGAGGGGGAAGAAACTCAACACCCGCGCTATGAGCATGTTCGGGTTGGCGAAGAGGAAGCCGCTGAGCATGTATGGCACGGCGGCACAGAAGGAGAAGATGCCCGCTAATTGCTGGCTCTCCCGCATCGTCGTGCCCAACGCGCCCACCCCGGCCATCAGAATGGCGTACAGGACGTAGCCGAGCAGGTAGTAGACCACCCCCAGAGCCAGGACGCGCGTCGGGATAAAGGCCGCCCCAGCGACGGCCAGGAGGGCCACCGCCCCACCGCTGAACCCCGCCGCGCTGGCCACCCAGACCAGCAATTGGGTTAACCCCAGCGCGCCTAGACCGACAACCTTTCCCGCCATCAACTCCACTGGTCGAACCGAGGAGACGACGATCTCAATCACCCGGCTCTCCTTCTCCTCAGCCACGCTCTGCAACAGGTAGCCCGACGAGGTGAAGATGGTCGTCACCAGGAAGATGGCCAGGAAGTAGGGAACGACGAAGGTGAAGGCAAATCCCCAGGGCCCCTCCCCCTGTGTCTCCCCGCCGGAGGAGATCACCCGGGGCTCCGCGTCCATCGGGTCGGCTGCTCGCTCCCGCAACGCCGGGTCCACCCGGTTGGCCAGCAGATGGTCCACGAAGAAGGCCCGCACCATCTCCGAGTCGCTGACCGCGGCCGCGCTGAACCCACTCCCCATGCTCACCACCACCACCCGGCCCGTCTCCAGGTAATCCTCCCCGATCACCAGTACCTGCGAGACCTCCTCGGCCATTAGCGCCACCTCCGCATCCGCCTCGTTCTCATAGAGGGTGAATTTGTCTCGATACTCCGGCAGGATGGGGGAGAAATAGCCCGACTGGTCCACTACGCCAGTGCGTTTGCTGCCAACGTCGAACTGCTCTACGAAGAAAGCGCCGAGTTGCCGGGCCTGGCCTGCGAATAAGGTGCCGAACAGCAGGACGACAATGCCCAGCGCAGGCACGATGGCCGTCATGATGATGAACCCGGCCCGCCGCACATTGACCAGGTACTCGTGGCGGGTGACTACCCAGACCTTGTGCCAATCCATCGTCTCATCCCTCCTCGCCGCTCACCACGGCCACGAAGATGTCCTCCAACGGCACCGGTGCCACCTCGAACGCCTGGATCTCTACATCACGGTCCAGGAGTGCACGCAGCACCTCCTGGGGCCTGGCCCCTTCCGCCAGGGCCAGGTTAAATGCCCCATCGTCCGGCTCCACCTGCACCACGCCGGGCAGGTCTGCGGGGATGTGGGGGGCGCAGACCCGGACAGTGTTGGGAGCGTACTGTCGCTTGATCTCTGCCAGGGAACCATAGAGCACCGCCCGCCCCCGGTTGATGAGGAGAATCCGATCGCACAGCGCTTCTACCAGGTTCATCTGATGCGAGCTAAGGACGATGGTTTTTCCCTCCTGGTGCTGTTCGGTGATAATGCACTTGGTGCGTTCCACGTTGACCGGGTCCAACCCCTGGAACGGCTCGTCCAGGAAGAGCACCTCCGGGTCGTGGATCATGCTGGCGACGAGTTGGAGCCGCTGCTGCATACCCTGGCTCAGGTCCCGGACCTTGCGGTTGGCCCATTCCTCCAGTTGTATCCGCTCCAGCAGGCCCATCGCCCGCTCCCGCGCCGCTGACCGGGAGATCCCCTTCAGTTCGGCCAGGTAGACCAGGGTGTTCAGCACCTTCAGGTTGCGGTAGAGCCCCCGCTCCTCCGGGAGATACCCCACCCGTGCCTTTGCCTGGCCTGGGAGCTGGCCCAGGACCGTCACGCTCCCGGCGTCGGGATTGAGGATGTCCATGATGACGCGGATGATGGTGGTCTTCCCGGCCCCGTTGGGCCCCAGGAGGCCGAAGATTCCCCCCCGTTCCACCTCGAAGGAAAGATGGTCTACCGCCACCACGTCCCCGTATCGTTTCACCAGGTCCTGTACTTGGATGATCATGCTCTATTTCACCTCCAGACACATAGGGCGGCCAAGCCGCAACCAATGTAGGACAAGATGGCAGCTTGTCCTATAGAATTCTCGCATCACATCTCAGCCATTTGACATCTCCCCACTATATAATACAATCAGACGTGGAGGAGCACAAATGGACGTTCCACCCGCGATTGCCGCTATCGCCCCGGATGGGCGGCTCACCCCTGCCCAGCGGCGGCGCTTTATGATAGATCTCTGCCGTAGGCGCATCCGGCCGGGTACCGGAAGCGGCCCCGAATTCCTGCAAAGGAGGACAGCTATGAACCCCTGGCCTGACCTGCGGCCTATCCTGCAAGGCATCCCTTGGGTCATCATTGGCGGCGTCGCCACCCGGGCCTACATGCCGGAGCGGGCCACAAAAGACCTGGACATCCTGGTGCGCCATCAGGACGGCGACGAGGTTTGGGAGCGGCTGGAGGCGGCGGGGTACCGCTACGTCTCTTCCCTGGCCATGCCTGGTTTTTTGACCCAATCACCGGAGGGTGTGGACCTGGATGTGCTCTTAGGCGACCACCCCTGGCTGGATGAGGCCCTGGCCCACCCCCGGCAGGACCCGGCGGGCTATCCTGTTTTGGCTCTCCCTTATCTGGTGCTGGTGAAGATGGCCTCCTCCCGTGCCCAGGATATGGCCGACCTGGCCCGTATGCTTGGCCTGGCCTCCGATAAGGCACTGGATCAGGTGCGGGCGGTCGTGGCCCGCTACGCTCCCGAAGAGGCCGAGGATCTGGGGTCTCTCATCTACCTGGGCCGGGTGGAGATGGGGAAGACGCCGAAGAATGACAAAGGGTAAAGGACCAATGACAAATGAGGCTGTTGCTCCACATTATAACTGTGCCTCCAAGCAAAACGGTCACTTCCTGAAGCCGCCAGGAATAGCTGTCTAATCATCCTCCCCAGTCTGCTGCAGGCCATACAGTCGTAGCGGGTCAAAGTCCCCCTCAGGCCCCCGCCAGCGGAACTTACCCACCGTGCTCCGTCCGATCTGGATGGCCTCCTGGGGGCACTGGTGGATGCAGCGCATGCACAAGTAGCAGCGGTCCGCGAAGCAAATTTGACCATCCTCCAGCCGGATGTTGTGCGCTGGGCATATCTGGACGCAGAGCAGGCAGCGATTGCAACGTCCGTCGGCGTAGAAGCGCCGTTTGAAGGGCGCGGTGAAACGCTCGTAGGCCGCCCGCCAGAGCCGATTGGTCAACGCGGTACCAGCGTTGGGAGGGACCCGCACCTGGTAATCCCTGGCAGGTTGTCCGGCTAGTATGCCCCGCAGAACCTCTTCCATCCGGCAAGCCAGCCTATCCGCGCTTTTGAGGTGCAGGCAGCACCAGTGTGACTCGCGCTGTGTGGGTCATCTTGACGACTCCTTTGTACGCATTATTTAAGCATCCCTTTCGTGTGCAATTATACTGCATCTCACTCTTCCCGGCAACCCAACTGGACAAAAGGCGGGAGATGAGTACAATAGGGTTGTGAGGCGTATTGCGTGATGTGGGAGGAGATAGGTGACGATACCAGTGAACCCCTACGTCGCCGGCAATCCCGTCGGCGGTAGCCCCGCGTTCATCGGGCGGGCAGACGTGCTGGGCGAGGTGGGGCACGTGTTGCGCCGGCCGCAGGATAACGCCATCGTTCTCTTTGGCCAGCGGCGCATCGGCAAGACCTCCATCCTGGAACATCTGGCGGCCCGGCTCCCCGACGAAGGACCGTACCGTACCGTCTACTTTGACTTGCAGGACAAGGCCGACTGGCCCCTGAACCGGGTGCTGCGAGACCTGGTCCGCACCATTGCCCACGCCCTGAGCCAGACTGACCCCGACCTGGGTTCTGACCTCGAATCCACCTTCCGCCAGGAGTGGCTCCCCTCTGTGCTGAACGACCTGCCGGAGGGCTGCTCGCTGGTGCTGCTCTTCGACGAGTTCGACGTGCTGGCCGATCCCCAGGGAGAACAAGCGGCCAAAGCCTTCTTCCCTTACCTGCGCGGCCTGCTTGCCCGTGACCCCGAACGATTGCAGTTCGTCTTTATTATCGGACGCAACGTGGACGACCTGGACACCATTGCCCTCTCCCTTTTTAAGGGCACGCCCTACCAGCGCGTCTCTCTACTGGGCCGAGAGGACACCGCCGACCTGGTGCGCCTTTCCGAAGCCAACGACACCCTGCGCTGGCCCGACGAAGCCATGGAGCGGGTCTGGCAATTGACCAACGGTCACCCTTTCCTGACCCAGCAACTCTGCTCCCACGTCTGGGAGCGGGCTTATGATGAGGACGACGAGGTGCGACGCACTTCGGAAGTGCGTCGCACCTTGCCTGCTATCTCCCCGCAGGACGTGGACGTGGCCGTCCCCGACGTGCTGGAGGCCAGCCGCAACACGCTGGAGTGGCTGTGGGACGGGTTACCCCCGGCTGAGCGGGTGGTGGCCTCCGCCCTGGCCGAGGCCGGCCCTGGCCCCATCACACAGGAGGGGTTGGAACGGCTGTTGCACGAGAGCGGCGTGCGCGTTCTCACCCGTGAACTGCAGAACGCTCCCCAACTCCTGGAGGGCTGGGACCGGATTGAACCGGCCGACGGCGGCCACCGTTTCCGCGTCGAGTTGCTGCGCTGCTGGATTGCCGAATATAGGCCGCTGCGCCGCGTGCAGGAGGAACTGGACCGCATCGAGCCGGTGGCCGACAGTTACTACCAGGCTGCTTTGGGATTGTACCGGGGTGGACAGTTGGATCAAGCCATCGCTACGCTGAGCCAGGCTATCAACCTCAACCCCAACCATGTGCGGGCCAATCAACTGCTGGCTGACATCCTGCTGGCTCAGGGACAGGTGAATGAGGCGCGGCGACTGCTGGAGCGGCTACACGAGTACCAGCCCGCCGCCCGTCCCCGCCTGGTGCAGGCTCTGCTGGCCGAAGCCCAGGTCACGGAAAGCAATGATGAGCGGTTGGCTCTCTACGAGCGGGTGCTGGACCTTGAAGCTGCGCAGCCAGAGGCCATCGGTAAGGTGGCCGAGATTAAGCAAGAGATGCGCCGCCGCGAACTGGCTACCAGGCTGCAGGAGTTGGAGGCGTTAAAGCAGGAGAGACGCTATCAGGACGCGCTGGACCTGGCGCGCAAGTTGGCCGATGAATATCCGGGGATGAGAAACTGGACACCCGACCTGGAGCGGCTGGAGCGCAAAACCCTCCTGGTCGGCCTGTACCAGCGCGCGCTAGAAGCCCTCCAAAGCGGCGACCAGCAGACGGCCCAAACCCTGCTCGCCGAAGTGATTGCCCTGGAGCCGGGGTACGAGGAGGCCGCTCGTTACCTGCACATGGCTATGGCCGACCCTCTTTCCCCCTGGAACCCACTGGACCATTTGCGCCTGTTCTGGTGGGTGCTGGTGACCCCGCAGCAACTCAAGGCTTACCGGGAGACTTTTGGTGAGGAAGACGAACGTAAAGTGGGTAAGTGGCTGGCCAGTACTCTTACCTGGCTGCCGCTCTTTATCCCCACCCTGGCTCTAGGGCTGGGAACCCTGCCTCGTATGGGATATGTCCCCTCACCTACCGCCTACTTATGGAGCAGCCTCGGCCTGGCCCTGGCTTGGGTGCTGACCGGTTGGCTGGGGAAGAGCGATGATGACGTTGCAGCCGCCGTGGCGACCATCGTGGCGGTCGCCGTAGCGTTCATCGTGGCGTTCGTCGTGCTGGCCGGCATGGCGGTCGATGTGGCGGTCGGCGTGACGCAAGGCGTGGCAGTCGGCGTAGCGTTCGTCGTGGGGGGCGTCGCGGCGAGCGGCGTGGCGCACGCCATAGCGGACGACGGGGCGGTCGACGTAGCATTCGTCGTGGCAGTTATCATGGCAAGCATCGTGGTGGTCGTCTTGGTGGTCGTCTTGGCGGTCGTCGCGGCGCTCGTCGTGGCGGACAGCATAGCGTTCGTCGTGGCGGACAGCATGGCGCTCGTCGTGGTGGGCGTCGTGGCGGGCGTCGTGGCGGGCGTCGTGGTGGGCGTCATGGTGTTCCGGTGGGCGGCCGGCATGGCGGCCGCCGTGGTGGCCGGAGTCGCAGAGGTGGCAGAGAGTGCGGGGAGGGCATTGGGGATATCGCTGCTGGCCCACGCCTTCCTCATCTGGTTCAGCTTCCTGGGCGGCTGGAGGGTGTTTCAGCGTATATTGATTGCAATTCAATCATTTGGAAGTGTACAATAGCCACTGTAGGTTTCCTACCGCAAGAGCATGTAAAGCGTAATCAACCTGTTATATAGACGCCGTTCCTACACTTTGTGTTTCACGTTTTGTGTATGGAGGTCTCTAATGTCCAACCCATTTTTCTACGGCAACCCCGTTTCCCCCGACCAATTCCTGAACCGGATCGTCAGTCGCCTCATTAACCAGGGGCAATCCACCGCCATCGTGGGCGAGCCGCGCAGCGGCAAGACCTCGCTGCTCGATTATCTGGCCGCGCCGGAAACGCGGGTAGAACTCTACGGATCTGGTGAAAAGCAGTTGCTCTTTTCGTTCGTAGATAACCAGGCGTTGGGCGGCGATTGCAATCAAGCCCGCTTCTGGGAGTTCGCCCTGCACCCGTTCTACGAAAGTGTCATCCGCCCTGATCCCGACCCCCACTCGCCGCTGATCCAGGCTTATCAAACATGCCAGGAGAACAGTTTTGGCACCTTCACGCTGGAACGCCTGCTGGCCCGGATGAACACGGAAGGGTGGCGGTTGGTGCTACTGCTCGACGAGTTTGACGCCTTGCTGCACCACCCGGTGCTCAGTTGCGCCGAATTCTTCGGCGGCCTGCGTACGCTGGCCTCGCGCAGCCGGGGCGCGTTGGCCCTGGTCATCGCCAGCCGCCGTCCGCTGACAGATCTCAACAGGGACACGCAGCAGTTCAGTCGCACTGGTTCTCCCTACTTTAACTTTCTTGATGAGATCACGCTGGGGCCGTGGCCGGACAAGTATGTGACAGAGTTGTTGCGCCGGGCCGGAGACCGCTTCACGACAGCCGACCGCCGTTTCATCACCAAGGTGGCTGGTGGACATCCGTACCTGCTACAGGTTGCGGCCTCCGAACTGTGGGCGGCCTACGCGGAGGGCCAGGATGATCCTCACCGGCGGTGGCAACAGGCGGGACAAAGCCTCTACGACAAAGCCACGCTGATCCTGAACAACACCTGGCGGCTCTGGTCACCGGCGATGCGTAAGGCTTTCACCATCGTGGCCCTGGCCGATATTTCCAGGATGTTGGAGCAGCGCCAGTTTTACGAACTCCCCCTGACCCGCGACAAACACGACGTGGGGCGTGAACTGCGGTCACTGGCCAGGCAGGGCTTCATCGCGGAGGAAAAGACCGCCACGGTTGGTTGGCGTGTGCGCCCCCAGGCATTTCTCTGGTGGCTGACCGACGAACTGGTGTGCACGGTGCGCGACGAGACGCCGTTCGAGGATTGGTTACAGGAGCAAGAGTTGGGGTTCCTGCTAACGCGAGGCGAAAAGGAACAACTGGGCAAGGCCGTCCACGCGGTCGGGGGCCTGCTCAAGGACGGTGTGGCCACGCTCATTGAAGCGGCGGCCAAGGGGATGGGAGCGGCAATGGTTGTAGGTGGATGAAGGGACGCTTGGACCACGAAGGTCACGAAGTAACGCGAAAGTCACGAAAGCCTTTCGCGCCTTTCGTGCCCTTTCGCGTGTTTCGTGATCCAAGGCCTGACTTACGAGAGGAAGGAATAGAGTGCCCCGATCACCCCGATCTGGCGACCTGCACACCCGTAACAGCCCCCGTTCCCCCGGCGGCGCAACCCTCTGGACCCCCCTGCTCATCCTCGCCACGCTCATCTGGGGCAACTCCTTCATCGCCGTCAAGCACATCGTCGAGCACGTGACGCCGCTGGAACTGGTCACCGTGCGCTTTGTGCCTGTGGCGATCACCTTTGCCGCTCTGCTGCTCCCCACGCGCGGGCACCAGGTTTGGCAACTGATCCGTACTGAGGGCTGGCGGCTGGCACTACTGGGGCTGATCGGCGCGGTGCTCTACAACATCTTCCTGGGCTGGGGCGAGACCCGCGTCGCTGCCGGGACTGCCAGCCTGATCATCGCCCTCAACCCCGCCTTCACCTACGTTCTCTCGGTGATCTTCCTGGGCGAGCGTTTGGCCTGGCGCCGGGCGCTGGGGCTGGCCGTCGCTTTCGGGGGGCTGTTCGTCATCATCCGCTGGGGCAGCGGGCGCGCTGTGACGCTGGACGATATGAGGTACGCCTTCATCACCATGCTGGCGCCGGCATATTGGGCCGTCTACACCGTGTCGGGCAAGACAGTGGTGGAACGTCACCCCCCGCTGCTGGTGACCGGCATCTCAATGAGCTTTGCCGGCCTGTTCTCTCTCGTCTTCGTGCGGCCCTCGCTTCTGGCTCAACTGGATGCCTTGCCCGCCTCTTTCTGGTGGTCGGTCCTTTTCCTGGCGTTGCCCTGTACTGTCTTTGCCTTCGTCGTCTGGTTCAGTGCGTTGGAGCGGATGCCGGCCGGGCGTGTGGCAGGCTTCGTCTACCTGGTACCTATGTTCGGCGTTGCCTTCAGCCGTTGGCTGCTGGACGAGCCGGTCACTCCGGCCCTGGTCGCCGGTGCCGCCATCCTCGTCAGCGGCGTCTGGCTGGTCAACCGGCGCTAGCACAATCGAACAGCGGCGACGACCAGCCTGGGCCGGCGGGCGCCGATCCCCATACCTCCGGCGGGACGGCCACGCAGTGCTCCGTCACCCAGCGGATCAGACCGTTCTGGCGGTTTCCCTGCGGCGGCACCAGGAAGAAGCGCACCGTGCCACCGGTCACCAGTCCCGCCAACTCGTCCTCGGTCAGAATTTGGTCGCCGCCGGTGAAACCGCCCATTGCCATCACCGGTTCGCCTGTCGCCAGGATGATGGGAGCGGCGGTTTGGGCGTTGAGCGTGGCCGCCAGGTAGGTCGCGCCCCCCCGGTTGGCCAGCAGGTAGTCTACCAGGCGATCTACGTCCCTCGCGACGGCATCCCCAGGCTCCTCCAGCAGGTCGGGTCCCGCGTAGGGGAGACCAGTGTGTCCTCCATACCAGACAGGGATGAACGCCCACACCGCCATCGGGACGAGCAAGGCCAGCACGCCGATGACCGCTGTGACTCCGGCCCAGGCGCGTTTGTCCAAGCGGCGGACGAGCCGGACAATGACCAGCACGACCGCAGCCGACAGGCACAGCCCGACGACGAGCGGCGTCAACCAGCGGCTCCAGTCGGGGAACTCGGACAGGATGATGGCCTCGAAGGCGGCGCTGCCCACCAACGCCAGCGGCAGCAGCCACCCGCGCCACCCGGGACGGCGATAATCCTCCCACAACGCCACCACCCCGCTCCCCACCAGCGCGGCGATGGCCGGGGCCAGCATCTCCAGGTAGTAGCGGTGGAACAGGTTGGCAACGCTGAAGAAAACGACCATCGGCAGGAGCCAGACGGCCCACAGCAGCAGGCTCTGGTGACGCCGGGTGAAGGGGAAGCGCAGGCGTGTCTGCCAGGCGGCGGCCAAAAACCCCAGCCCGGCCAGCGGCAGCAGCCAACTGATCTGACCTGCCAGTTGGTGGTTGAAGAGCCGCAGCAGGCCCGGTTCGCCGGTCTCGTGGGAAAGGGGACTGCCACCACCCTTGCCGGGTGCGGGCGGCTGCCCGCCCGGGGGTGGCAGTGGCGAGCCGCCATCAGGAGGCGATGGGGATGGACCACTACCAGAAGGAGCTGACGCGATGCCCAGGCGGGCCATCCAGTTTCGCCCGCCAGGCAACAGCCGCGCCAGGCCGTTGTGCCCGACGATCAACTCCATCACTGTGTTGTTGCTGCTGCTGCCGACGTAGGGACGTGCCTCAGCCGGGGTCAGGTCTACCGCCACGACCCAGGCAAACGAGACGACGAGCAGCACGACTGTCGCCAGCCCCAGGTGGATGGGTCGCTTCCACCAGCGCACGGGCGCAGCAACCAGGTAGAGGAGGTAGAAAGCGGGCAACACCAGGAAAGCCTGGAGCATCTTGATGTTGAACCCCACCCCCACCAGCGCGGTGCATAGCAACAGCCAGCGCAGCCGGCCCGTCTCCGTGGCGCGGATGACCGCCCAGGCCGCCAGCAGCAAGACGAGGACCAACTGGCTGTCCATCGTGTTGTTCCGGTTGGCGGCCACGCTGATGGGAGTGACGGCCAGCACCAGCACCGCCAGCAGTCCAGCCGTCGGACCAAAGGTCCGACGCACCAGGTGATACAGCAGGAGCACAGAAAGGACGCCAGCCACCGCCTGGGGCAGCAGCAGGCTGATTCCGCCGTTCTCTACAAGGCCGAACAGGGCGGCACTGGCCGCCTGCACCCATAGTCCCAACGGGGGCTTGTCCACCATCACGAAACCGCCGGGGTCGAAGGAGATGAAGAAGAAGTTGTGCCCACTGGTGAGCATACTCTTCACGGCGGCGGCGTAGTACAGGTTGGCATACCCCTCCTGTTCCAGCCGGAAGAAGTGCAGGAACACGGCCAGCAGCAGTATACCGACCAGGGCGAACCGGTGCCAGGTTCGGGTAGCGCCCGTGGGGCACGCCACGACGATGGGCGAACGGGACAGTCGAGCTGTGGTTTCCATAGTCACACCCCGGATACGTATTGATGTTCCTATTATACCTCATGCGGGCTGTCGACGGGTTGCGGCGATGTAAAAAGTGTGTAAAAGACTGAACAAGTGCAACAGGAAAAACAGCCCAACTGCCCTGCGTGCTGGAGGAGATGCTAGAGGAATATGCGCCCCTCGTTCCTGGATCAACTGCCTACCCTGCCCGCCTCCTTCCGGTGGTCAGTCCTCTTGACAAAACTCAGCAGCCGTGATATAATTTAAGTGTATTAGCGGATACTAATGTAGCTCTGGGCGGTGGCGATGGACGAGATAGAAGAACTGGCTGAGATATTCAAGGCATTATCGGACCCCACCCGGATGAGGTTGGTCAAGTTGTTGAGCGAGACCGGGGGAGCATTGTGCGTCAATGCCCTGACTTGCAGGCTGGGGGTCACGCAATCGGCGGTCTCGCAACACCTGCGTGTGCTGAGGCAGGCCGGGCTGGTCCGTGGCGAGCGGCGCGGCCACTTCGTGCACTACTCGCTCGACCGAGGCGGGCTGGAGCGGTATAAAGCCAGGCTCCTGCAAACTCTGGGCGAGGATTTCGTGGTTGTCAAGTAAGGAGATAATCTATGAGCAACGCTATCGAAGTGGACAACCTGACCAAATACTACGGCCGTCCGGGAGCGGGCGTATTGGCCGTGGACCACATCAGTTTCGAGGTGCATTCGGGTGAGGTCTTTGGCTTCCTGGGTCCCAACGGTGCAGGCAAGACGACGACCCAACGGATGCTGACCACGCTACTGGAGCCTACCGGGGGCCGCATCGTCATCAACGGCCACGACCTGGCGTGCGACGCCTACACGGTCAAGCGGCAGACAGGCCTTGTGCCGGAGGAGTCCGACGTTTACGCCGGGTTGACTGCCTGGGACAACCTGATGTTCACCGCCCGGCTCTACCGGGTGGGCCGCCGGGAGCGAGCAGAGCGGGCGCGGGAACTGCTGGAGACCTTTGGCCTGTGGGAAAAGCGGGATGTAAAGGTGGAGAACTTTTCCAAAGGGATGCGCCGCCGCCTGAGCATCGCCATGGCCATCATTCACAAGCCAGCGCTCCTCTTCCTGGACGAACCAACGCCAGGGCTGGATGCGCAGACCGCCCGCGCCATCCGGGACTTGATCCGTCGCCTGAACGCTGCGGGGCCCGCCCTGAGCGGAGCCGAAGGGACGACCATCTTCCTGACCACTCACCAGATCGAGGAGGCCAACCAACTGTGCGACCGGGTGGCTATCATTAATCGTGGCCGGATCGCCGCTATTGACACCCCGGAGCGGCTGAAGCGAGCCTTCCAGCGAGTGCAATCGGTGGAGGTGGCGCTGGAGCCGGACGGACCGGAGACCCCAAGGGTTTCTGAAACCCTTGGGGTCTCACTGGCGGCATTGCCGGGAGTGACCACATCGGTCAAGATGGGAGACAAGTGGCGACTGTACACCGAGGACCCCTCGGCGCTGTTGCCCCAGGTGATGGACTATGCCCGCTCGCAGAAGTTGCGGGTGGTCAGCCTGAACACGCTTGGCCCCAGCCTGGAGGACGTCTTTCTGGAAATCACCGGCCAGCAGGTGGGCACGGTGCGCCACGAGACGAGCAAGAGGCAGGAAGCAGGAGGCAAGAGGCGGGGGGCAAGAGGCAAGAGGGGAGGTGGGCAATGAAAGAGGGATGGACGCAACGACTGGGGGACGAACTGGCCCAGGTGTGGACGGTGATGGTCAAGGATATAAGGGTCTACTACCTCTTTCCGGGGATGATTATGACCGGCCTCTTGTCGCCGTTCTTCATGTTTTTCTCCTTCTCGGTGCGGCGGGAGATGGGGGCTACTCAGGGCGTCGCCCGGTTGCTGGCTATGACCATCTTCTTCACCGCGGCCGCGGCCGGGCCGTTTATCATCCCTCTGGAACGACGTCTCGGCACCTACGACCGGCTGCTGGCCGCGCCGATGTCGCTCCTGACCCTACTGCTGGGCAAGACGGCGGTGGGGGCCGTCCTGTCTATCGCTGTGTCGGCCGTCTCGTTGGCCGTCGGCGTGGTGGTTTTTGGAGCCAGCATTGCTCAACCCTGGCTGCTGGCCACCGGCGTACTCCTGGGGTCGTTCTCCTTTTCGGCCCTGGGGTTGATCTTTGGCTCCATCCCCACCCGCAACCCGGGCGACGTGGCGATGCCGAGCCTGTTGCTGCGCTGGGGGCTGCTCTTCGTCAGCGGCGTCTTCATCCCGCTGGGGGAGATGGCGCCGGTGGCACGGGCGTTGGCCTATCTCTCGCCGCTAACCTATGC
Organism: uncultured Anaerolineales bacterium; assembly: GCA_964412395.1. GTDB lineage: Bacteria > Chloroflexota > Anaerolineae > B4-G1 > B4-G1 > CAYPOY01. Next base: position 2,885 of record CAYPOY010000057.1, on the reverse strand, counting down.
CCAGGATTTGATGAACCACGCTGTGCAAGGAATGGGTCTGCTTAACCCCTGGTTGGACCTGGCTGCGCTGCTGCTGATGGGCGTCTTGTTCTTGCTGCCGTCGGTTAAGATGCACCAACGGAGCCGAAGGCTGGGGTACTGACCCTGGTTCTGCTGCTGCAACTTCACGAGCTCCCGCCGGTCTGACCAGCAGGCGGTGCGGTCTCGTGACCGCGCCGGAGCAATACGTGACCGCTCCTGCCTTCTCTTGTTTGGCGGCGTTTTCCATAGTATAATTTGTATCAGTAGACCCCCTCCCACTGTAAGCGACGAACACGAGGCTGTTCCTGCCCCACGACATTGAGAAGATACTAATCTACATCGAGTCCTAATGGCTCCTTCATAACCTCTTCACACCTTTTTGGTACAATAGAGGGGGGTTGGAGAAAAGCCAACCCCAATCCAAACGAGAAAGGAGGTGAATCAGATGACAAAGAAAAGGCTTATCCTGCTGACCGGCGGGGCGCTGGTAGCGCTGCTGCTGGCTGGTCTGATCGGAGTGACAGTTGTAGCCGCTCAGGAGCCTACCCCCGAGACCCCCGTTCCCTTTAACGGGCGCGATGGCGGTATGGGTGGCTTTGGCCGGCGCGGCGACGGTCGTGGTATGGGCGGCTTCGGCTGGGCCGGCGGCGGACAGTGGACGATGCTCGATACGGCGGCCGAGGCCCTGGGGCTAACCCCCGAGGAGTTCTTCGCCGAGTTGCACGCGGGCAAGAGCCTGGAAGAGATCGCCGAGGAGCAGGGCGTCGAGATGGAAGCGGTACAGGACGCTATGAACGCCGCCCGGGGCGAGGCTATGCAGCAGGCCATTGAGCAGGCCGTGGAAGACGGAAGCATGACCCAGAAGCAGGCCGACTGGATGCTCGAGGGGCTTGAACAGGGCTTCTTCCCCGGGGGACGGGGCTTCGGCTTCGGTCGCGGATGGGGCAGGTGCCCCTGTCCTGAGGACGAGCGACCGTGTGGCCTGCATTGACGGTGTTCTAGGGAGGTAGTCAAATGAACAGTGTGTGGGGAGGAGCGCCGGTGCGCTCCTCTCCTGCTTATGTACGACTTGACTCCGATAGAGAGGCGCGATTGGACCGCACTGCCGTGGAACAGGCAGCGCCAGGCATCCAGCCTGCCCTGGCACCGGCTCTTCAGGCCGGTGTAAAGAACCAAAGCGACCTCCATCGAACCCCCACAACTTCTTCATAATTTCTTTACACTCTTCTGGTACAATAGGCAGGGTTTGAAAGTTAGAGGTTAAGGGGAACAGAACATGGCTTTGGCCTTGTTCTCCTCGACCGGTGCCACGTTAGAGGAATGCACGAGAAAATGACCAAGCGCAAGATTCTGGTAGTTGACGATGATCGGAAAATCGTGGAACTGGTCCGGCTTTACTTGGAGAAGGATGGCTACCGGGTACTCGTCGCTTACGACGGCCTGAAAGCCCTGGAATTGGCCCGCCAGAGACGGCCAGACCTGATCGTGCTGGACCTGATGTTGCCCGGGGTAGACGGCCTTGATGTCTGCCGCATCCTGCAAGCCGAGTCCGAGGTGCCGATCATCATGCTCACGGCCAGGACCACCGACGAGGACAAGCTCGTCGGCCTGGAACTGGGTGCCGACGATTACATCACCAAGCCATTCAATCCCCGCGAGGTGGTGGCCCGGGCGCGGGCAGTGCTGCGACGGGTTGGCAAAGGGACCCCCCAGGGTCCGTCGGAGATGCGCTTCGCCGATCTGGTGATTGACCGCCGCCGCCACGAGGTGCAGGTGCGAGGCGAGGTCGTGGATCTCACTCCTACCGAGTTCAGGCTCCTTGAGGTGCTGGCCGGGGAACCGGGGCGGGCCTTCACCCGGCTGGAACTCCTGGACCGGGTCTTTGGCTACGATTTCGAGGGCTTCGAGCGCACGGTAGACGTCCACGTGAAGAACCTGCGCAAGAAGATCGAGCCAGATCCAAAGCGGCCGGCCTACGTCAAGACTGTCTACGGCGTGGGCTACAAGTTCGAGGAGGTTTGACGTGTTCCACACCCTCCGTTTCCGCCTGATCGTGGTGCTGATCCTGGTAGTGATAGCCATGGTGGGGGGTATCGCCCTCGTCAGTACCCGGGTCACCACCAGGACATTCCAGGGCTACGAGGAGCGCCGGGGGATGATGCGCGACCGGCGCTTCGAAGGGTTCCTGGTCGGGCACTATATCCAGCATGGAAACTGGTCCGGCGTGCAGTTGGAACTGGAGCGGATGGGGCAGATCACGGGGGAACGGGTGGTCCTGGCCGATGGGAAGGGGCAAGTCGTCGCCGACTCCGAAGGGGAATTGATCGGACAGCCCGTGGAACAGGATTGGGGCGCGCCGGCCGCGCTAATTGTCCACAACGGAGCCCCGGTGGGCGCTTTATACGTCGGTCTCCCCGATTGGCCTGGCAGCCCTGGAAGCGAGGGCTTGCTGACTTCCGCCAACCGCACCTTGCTGGTGGTCGCCGTGGCCGCCGGTCTCATTGCTGTGTTGCTCATTCTAGGTCTCTCGCGCCGTATCCTCGGGCCGGTGGAGGTGCTGACGACGGCCGTGCGGCGCATGGAGGCAGGGGACTTGAGCCAGCGCGTGGAGATCACATCCCAGGACGAAATCGGCGACCTGGCCCGGGCTTTCAACGGTATGGCCGACGGGCTGGCCCGGCTCGAAGAACTGCGCCGCCAATTGGTGACCGACGTGGCCCACGAATTGCGCACCCCTCTTACCAACATCCGGGGCTACCTGGAGGCGCTCCAGGATGGCGTGGTGGAGCCGGAGAGGCACGTCATTGACTCCCTTCACGAAGAGGCCATGCTCCTCAACCGGTTAGTGGATGACCTGCAGGCTC
>CAYPOY010000056.1:0-21815 GCA_964412395.1 uncultured Anaerolineales bacterium | reverse complement strand
CGCAGCCGAAGGCGCACCCGATGTAGGGATGGGCACTGTACTTGTCGAAGAACCAACCGTCCACGTGTTTGTGGACGTTGAGGATACGCCTGGTCTTGTATTCCTGGTAGGTTGGCCTCATAAGAACTTCGCCTTGACCTCGTCCGGCAGGTGGGTGACCGCCTTGCGCACCATCAGTTTGCGTGGCTTCTTGCTTGCCATCTGCTCCCGTAGCCAGGACACGAACAGGTCGGGGTAGAACTTGCCAATGGTCTTGAGGCCCCAACCCACGCCCTTGAGGGCAGCGGTGTCGCGCTCCTCGAACAGCGGTTCAAGCAGGTCGAGGAGACGGGCCGCCTGTTCTGGCTGGTCGCGTTCCCGCTTGGCGTAGAGGTGGACAGCAACGCCGAGGGCGCGGCGCAGCCAGGGATTGACCTCCTCCCGCCAGCCTTCCAGCAGCGAGAGCGCAGTCTCGAAGTCGGCTCGCGGTCCCTCGCCCAACACCCGCTCGGCGATGGCGTCAGTGGCGTGCCACACGCCGGCCTGGAGGATGTAGCGGCTGAGATTATAGACCCGCTGGCCTGATTTGTCCATTTTGGCCTGCTGACTATAATCTGGATACTGGATGCTGGTGATTGGATGAGCATTGAGTATCAAGCATTGAGTATCGAACCACAAGAGGAGGTCATCTATGGACGGAAGGGAAGACGAAAGGGGAGAGGTGAAGCGCACTGGCTGTGGTCAGGCCGTCGTGATTGTCTTGCTGCTCCTGTGGCTGGTCGGTTTGCCACTGGCGCTGGTGGATCTGGCCCACCTACTTCCGAAGGAGGGCGTCTCGCCGACTGCTGTCACGGCGATAGTCATCCTGCTGACTGCCGCCGGGCTGCTGCTGCCCTTCGCGGGTGTGGCGCTGGCGACCAGACGACGGGTTGGCTGGGAGGAGACAGCAGCGACCGCTGCTGCGCTCGCGGCCATCGCCGGCTACCTCGTGATTGACACGGGGCTACTGGCCGTGCTACCGCAGAGCCCTAACTGGGTGGCTGCGCTGCGACTGGGTGTCCTCGTCCCCTATACATTGCTCGCCGCCCGGCTGATACCGCGCCTGACGGGGGTGTCTCCGCGTCGCCTGCGGGAGTGGCTGGGGCTGAAGCGCTTCGACTGGCCGACCCTCTTGCTTGCGCTGGCGGCAGCGGCACTGGTGACCATTCCCTGGCCCGTCACAGGCGCGCTGGGCGACAGCCTCACCAGCCTGAGCCTGGCCTTCCAAACGCTGGCGTGGGTGCTCCCCCAGGTGCTGCTCGTCTGGGGGCTGGTTTTCCTGCTGCTGACCTCGGCTTTCACTCGCCCGTGGGTGGCAGCACTCGTCACCATCGGCTCCTGCTATGGGCTGTTCGTGGCTGAAGGTGTTCTATCGCCGGCCGTATGGAGCACGTTGCAGGATGTTACTACGCTCTTGCCGTTGGGATTCCTGCTCACCGAACTGCGCGCCCGCGAGAGCGGCGTCTACCCGCTGCTGCTGGTGGCCTTCTGCTACCGCGCCGTGCCACTCCTCTTCGTGGATCCCCGCGACGTCATCGCTCAGGATATTCCTGAGCTACAGCACATCGCCAGCTATGCCATCGTCGTCGTGACCACGGCGGTGCTGGGCCTGGCGCTGTGGGGCGGGCGTAAACTGCTTGCGGGCCGCGTGCGGGTGCCGTGCCGGGCATGGGTTGCCGGCGGAGTGCTGGCGGTGTTGCTCCTGTGGGGTGCCTGGGGCGGGCTGTACGTCTTCGCCGGCGAGCCCGGCTTCGCCAATGACGGCTTTCTCATCATCCTGGATGAACAGGCCGACCTGAGCGCCGCCCGTGCCATCGCCGACCGGGGTGCGCGGTTGCAGTACGTCTACGAGACGCTGGTCGAGACCGCCGAGCGCACGCAGCCCCCTCTGCGTGCTGAACTGGATGAACTGGGCGTGCCTTATCATCCCTGCTACATCATCAATATGATCCGCGTGGACGGCCACCGTTGGCTGATGCGCCGCTTCGAAGGCCGGCCGGGGGTGGTGCAGGTGATCCTCAATCCCAACGTGCGGAAGTACCCCCATCGCATTCCGTTCCCCTACGGCGGGGACAATCTGCCGGTCGGAGAGGTGCAGGCGAACCTGGCGGCTGTCCACGCTGACGAGGCCTGGGCGCTGGGGGTGACGGGTGATGGGGTCGTCGTCGCCGGGCAGGATACGGGCTATGACTGGACCCACCCCGCGCTTCAGTCCCACTACCGGGGCTGGGACGGGACCAATGCCAGTCACGACTACAATTGGCACGACGCCTGGGATGATACCGCCGTTCCCTTCGACGACGATTCCCACGGCACGCACACGATGGGCATCGTGCTGGGGGACGATGGCATGGGCAACCGCACGGGGGCTGCGCCAGGAGCGCAGTGGATTGGTTGTCGCAACATGCGGCGTGGCTTTGGCAACCCGGGGGCCTACACCGAGTGTATGGAGTTCTTTCTCGCCCCATACCCGCATGGGGGCAATCCCTTCACCGACGGCGACGTGGCTTTGGCCCCCCACGTGGTCAACAACTCCTGGGGCTGCCCCGACATTGAGGGTTGCTTCCCCGACACGCTCGAACCGGCGGTTGATGCGCTGCGGGCGGCGGGGATTATGATGGTCGTCAGTGCAGGCAATGACGGCCCAGCCTGCGCCACAGTGACCGATCCTCCCTCCAACTACGATGCCGTCTTATCTGTTGGCGCAGCGGACAACTATGGTGGCGTCGTCGGTTTCAGCAGCCGGGGACCGGCGGATGGCCTGGTCAAGCCCGATGTGACCGCGCCGGGGGCCTACGTGCGCTCGAGCATGTCCGGCGGCGGATACGGCTACGCCGGTGGCACCTCGATGGCCGGGCCGCACGTGGCGGGGTTGGTGGCGCTCCTGTGGTCGGCCGACCCGGCTCTCGTGGGCGACATTGACGCGACGGAGGTGTTGATGTGCCAGACGGCGACGCCGAAGCCGGTGGAGAGTCTCTGCACCGTCGAGGACGAGGTGCCGGAGGGGCCGTTCGCGGCGCTGCTCTACAGCCCCGTCTGTGCCTGTGGCGGCGTGATCGGTGTGCCCAACAACGTCTACGGGTGCGGATTCATTGACGCGGGAGCCGCCGTGCGGGCAGCGCTGGGAAGGTAGTGACACTGGTCTGAGGAGCCGGTGTTGGACGTTGGCCTGAGGAGCCGGTGTTGAGTTTCCCAGCGTCGCCTATTCACGGCGGCGCGGGCTCGACCTCAGTACTCTTGCAGGAAGCGCTCGAGCGTCGCCAGCACGGCCCGCAGCAGTTCCTCGCCCAGCGGCACCATTCGGATGTCTATGAATATCTGCTCCTCCGGCATGCGCTGGTCGAGTTTTTCCATCTCCTCGCGGAAGATATGCAGCAGGTCGTCCTCGTGATCTTCGAGGAACTGAAGCAGGTCCCACCGCGCCAGCCGAAAGGTGGCCTCGCGTACAAAGTGTCTCATCGGGATACTCCCTTCTGCTCTGTCTGGATTCCCGCTGAATTATAGACCAATCGGCGCGGTTTGGAAACCTGGGTTGGTGAACTGGTAGATTGGTAAATTGGTGGGCTGGTACAGTGCTGACCGATTTACCAGTCTACCGATGTACCGTCTGGTGCAAAACGGAGTACGGGTGTAAGATTATGGCACTCTGGTCGGGAGGTTAGTGCGATGGCAGTACAGGATGTGATGGCTTTGATTCTGGGCGGAGGACGGGGTACGCGCCTCTACCCGCTCACCAGGCTGCGGGCCAAGCCCGCCGTACCCATCGGCGGCAAGTACCGCCTGATTGATATCCCCATCAGCAACTGCCTCAACTCCGGCATCCACAAAATCTACGTCCTGACCCAGTTCCTCTCCGCCTCGCTCCACCGCCACATCTACCAGACCTACAAATTCGACATCTTCTCCGGCGGCTTCGTCTACATCCTGGCGGCCGAGGAGACGCCCAGTGGCATGGATTGGTACCAGGGCACAGCCGACGCGGTGCGCAAGCAACTTCCGCGTTTTGCTCACGCCCGCGTCGAGGACTTGCTGATTCTCTCCGGCGATCATCTCTATCGCATGGACTACGCAGAGTTCGTGGAGTTGCACCGTGAGAAGCGGGCCGACGTGACCATTGCCGTGCAGCCGGTGGCCCGCGCCGACGCCCCACGTTTCGGCATCCTCGAGACCGACGGGAACGGGCGCATCACCTCTTTCCACGAGAAGCCCCTGGATGACAAACTGGAGGGGCTGGAGAGCGTACCGAATAGCGACAGGCCCTACCTGGCCTCGATGGGCATCTACCTCTTCCGTGCCGACGTGCTGCGCAAGGTGCTGGAGGAGTCGGACGCCGAGGACTTTGGCAAGCAGATCATCCCCGCCGCCATCGAGAGTCTGCGCGTATATGCTTTTCCCTTCGACGGTTACTGGGAGGACATCGGCACCATCCGCGCCTTCTACGAGGCCAATCTGGCCCTCACGTTGCCTGATCCGCCCTTCGACTTCTATGATCCCAAACACCCCATTTACGCCCGACCGCGCTTCCTGCCCTCCTCCCGCACTGATGACTGTCACCTGGAGCGGACGGTGCTGGCCGAAGGGTGTCTGATTGAGCAGTCGTACATCCGCGAGTCGGTGGTCGGGCTGCGCAGTGTCATTGGGCCGAACGCGCAGATGACGCGGACGGTGATGATGGGAGCTGATTTCTACGAGACACCCGAGCGGAAAGCGGAGAATCGCGGGCTGGGCCAGCCCAACGTGGGCATCAGCCGCGGCAGCGTTATCGAGGGTGCCATCATTGACAAGAACGCCCGCATCGGGGAAGGGGTCACCATCCGGCATCACTCGCCCGAAGAGGGGATGGTAGAAGCGGATAACTACGTCATCCGGGATGGCGTCGTCGTCATCCCCAAGAACGCCGTCATCCCTGATGGGACGGTTATCTGACGGTAGGTAGGGGGAAACGTAGGAGGAAACGGTGAAGCGTGCTATACTTTACGTAATCCTGGGTGTCCTCGTCGTGGCGGTGATTGGCGTGGTCGTCTGGCAGCCGTGGCTGGCACAACAGCCGGAAGAGGAGACCCGCACTACCGTCGTCGAGCGTGGAACGCTACTCGTGACCGTGTCGGCCAGCGGCAACATCGAGCCCGAGGCGCGGGTGGCCTTGATCTTTGACGTGCCCGGCCGGGTTACCGAGGTGCTGGTCGAGGTGGGTGACACCGTGCAGGCCGGTGATCCCCTGGCGCGGGTGGATGGCGAGCAGTTGGCGCTGCAGGTGCGGCAGGCGGAGGCGGCGTTGGATGCCGCCCAGGCCCAATTGGCGCTCCTGAAAGCCGGGGCGCGGCCGGAGGAGATCGCGGCGGCAGAAGCCGGCCTCCAGGCCGCGCAGGCCCAGGTGAGCGCCGCTGCCGCTAACCGTGACCAGCTCGAAGGCGGCCCCAGCGATGCGCAGATTGCCGCCGCCGAAGCCCAGGTCGCCGCGGCGGAGTTGCAACATAAGGCCACCCAGATCGAACACGACAGGACGATGCAGGAGACGCAGGATAAGAAAAAGAGGGATCAAGCGCGCTACGATCTCTACGCCGCCGAAAAGGCGCTGGCCGCCGCCCAGGCCGGACTTGACGAAACGCTGGCTGGTGCGGACGCTGACATGGTTCGTGCAGCCCGAGCAGGCGTCTGGGCTGTCGCTGCACAAGAGGATGCAGCGCAGGCCCAACTCGACCTGCTGTTGGCCGGGGCTACTGACGAGCAAATCGGCGACGCCGAGGCACAGGTCGCACAGTCGCGGGCCACATTGGAGTTGGCAGAACTCTTGCTGGAGCATGCCACACTACGTGCTCCCTTCGACGGAGTCATTGCGGAGGTCAACGTCACGGCTGACGAGATGGCCTCAGTCGCGCTGCCAGCCATCACCATGCTCGACACCTCCAGGTTCCACGTTACCGTCGGCGTGGACGAGGTAGACGTGGGGCGGCTGGCGGAGGGGCAGACCGCCCAGGTGACGCTGGACGCGCTCCCAGGCGTCGAAATCGCTGGCACGGTCGAGCGCATGGCCCCGGATGCCACAACCCAGGGGGGCGTTGTCTACTACGATGTCATCATCAGGCTGGCCTCCACCGATGCCCCCATTCGTGCCGACATGACGGCCAATGCGACCATCGTCGCGGAGGAACTCACTGACGTGTTGAAAATCCCCACCTGGGTGGTACGTGTGGATCGCGACACAGGTCAATACTATGTGTACCGGCAGGCAGGGGATGATGTCGAGCGAGTAGATGTGGAATTGGGTGTGCGGGACAAAGGCGTCGTGCAGGTGCTCAACGGCCTGGAGAAAGGGGATGTGCTGGTGCTCATCCAGGAGCAGATGATCGAGGTGATCAGGGAGGAGATGCGGTGATGGATAGGAGGAAACAGTGAAGCGTACTACACTTTACGTAGTCTTGGGTCTCGTTGCCGTGGCGGCGATCAGCCTGGTCGTCTGGCGGTCACGGCTGGCAGCACCGTTGGAGGAGGAGGCCCGCTTCGCTGTAGTCGAGCGCGGCACGGTGCTCGCGGCTGTCTCGGCCAGTGGCAGCGTCGAGCCGCAGGCCCGCGTGGGCCTGGCTTTCGAGGTACCCGGGCGGGTCGCCGAGGTGTCGGTGGAAATGGGAGACATGGTCGAGGCCGGTGACGTGCTGGCGCGGTTGGAGAGCGAGCAGTTGGCGTTGCAGGTGCACCAGGCTCAGGCGGCGCTGGCATCGGCCGAGGCACGTCTCGCTCAGTTACGGGCCGGGGCTCGTCCGGAGGAGGTTGCGGCGGCGGAGGCCAATCTATGTGCTGTGCAGGCACAGGTGAGCGCTGCCGCCGCCAATCGCGACCAACTGGAAGCCGGCGCCAGCGACGCGCAGATCGCGGCTGTCGAGGCTGAGCTGGCCTCGGCGATGACACAGCAGAAGACCGCCGAGGACATGCATAAAATGACGATGAAGTGTTTCACTTACTACGGTATGGAGATTTGTCCTGCTTTGGGCGATCTTGAGACACAGGCGCGCTACGGTCTAAACGCTGCCGACAAAGCGCTGGCTGCTGCTCAGGCTGGTCTTGATGAAGTGTTGGCCGGCGCGGACGAGAACCAGATTCGCGCGGCGCGGGCCAACGTCTGGGCTGCTGCTGCGCAGCGGGATGCGGCGCAGGCCCGCCTCGACCTGGCGCTGGCTGGCGCTACCGACGCGCAGATCGCTGCTGTCGAAGCGCAGGTCGCACAGGTACGGGCTGCACTGGACATCGCAGAACTGACGCTGGAGCGTGCCGCGCTGTACGCTCCCTTCGATGGCGTGGTTGCAGCGGTCAACGTCTCGGTGGGCCAGATGGTCGGTAGCGGGCTGCCAGCCATTACGCTGGTAGATAACTCCCGCTTCCACGTTGACGTCGAGGTAGATGAGATTGACGTGGCCCAACTGGTCGAGGGGCAACCGGTGGAGGTGACGCTCGATGCTTTGCCCGACGTCGTGCTCAGCGGCACGGTCGAGCGCATTGCCCCGGCGGCCATGGGGGCAGCATTAACGGACGCCGGGATGGCGGCATCAATGGGCGCCGGAGGGTCAGCACCGATGGATACCGGGGTAATAGCACCGGGCGTCGTGTCCTATGACGTGACCATTGTGCTGGACTCGACCGACGCGCCTGTGCGGGCTGGCATGAGCGCCAACGCCACCGTAACGGTCGAGGAAGTGACGGACGCTTTGCTCATCCCCACCTGGTTGGTGCGCATTGACCGTCACACCGGCCAGACCTACGTCCAGCGCCGGGTAGGGGGGCAAACCGAGCGGGTGGACATCCAGTTGGGTGTGCGGGGCAACGGCGTCGTGCAGGTGCTCAGCGGCCTGGAGGAAGGAGACGAGGTTGTGCTCATCCAGGAGAAGATGATCGAGGTGATCAGGGAGGAGATGCAGTGATGGAGGCGTCGGTCATCTACGTCCAGGACGTCACCAAAGTCTACCAGATGGGCGAGGTCGAGGTCCATGCCCTGCGCGGTATCTCGCTCCAGGTCAGCTCCGGCGAGATGGTCGCCATCATGGGGCCTTCAGGCTCGGGCAAGTCCACGATGATGAACATCATCGGCTGCCTGGATCAGCCCACCTCGGGCACGTACTTCCTGGAGGGGGTTGATGTCAGCCATCTCGACGACGACCAGTTGGCCGACATCCGCAAACGCAAGATCGGCTTCGTCTTCCAGACCTTTAACCTCTTAGCTCGCACGAGCGCCTTCGAGAACGTGACACTGCCGCTGGTCTACGCTGGGGTACCGCGCGCGGAGCGGCACACGCGGGCGCGGGCAGCGTTGGAGGCGGTGGGGTTGGCGGGCCGCATGGCGCACCAGCCGACCGAACTCTCGGGCGGCGAGCAGCAGCGGGTGGCCATCGCCCGCGCGCTGATCAACAAGCCCTCCATCATCCTGGCCGACGAGCCAACGGGCAACCTGGACAGCAAGTCGGGGGCGGAGGTCATGGCGATCCTGCAATGGTTGAATCGGTATCGCGGGATCACGGTGGTGCTGGTGACGCACGATTCGACCATTACACAGCATACAAGTCGGATTATATATCTGCACGATGGACACATTACCCACGAGGAGATAGTGGCGGAGCCCTTGGTGGCTGCTGCAGGAGGTGAGGCAGTATGAACATCCTGGAGAGCATGCGCCTGGCCTGGCGGGCGCTGATGGCTAACAAGCTGCGCGCCAGCCTGACCATGCTGGGTATCATCATCGGCGTCGGGGCGGTCATCACGCTGATGTCGGTGGGCGATGGCGTGCAGGCCTACATCACCGACCAGTTCCAGGACATTGGCACTAACCTGCTGTTCGTCTTCCCTGGCGCGATGCAGGACCCCATGTCGAGTGGAGCGGCTATGATGGGCGTCGGTGCCACCTTGACAGTGGGTGATGCCGAGGCGCTGGCCGACCCGCTGCGCGTACCCGATGTGGCCAGGGTAGCGCCGGGACTGGCTCAGTTTGGCCGCGTGGTGGTGGGGAGAGAGGAGCGCTTCACCCAGGTGAATGGCGTCACGCCGGAATTAAAGGTGGTGCGCAACTGGTATCCGGTGGTGGGGGAGTTCATTAGTGCCCAGGACATGGAAGGCCGCTCGCGGGTGGTTGTCCTGGGACAGACCGTAGTCGAAAATCTTTTCCCCGATAATCTCTATCCGCTGGGCGAGACGATGAAGATCAACAACATCGCCTTCCGCGTCATCGGCGTGATGGAGGAGAAGGGGGGCGCAACCAGCTTTGCCGACCAGGATGACATCGTCTTTGTCCCTCTGACCACGGCGCAGACGCGCCTCTTCCCTGCGCGCACCCTCGCCGGTGAGCGTAGTGTCTCGGTCATCCTGGCGCAGGCGGTCAGCGACGAGCGGATTAGTGCAGCCAAGGAGGAGATCGCCACGGTGCTGCGGGAGCGGCACGACATCGCCTTCCGCGACGAGGATGATTTCTCCATTATCAGTCAGGCCGGCCTGCTTGGCGTCTTCGAGCAGGTTATGGGCGTTATAACCATCTTCCTGAGTTCTATTGCTGCCGTCTCGCTGGTGGTGGGCGGCATTGGGATTATGAACATTATGCTGGTCTCGGTGACGGAGCGCACGCGGGAGATCGGGCTGCGCAAGGCGGTGGGGGCCAGGCGGCGCGACATCCTGTGGCAGTTCCTCATCGAGGCAGTGATGCTGGCGCTCGCCGGCGGGGCCGTGGGCATCGGGCTGGGGGCGACGGGGGCGGAGATCATCACCCGGCTGATCGGGGAGTTCCGCGCGGCACTCTCGCCCAACGCAGTGTTGCTGGCGACCACCGTCTCAGCCTTCGTCGGCCTGGCCTCCGGCATCTACCCGGCCTGGCGGGCGGCGCGGCTCAACCCGATTGATGCACTGCGGTATGAGTAAGCGAAGTGACCCGGTACCAGCACGTTCCATGGGATAGAGTAACGTTGTAGTGTATGGAAGGTGAACCCAATGGACATTGCCATCGGCGCCGACCATGGCGGATACGAACTGAAGCAGCGCATTGCCAGGTTCCTCATCGCCCAAGGTCACCAGGTACAGGACTTGGGCACACATAGCCTGGAGTCTGTGGACTACCCTGATTTCGCCGCTCTGGTGGCCCGCGCTGTGGCCGCTGGAGAGGCCGAATGTGGCATTCTCATCTGCGGCACAGGAATCGGCGTGAGCATGGCTGCCAACAAAGTGCGCGGTATTCGGGCGGCGGTTTGCACCGACTGCTACATGGCACGCATGGCGCGTGAGGACAACGACGCGCAGATTCTCTGTCTTGGAGGGCGGGTGCTTGGCATCGGTTCGGCGCTGGACATCGTGCAGGTCTTCCTCGACAGCGAGTTCCTGGGCGGCCGCCACGCGCGGCGCGTGGACAAGATCAGCGCACTGGAGGGAAAGGAGGAATGAACCCATGCGAAAAGGGACGATCGTTCTGGCCCTTTTATTTATCCTGTTGGGCGTCTACCTTTTGCTGAACGAATTAGGTATTGGCATCCCCGGCTGGGACGTCATCTGGCCCGTTTTCCCCTTCGCCGGTGGCCTGGCTTTCCTGGGCAGCTACGTCTTCGGCCAGCGGCGCGACCCTGGCCTGGTCTTCGTTGGAACATCCGCCACGCTCGTGGGGCTGGTGTTCTTCTTCGTTACCCTGGGCCCGCTGAAGTATCGCGACCTGGGCACCTGGTGGCCCGTTTTCGTCCTCATCGGCGGCGTTGCCTTCCTGGCCCAATGGGCCGCAGCCCACTTCCGCGATTGGGACGCACTCTTCCTGGCACTGGTGGCCCTCGTGGTGGGCGGCGCCGGGCTCGCCGTGACGCTGCAACTGTTCGGCCCGCAGACCCGCGAGCTCTTGCCCAGGCTGTGGCCGCTCATCCTGGTTTTGGTGGGCCTGATGGTGCTCCTTCGTGCCTTGCTCGGCAAACGCCCGTAGCATAATGTTGATTGGTATTGACGCCAGCCGCGCGGTCGCTGCCCGTCCGACCGGCACCGAGGTCTATTCCCGGCGACTCATCCGGGCGCTGCTGACACTCGAAAGCTCGCATCGCTTTCGTCTCTACTTCCGCAGCAGTCCTTCCACTGGTGCCTTCACTGGCGCTGAATTCCGCGTCATCCCCTTCCCGCGCCTGTGGACCCACCTCCGCCTTTCGTGGGAGATGGCCCGTCGTCCGCCAGACGTGCTGTTCGTCCCGGCTCATGTCCTGCCCCTTGTCCATCCGCGTGCCAGCCTGGTCACCGTCCACGACCTGGGCTACCTCTACTTCCCAGAGGCCCACCCCTGGTCTCAGCGTCTGTATCTCGACCTCTCCACACGCTGGAACACCTGTGCCGCTGCACGGATACTGGCCGACTCCAAGGCCACCAAGTCTGACCTGGTGACTCGCTATGGCACCCCACCGGACAAGATCGCCGTCGTGTACCCTGGTTGTGACGAGACCCTCGCTCCGGTGCGTGACCCCGCCGCGATCGAGGCGGTCAAAGCGCGCTGGGGCATCGTCGGCGACTACTTTCTTTACCTGGGCACCCTCCAGCCGCGCAAGAATCTGGCCTGCATTATCACTGCCTTTGCTGCCCTGGAACCTGAAACTCTGAAACCTGGAACTGTCCTGGTCCTGGCTGGCAAACGTGGCTGGCTTTACGAAGACCTTTTTGCCCAGGTGCACCGTCTGGGCCTGGAGGAGCGCGTGCTCTTCCCCGGCTATGTCCCCGACGAGGATAAGGCCGCCCTGCTGAGCGGTGCACTGGCCTTTGTCTTTCCATCGCTGTACGAGGGGTTCGGACTGCCGGTGTTGGAGGCCCAGGCCTGCGGCTGCCCGGTCATCACCAGCACTACCTCAAGCCTGCCCGAGGTGTCTGGGGACGCGGCGCTTCTGGTGAATCCTCACGATACCACCGCCATCACCGCCGCTATGCAGCGTATCGTGGCTGATTCAGCCTTACGGGAGCGCCTGATTGAGCGCGGCCTCGCCAACGTGCGCCGTTTTTCCTGGATCGCCTGCGCGCAATCCGTGCTGAGCGTTATTGCGCAATCTGTGGTATAATCCACCCGGTCTATGGAAGGAAATCCCCATTCAACTGCTTCTTGCCCAGCCTCCGGCGGCCTGATTCGCCTGCAGGCTCGTTTGGCCAACCTGATCACCTGGTTAGGTCTGGCATGGGCGGCGCTGTGTGGCGTTGTCGCCTCGGGCGGCTTCGGCCGGCAAGGCGAGGACTGGCTGCGGCTGGCTTTGCTGATCTTGCTGGTGGATGGGGGATGGGGCACATTGTGGGCAGCTCTGGGGAGCACTGACTGGGCTACACCGCTGCGCCATTGGCGCGGCTGGCACTGCAGCGAGCTGGTCGCAACGCTCCCCTATACACTCCCTGGCTCACCTGGGGGCCGGGTATCTCGTTGGATAGGGCAACTGCGTGCCTGGTGGCGTGACATCTTCTGGCCCACCTGCGGGCCTGCGTTCTCGGCCATCGTCGTCGCCCTGCCAGTGACGGCGGTGCTGGGAGCGCTGTTGGGGACGGAGTTGGTGCTGCTGAGCGCTGCTGCCCTGGCCGTGATGCAATTGGGCCTGGCGTGGGAGGGTGGACGGGGCACAGTTGCGCCGCAATGGGACGCCGTCATTGCCGTGGCACTCCCCTGGCTGGCTGGGCACTTCGCTTTTGGGTCGCTCACGTTGCGTTCGGCCGGGCTGGCGCTGGCTTTTGCCCTGGCCTGGGGAGCTGCCTGGCGAGCCAACTCACCCTGGGAACGCACGCTAGGGATCGGGGCACAATTCCTGGCAGTGGCACTCCTCGTCGTACTGCATAATCCTCTGGCAGCGGGATGTCTGTTGTTGTTGCTCGCCCCACAACTGGCGCTACTCTCCTGGCTGCGGCGTGGTCAGCCGACATCCTGGTACGTGCGCCACACCCGGCCCTGGCTGATGGCAGCGATGCTGGTTGCTGCCTGGGCACTGTGAGCGATGGCCTGGACCGCGCTGCTCCTGGGGCTCCTTGGCCTCGCACTACTGGGACTGCTCCTCTACTGGCAACTGATCCTCGCCGAGGGAACCTACCTGGGACCGCGCGTCGTGGTGCTGCTCTACGACTGGTCGGCTCACATCTACGAGCGCGTCAAGCAGTTCGACGCTGGCGACGAACAGTGGTTCCTGGGCCTGCCGCTGGCCCACGCACTGGGAGTGATCCCTGCCCCCCTGGTGCTCGACGTGGCGACGGGTACGGGCCGGCTGCCCCGGGCGCTGCTGCGGCAGCCCGCTTTCAACGGGCGGGTTATCGGGCTTGACCTCTCGCGCCGTATGCTGCGCGAGGCGGTACGAAGAACGGCGCAGTTCGCCGACCGGCTGACTTACATTTGGCAAGATGCCCGCTGTCTGCCCTTCGATGATGATACTTTCGACGCCGTGACATGCCTGGAGGCCCTGGAGTTCACGCCCAACCCGCGAGCGGTGTTGGCGGAACTGGTGCGCGTCCTGCGGCCCGGCGGGGTGCTGCTGGTGACCAACCGCATCGGGCACGATGCAAAGTTCCTGCCTGGGCGAGCTTTCCCCCGCGACGAGTTCGAGTGTTTGCTGCACGAGTTTCCCCTCGAAGAGCTCAGGGTAGGGCCGTGGCAGATGGACTACGATCTGGCGTGGGCGGTCAAAGCCGGAGAGCCACGGGGCGGGTCCGTTCGGCCGCTGTCTGGGATTCTGCGCTGCCTGGCATGCGGCGGCCAGTTGAACCGCGAGGCGCGGGCCTTCCGCTGTACGGGCTGTGCTCGCGCCTATCCGATTGCGGAGGACGGCGTGATCGAGATGGTGCACGCGGGCAAGTCGGGACCTTGACATTTCCGCACTCTTGTGCTATACTAAGCATAAGTAAATTATGGATATGAATCTCAGGGAATGACAGGGTTATGGGCGAGATTGACCAGATGCGCAAGGGGACGACCACTGTGGCGATCCTCAAACTGCTGGTGGACGAGGGGGAGCCGCTGCACGGCTACGAGATCATCCGGCGGCTGGAGGTGCGTAGTCAGGGTTACTTCCGCTTCAAGGAGGGGCTCGTCTACCCCAGATTGCACCGGATGGAGCAGGATGGGCTGCTGGAGAGCCGGTGGCTGGGCGAGCCTGGCACTCGACGGCGCAAGATGTACACCATTACCGGGAAGGGCTGCCGCCAGTTGGAAGTCGAGATGCAGCGCTGGCAGACCTTCAGCCAGCGAATGAATCAACTGCTGGGATTGGAGGCGACGTGAGGGGGGGGCAGGTGTTTGACCTCTCCCCCGGCCCCTCCCCGAAGCGGGGAGGGGAGTTGGATGCTCCCCGTTCCCTGGAGGGGGGAGGGGAGTTGGATGCTCCCCCTTCCCTGGTAGGGAGGGGGGCCGGGGGGGTAGGTCGAAAGCTGGATCGCGTGCTGGAGCAGGTTCGTGCTCAACTCGACCTGGATGCCGAGACGGAGTACGAATTGCTGGAGGAACTCCGGGGCCACCTGGAGGATGCGGTGGCGGCGGCACGGGCGCGGGGGCTGGATGAGGAAGCAGCGCTGGCCGAGGCTGCTGCCCACTTCGGCGTGGAGGAGGTGGGGCGGGAACTCCACGCCGCCCACGTCGGCTGGGGGACGGCCGACGGCGTCGTCGCAGCGGCCCTGCCGGTCGTTTGTGCTCTGGCCCTGCGCTGGCTGGTCTTCGCCCCCGATGGCACTGCCGTCGGTTGGCGGGAGGTGCTGGTGCGGCCGGCGTTCTGGGTCGTGTCGCTGGCGGCATTGGTGGTGCCCTTGCTAAAGTTCCCGCGCTGGCGCTACGCGCTGGCCTCGTGGGCTTTCTTCTGGGCACTGTCGGTGATCTTCTTCGCCTGGCCTGCCTTGCGTTGGTAGAGGAAAATAACATGAGCGCGGCTATCGAATTTTGGTGATTGCAGTGACTGCCCTGGCGCTCACCCGCTCGCTGCGGCCTCTTTTTCGACTGGTGACGGATGTGTGGGAGGACTGGACGCGGCTCTCTTTTGGGCTGTACGGCGTTATGCCCCTGGCAGTGGTGCTAGCCTTCGACGAGGTGGACAATAGTTACCAGTTATCCTACATGCTTCTGTTAACGCTTATTTTGGTAGAGGGAGCACTGGCCTACATGCGCAGTGCCCGGACGTGGCAGCGGGCCTTGTCATTGCTGGTCGGCACGATGCTTGCTGTGGCAGTGATGGCTGTGGGCACAGTGGTCTACTGGAAAGGGCCGGGGAATGGATGGGTGGATGTAAGGAGGACATCCATTCACGGGGGATATGTGGTGGCGCTGATGCTCGCTCCGGCACTCTTGGGTCTTATTCGTCGCTTGGTTAAATCCATACGGGCCGGGTAGCGGCGGGTGTTAATCCAGGGGGAAGGCTGATGAGACCAGCGCTGACATCAAGAATCTAACACATAGGAGTGCATCAAGTGAACAATCTGGCGATTATTGAGACGATACTGCGCAATCGGCGCCTGTTCTTCGCCGAGATTCGGGAGGGAGTGGAATTGGGTCGGAAGATGCGGGCCATGCTTATTTCCAGCGTTGCCTTCTTCGCGTTGTACGGGGCAGTGATGGGCTCAACCCATAGCCTATGGCAGACGCTCAGTTCCGCCGTCAAGTTGCCGCTGCTCTTCCTGGCTACGCTCGTCGTCTGCTCGCCCACGCTCTATTTCTTCAACCTCATCTTCGGCTCCAACCAGAGCCTGACGCAGAACTTTACCCTCATTCTGACGGCAATCACGGTGACGGCGGTGCTGCTCCTCAGTTTTGCCCCTATTGTGCTTTTCTTCCTGCTCACGACGAGTCAGTACCAGTTCTTCAAACTGCTCAACGTAGGCGTCTTCACTATCGCGGGCCTGGTGGGGGTGGCGTTCCTCAGCCAGGGTATGCGGGTCGTGTCTACCGGTGGTAAGGAAGGGATAAAGGCCAAGCGGAACGTGGTGCGGCTGTGGATCCTGATCTACGCCTTCGTCGGTAGCCAGATGGCCTGGACGTTGCGCCCGTTCATCGGTGCGCCAAGCATGCAGTTCGAGTTGTTCCGCCGACTGGGCGGTAACTTTTACGCCAATATCTTGGCCAGCATCGGCGAGATTTTGGGTTTCTTCACCGTGAGGTAGAGCGATTATGAATAATCAGCAGCCAGCCCGTGTGAACCAGATACTCGACTTGCTGGTGGAGGAGATTGAGGAGCGGATGCGGGCCCGGAGACAGCCTGCCCCGAGTGTAACTGAGGGGCCCCTGCTTTCCGCTGAGCCACCTGTTGCCGGAGTGCCCACCCCGCCTGTTACCGCTCTCGCCGAGCCATTGGAATCTGTGGGAGCGTTCACAGAGCCGCAGGCTGTGGCAGAGAGGGAGCCGCCAGAATCGGAGCCGGAGCCAGAGGTGGAACTGCCACCTGTGTCCCCAGGCCCTTCGACAGGCTCAGGGCAAGCTCCTTCCCACGCTGCCCGCCTGATGGGCCGGCTGGCGCTGGGCTTGCTCATCACCGTCGTGCTGATCAACATTCCTTTCAACCGGCACGGCACTACCTTGGCCACTGCCATGCCTGATAGCGCTGCCCTCGTGATGCGGGACGGGCTGGTGGTCAAAGAGGAGGACGACGAGGAGATTTACGTCTACCAGAACGGGCAGTTCCGCTGGATCAGCAGCCTGGATGCTTTTGAGCACTTTGACTTCACCTGGGGAGACGTGCATATCGTGGAGAATGGCTTCCTGGACCAGTTTGAGATAGGAACGCCGCTACATGTGTTGCTCAAGTGTCATAGCAGTCCTCACATCTATCGGCTGGAAGGGGGCGCAAAGCGGTGGATCCGTGACATTGCAACCTTCGAGGCGGAGGGGCACGTGTGGGAGGACGTGCGGTTCGTTTCGTGTAGCTATTTGCGTGATCTCCCCGATGGAGAGACGATTCCACCCGGCTCTGGTCCTCCGCCACAGCCGTAGATTCCCGAATGGGCGTTTCGGCTACAGGCCCGGCACAGCGCCGGGCCTGTATGCTTGAGGCACATTCGCATGAACATTCTCCGACTTCCGACGCTGCCCGGTTGTCTTTGGTGAATATGAGCAATTATGGTATACTTAAACTCAATTCAGTAGCATTGGGCTCTCAGTCTCTTTGTGTAGTCACTATTTAGATGCCAGAAAGGAATCCTTGTTGTCCAGGAAAGGAAAGAAAAACCGCCGCGTCCGGCCGCCAGCCAGTGGTAGGCGGAGGCAATACCTGTCCGAGTCGCAGCAAAAGTCTGCTTCGAGTTCCTCCACCCGTTTCTGGTGGTGGGTTGGCGGCATCTCTGCCGCACTCTTACTGGGCGCGGTGGCTCTTTGGTTTACCGTAGGACCGGGCAAACCGGTTTCTCCCACGCCCGCCGTCTTGTCTGAAGGGGAGTCTATCTCAATGCCAACAAATCCTGCCGACCGTAACAACATGTACAGCGCGCCCCCGGTGATGCAGATTGACCCCGGCAAGACCTACATCGCCACCTTCGAAACCGAAAAGGGCGGTATCGTCGTCGAACTGTTCGCCGACAAAGCGCCCAACACGGTCAACAATTTCGTCTTTCTTGTCCGCCAGGGATTTTACGACAACACGACCTTTCACCGCGTCATCCCGGACTTCATGGCCCAGGGGGGTGACCCCACCGGCACTGGTACGGGGGGGCCGGGCTACAGATTCCCCGACGAGTTTCACCCGGACCTGAAGCACGACAGCCCTGGCATTCTCTCCATGGCCAACTCGGGGCCTGACACCAATGGCAGCCAGTTCTTCCTCACCTACGAACCTACCCCCTGGCTGGACGGTCATCACGCCGTTTTCGGGCGGGTGATCGAAGGTATGGACGTGCTCGAATCGCTGTCGCCCCGTGACCCCCAGGCTGCTACGTCCCCTGGCGACCTGATCAAGATCATCCGCATCGAAGAGCGGTGAGAATATGTCCATCGTCTCTGTCGTTGCCTGCGAGGCGTATGAGCCCGGCGCAGTCCGCCAGGCGGTGATCGTCGTACTCGCCCCACTGGGCGGCATCGGCCGGTTCGTCCGTCCAGGGATGCGGGTGTTGCTCAAACCCAATCTGCTGGCTGCCGCCGACCTGGAGCAGGCGGTAACGACCCACCCGGCAGTGGTCCAGGCGATGGCTGAACTGGTGCAGGAGGCCGGAGGGACTGTTCTCATCGGCGACTCCCCCGGCGGCTCCGCCAGGAACATTTCCCTGGTCTTGCGCAGGAGCAGGATGGCGGAGGTAGCGGAGTGCACCGGCGCTCGCCTGGTCCCCTTCGACGGGGTGGTGTGGAAGCGGCTGGACGGCAGTGATTACTTCATCGCCCGCCCGGTTCTCGAGGCTGACCTGGTGATTAACCTGCCCAAACTGAAGACCCACATCCTGACCCTCTACACGGGCGCGGTGAAGAACCTCTTCGGCACCGTCCCTGGCACCCGCAAACGCGAGATCCACTGTCGAGCCCCTGGCGTGCAGGACTTTAGCCAGGCCCTGGTGGATGTGCTGGAACTGGTCCGGCCGGGGTTGACACTGATGGACGGGGTGTTGGGCCAGGAAGGGAATGGGCCGGGGGTGGGGGGCACACCCCGCCGGTATGGATGTCTGGCGGCCTCGGCGGACCCGGTCGCGCTGGACGCGGTGATTACGCAGGCGTTGGGCTACCGGCCTGGCGAGGTCCTTCACCTGGGCCAGGCGGGCGCCCGGAGGCTGGGGGTCTCGGACCTCGACGCGGTGCAGGTCATGGGGCAGGGGCGTGTTTTGGATTTCGGGACAGTGTCCCTGCCGAAGGCCCACTGGTACTTCCGCGTCCCCGCGTGGGTCAGCGCGCCGCTGAGCAGGGCCATACGGCTCCGCCCCCGGCTGGTATCGTCCGCGTGCGTCGGCTGCGGTCGCTGCGCGGAGGTTTGTCCCCGGGAGGCAATCACGCCTGGGCAGCCCCCTCTCTTTGACCTGGATCGCTGCATAGGTTGCTTCTGCTGTGCCGAGGTCTGCCCGCAGGGGGCCATCACGCCGCACCGTAACCTGATTGCCCGCATCGTCGGCGTGGGTGGCTGAATGCATAGTGGTACGGCAGAATGACTACTCCGATGGAGGCGCGATTTCCTAAGCTGCGTGCTGTTGACGTCCACCCAATCGCTCAGAGGAGGCGGATATCTCTCCTGCTGCGCGATCCGCTGCAACTGACCGATAAGACGGTCGTCATCCCTCAGTATCTGGCCCCAATGTTAGCGCTGTGCGATGGGACGCGGGACAGCAGTGCCCTCCGCGCGGCCCTTGGCGTCCGGTTCGGGCTGCGCATCGGGCCGGATGCGCTGAAGCAAGTCCTGGCCGTGTTCGACGAGGCGTTGCTGTTGGACAACGACCGCTTCGCCCGGGCGCGGGAACGCGCATTGGCCGAGTACCATCAGGCCCCCTTCCGGCCGCCTGTCCTCGCCGGGCGGTCGTACCCGGCCGGCGCGGACGAACTGCGCTGCTCCCTGCATGGCTATCTCGACACTGTGGGCGATGTGAGCCCTACCCTCGACGACGGCCGTGGCCTGGTTAGCCCGCACATTGACTACGCTCGCGGTGGGCCGGTCTACGCCCGCGTCTGGAAGCGTGCGGCGGAGGTGGTCAAGGCAGCCGAACTGGTGGTCCTGCTGGGCACCGACCACTTTGGGGAAGACGGTCGGCTGACGTTGACGCGCCAGCACTACAGTACGCCGTTCGGGGTCCTGCCGACAGCGCACGAGGTCGTGGATGCGCTGGCCGGCGCGATAGGTGCAGAAGCAGCTTTCGCCGACGAACTTTACCATCGCAGCGAACATTCCATCGAACTGGCGGCGGTCTGGCTGCACTACACGCGCGAGGGGCAGCCATGCGAACTTGTGCCGATCCTATGTGGCTCGTTCGGTCACTTTGTGCGGGGGGAGGCGAAGCCGGGCCTTCCTGAACATGACCCGGCGGTCAATGCGCTGGTGGACACGCTCAGACAGACGACGGCCGGGCGTCGGGTGGTTGTCGTAGCCGCAGGTGATCTCTCGCACGTTGGCCCGGCCTTCGGCGGCCAACCGCTGGACCTCGTGGGGCGTGCTCGGTTGCAAGTGGCCGACGATGAACTTATTGAGCGGATATGTGCAGGCGACGCAGGGGGGTTCTTCGCGGCGATCAAGCGCGAGGGAGACCGCCGCAACGTGTGTGGGCTGCCACCCATCTACCTGGCGCTGCGCGTGCTGAGCCCGGTCCGGGGGGAGCAAGTGGCCTACGATCGCTGTCCTGCCGATGACAATGGTACGTCGTTGGTGTCAATATGCGGCGTTCTGTTCAGGTGATCGCCATGGACGAAATTCGTGGATTCGTAGATTCGTAGATTCGTAGATTCGTAAATTCGTAGATTCGTGAAAAGGAGACAGAGGATGGAATTCTCAGAACTGATCGAGAAGCGGTACAGCGTGCGGGCGTACAAACCCGGTCCAGTCGAGGATGAAAAACTGCACCAGGTGCTCCAGGCGGTGCGCCTGGCGCCGACCGCGACCAACCGGCAGCCTTTTCGGATCATTGTGATCCACACGGCGGGTCGAGAAGCAGAGTTGAAGCGTATCTACGGCCAGGATTGGTTCGTACAAGCGCCGTTGATTATCTGCGCCTGCGGGCTTCCGGCCCACGGCTGGGCCCGCCGAGACGGCAAGAACTACACCGATGTGGACGTGGCCATCGTGATGGATCACCTGATCCTGGCTGCCGCGGACGTGGGACTGGGCACGTGCTGGATTGCCGCGTTCGACCCGGATGCGGCGCGCGAGGTGTTGGGTCTGCCCGACGGCGTGGAGCCGATCGTCTTCACACCGTTGGGGTACCCGGCAGACCAACCCGGGCCGAAAAAGCGCAAGCCGTTGTCCGAACTGGTGCGGTACGAACACTGGTGAGATGACATACCGGAGTCCCGAACTTGTTTGGGCTGGTGACGAGCACCCCAATGATGAACAGCTCTCTCCCGAATCAGTGCTGGCCCTGCTCAAGGGGCGACGCAGCATCCGCCGCTACCGGCCAGACCCGGTGCCGGACGAGATGGTCGAACAACTGCTGGAGGCTGGGCGGTGGGCGCCTTCGGCCAGCAACCGGCAGCCGTGGGCATTCATCGTTGTCCGGGACGAGGCAGTTCGCCGGGAGGTCGCGAAGCACGCCGCTTACTACTTCGTCCGCTGGGCGCATGTGGAGGAGGCCCCGCTGCTCATCGTCTTGTGCGGGGATGCCCGCAACCGGGTCTACCGGCAGTTCCTCCACGAGGATGTAGGGTTGGCGGGGTCGCAGATCATGTTGCAGGCCAAAGCCCTGGGGCTGGGGACCTGCTGGATTGGGGGCCTGGACCGGAAGGCGATTGCCTCCGTTCTCAAGATACCGGATCACGTGGAGATCGTAGGGCTACTGACAGTGGGGTTCCCGGCCGAGGACCCGGACCCGCCATCCCGCAAGCCATTAGTGGAGATCGTTCATTACGACGTCTACGGCAATCGGGGAGACGACGGAGGTGTGACGCCGGGACAGATGCCGGGCGGGCTGCTGGGGAATCTGCTGCGCCGATTGCGGCTGAAGATCCGGCCCTGAACCTTCTTGAGGAGGCTGTCTACCTTTTCGGCCAGCTTCCCCCGGATCAGCAGGACATTCTCCTTGCCTTCGTGCGGGCTCTGATCATCGAGGATCAGGAGTACAATTACATGCGGGAAGTGTGCCCCAACGCCGTTTCTCCAGCGTGAGTGCCAGGATGAGCAGAATGGCCTCGTCCTCGTTCGCCGAAGGTCTCTGACGTTCGCCGAAGGTCTCTGACGTTCGCCGAAGGTCTCTGACCGAGGCGTAAAGGG
>CAYPOY010000055.1:0-21905 GCA_964412395.1 uncultured Anaerolineales bacterium | reverse complement strand
ATGGTGGCTCGCGGTAAGGCGAGAATCAGGGTCCAGTTGTGTTCGGAGCACACGAGGGATCAGTTAGACAAAGCCATCGGTGCCTTCAAGGAAGGAGGGGAGAAGCTCGGATTGATTTAGTTACCGTGCTCTTCCTCCATGCTCATCAGCATTTCCTGCTCGATCGCGGCCAGGAGGCCTTCGAGAGGGTGGGAAAGGAACTGGGGGGTCATCAAGGTTTGACAAATCGCCCAAAGCAAGTATAATTGCGTCACTGACAATCGAGCGTTATCACCTTCGGGGCAGGGTGGAATTCCCGACCGGCGGTAGGGCAGGCCCCGCGCCTGCCGAGCCCGCGAGCCGCGCAAGCGGCCGATCCGGTGAAGGCGGCACCTTTCGCCGCCCAGTCCGGAGCCGACTGTGAAAGTCCGGATGGGAGAAGGTGAGCGGCAGAGCCGCGTCCTGCGGCACGCGCGAGATCCATACCCCGGAGGCCTCATGGTCTTCGGGGTTTTCGTTGCGCTGATGTCTGTGCCCCGTGGTGAACATCCCGCCCCACGGGGCATTTGTTGTGGAGCAGGTTTATGAGACGAAGGTACACGTCGCGGATCGGACTGGCCCTGCTGAGTTTCGCCGCCTTCCTGGCCCTCTGGCAGGGAGTGGTCTGGTTGGGTGGCTACCCGCCCTTCATTCTCCCGTCGCCTGGAGCGGTCTTGAAGCGGCTGGGCGACCTTCTGGCCGACGGTTCCCTCTGGTTCCACGCCCGGGTGACACTGCGGGAGGTGCTGGCGGGGCTGGGGCTGGGCACGTTGGTGGCGACGCTCCTGGGCTACGGGCTGGCCCATTCCCCCCTGGCAGAGCGGCTGCTGGCCCCGTACGTCGTCGCTTCCCAGTCGGTCCCCGTGGTGGCTGTTGCCCCTCTGCTGGTCATCTGGTTCGGCACCGGGCTTCTCTCCAAAGTCGTGGTCTGTGCCCTCATCGTCTTCTTCCCCATCCTGGTCAACACCGTCGTCGGCATGCGCTCGGTGGAACGAGATCTGCGGGACCTGATGCGGGCGCTGGAGGCCAGCCGCTGGCAGACGATCTGGCTGCTGGAGGTGCCGGCGGCACTGCCGGTGCTCCTGGGGGGGCTCAAGGTGGGTGCCACCCTGGCAGTTGTCGGGGCTGTGGTGGGGGAGTTTGTCGCCTCCGACCGGGGGTTGGGATACCTGCTTAAGCAAGGCCAGCAACTATATGATACCCCCTTGGTCTTTGTGGGCATCGGCGCGCTGGTGGTGCTGGCCCAGTCTCTCTACGGGGCTATGGCCCTGGCGGAGCGGGTGCTGCTCCGCTGGCGCACGGAATCTTTCTCAGGAGTTGCAAGATAAAAAAGGAGGTGCAAAGTGAAACGAGGGTTTGTGCTGTTCGTTATACCCCTGCTGGTCGGGCTGGTGGGATGCTACTGCCCTGTCCGTCCCGCCCCGGAGCCGACGCACGTCCGGTTGCCGATGGGGTTCGTCGCCAATGTCCAGTTCGCCCCCTGGTACGTGGCGGTGGAGCGGGGATACTTCGCCGCTGAGGGGATTGAGTTAGAGTTCGACTACAGTTGGGAGACAGACGGGGTGCGGCTGGTCGGGGCCGGAGAAACCCCCTTCGCCATCGCCAGCGGCGACCAGGTGCTGCTGGCGCGGGCGCAGGGACTGCCCGTCGTCACCATCGTCAATTGGTTCCGGCGCTTCCCCGTGGCGGTGGTGGCCCTGGAAGAGAGCGGCATCCAGGGTCCGCAGGACCTCGCGGGCCGAAAGGTGGGCATCCCGGAGACCTTCGGGGCCAGCTACATTGGCTGGCGAGCGCTGGCAGCGGTGGTTGGACTGGAGGAGAATGACGTGTCACTGGAGGTCATTGGCTACACTCAGTTGGCTAACCTCACCGAGGGACGGGTGGATGCAGCGGTGGTCTACGCCAACAACGAGCCGGTCCAATTGGCCCAGGCGGGCTACGACACCGTCCTCGTCTCCGTGGCCGATTACGCCACCCTTGTATCCAACGGACTGATCACCAACGAGAAGACGCTGCGGGAGCGCCCGGAGTTGGTGCGTGCCTTCGTCCGCGCTTTCCTGCGTGGGCTCGCCGATACGCTGGATGACCCGGACGGTGCCTTCGAGGTCTGTCGGAAGTACGTGGAGGGGCTGGACGAGAACGAGACCGTGCAGCGGGCAGTGCTGGAGACCACCATCCTCTACTGGCAGGGGGAGCCTCTGGGGTGGTCCGACCCCGCCGCCTGGCAGGAGACGGAGGAGGTGGTGCTCGAGGCGGGGCTGTTATCCAGCCCGGTGGAAGCGGAGAAAGCCTTCACCAACGACTGCCTGCCGTGAAGGAAGGTGGTGTGAGCGAACCTCTTCTGACAGTCGAGGGGCTGAAGATGACCTACCGCCATCCCGGTGGGTGGCTCCCGGTGCTGAGCGGGCTTTCCTTCCAGGTGCTGGAGGGGGAGTTCTTGTGCCTGGTGGGGCCCTCCGGCTGCGGCAAGACGACGCTGCTGCGGCTGGTGGCCGGGTTGGAGCGGCCGACGGCGGGGAAGGTCCGCCTGGCGGGAGGTGAGATGGACCGGCCCCGCCGGATCGTGGGCATTGTCTTCCAGGAGCCGACGCTGATGGACTGGCGGACGGTGGTGGCCAACGTGGCGCTGCCGCTGGAGGTGGACGGGTTCCGCAAAGAGGAAGCCCGCCGGCAAGCCCGGATGTTGTTAGACCTGGTGGGGTTGTCAGGCTTCGAGGAAGCCTACCCGGCGCAGCTTTCCGGCGGAATGGCCCAGCGGGTGGCCCTGGCTCGGGCGCTGGTGCACAACCCTCATCTCCTGCTGCTGGACGAGCCCTTCGGCGCGCTGGATGCGCTGACGCGGGAGCAGATGGGACAGGAGTTGCTGCACATCTGGCAGGCTCGCCGTAAGACGGTGGTGATGGTTACCCACTCCGTGCCGGAGGCTGTCTTCCTGGCCGACCGGGTGTTGGTGTTGGGGCCTCGGCCCGCCTCCATCGTGGCGGAGGTGGCAATGGATCTGCCCCGGCCACGGACGCCGGAGACCCTGGAGACACCGGCCTTCGGCGCGCTGGCCCGATGCGTGCGGGAGGCCCTTGACCAGGCCGGCGCGTGAGCGCTTAACCCAGTCTCCGGTGAAAAAGTAGGGCAGGCTTTCCAGCCCGTCGCTCCACTGAGAATGATCCAGGGGGGAGGCCCCGCATAGTAGCAATCGAATGACGCAAGGGCAGACCTGGTAACGGGTCTGCCCCGTTGACATTCCCCATCCCGCGTGCCAAATTGGGCTGCAATGAGTAACGAAAGAAAGCCAGCGGGGACGGCACGTCCCCTTTGAGCATACCTACTTTAGCCGGCCAGTCGCGCGGTCGGCAATCGCTTCAATGACCTGGACCTTGAACGGCGGGAATAGGGGGATTTTCTTAGAAGCCAGTAACGGACGATGGGGCGACACGCCTGTATCAAATACCGCCTGTAACCCATCAACGCAGTCATCTCCCGGATGTAGTCGTCCAGATCACGTCGCTGGTACTTGAGAAGCCGCTGGCTTTCGGTGGTATCTACCCAGTCTGTGGGGAAAGGCGTCGAACCAAAGGCATCTTCCGGCAGCATGCCCACCCCCGTAGCGTCCAGTATCCGCCCCACAATCTCACGGTAGTAGTACTGACAACGGGGACCACCTCCGATCAGCAAGGTTTTCCCCCACACGTCCTCACTGCTCACACCGTTGGCCATCGCCAGCCCCACGTCCCGCGTGTGCACGTACTCCATGCGGTTGTTCAGGGGAACGTCGAACATCCCCGGGTCCAGTTTTATCGCCAGCGGCAGTGTAGCAGCCAGTCTCAGGATAGTCCACTCCAACCCGGACGCCTTGACCATCTGCTCGCACTCAACCTTGTGATGTGTATAATGTTCAATGGGTTGGACCGGGTCCAGGATAGTCCTGGGCGGTGGTTGATTCTGCGTTCTACCGTAAACGTGATACGACGAGGCGAAGATGATTTTGGGTGGCCTGGAAAGGGCTTTCATCGCGTTAAGAAGATTCTGAGTGCCTCCCACGTTGATCTCCCTTGCCCAGTCGGGACGGGCCTCAGACTCGACGCCGGTGGCCGACATTTTGGGGATGATAAACGCCAGGTGAATCACGACATCCTGGTCACGCACCGAGGCAGCGACGTCATCCGGGCGGCGCAAGTCTCCCCACACCACCTCCATCTGTCCCTTGAATCTCCGGGCTTTCTTCTCGTTCGCCTTCGTCTTGAGGTCGAAACAGCGCACTCTATGGCCCTGCTTGATCAGTTCTTCCAGCGTACTTGTCCCGACGTTTCCAAAAGCCCCTGTCAACAACACATTCATCTCACTACCTCCTCTCCATTCTCCGTTCTCCATTCTCCGTTCTCCATTCTCTAATCTCCCTTCTCCTCCCAACTTTCCAAAAGCATCTGAACACTCTCCTCTGCCACCTGCCCCCAATCGGCCCCGTGGGGGTCGAGCAGCCCCTGCAACACCAGCCCAACGGCCAGAGAGACGATGACCTGGGCTGCTGTCTCAGGGTCAACGGGCCGCAGCGAGCCTTCGGCGATGCCGGCCTCGATCATACCGCGGAAGGAGGCCCGATACCGCCGGTAGGGAGCAATCGTTGCCTGCCAGACCGCCGGGTCGTGCGCGGCCTGGGTCAAGAACTCCAGAAAGATCGGGAGTTGCCCGCTTCCTGCCTCAAAGACCTGCCGGACCATCCCGGTCATCTGCAGGAGCCTCTCCGGGATGGTCTCTGCCTCGGCGCGGGCTGCCTCCAGTTGCGTGTCCAACCCCGTCAGCCAGCGGCCCAGCAGTTCCAGGAAGAGCGCCTGCTTGCTGGGGAAATGGTGGTAAAAAGCCCCCTTGGTCACACCAGAGCGGCGACAGATCTCTGCCACGCCGGTACCGTCGTAGCCGTTTTGGGCGAAACATTCTCCCGCTGCCTCCAGGATGCTAGAACGGGTCTCTTCTCCTCGTCGCTGTGGGTTCATCTCCGCCTCCATCGTTAGATACCGACCGGTCGGTATGATTTTACCACAGGTTCCCCTACCTGTCAAGCAAACGGGCAAAATACCGCCAGGGCACGGGAACCGTGCCCCTACGATGTGGTAGGGGCGGGGTCCCTGCCCAGGAGTGGAGAATTGAATGATCTTGGCCGCGCTGTTACCAAATCGTGACCCGTATTTGTTGACCGGGTTGCCCTCCATCCACATATGACAGCGAATTTGGGGGATTAAACGAATCGCTGTAATTCCTATTCGTTTCGCCCTTTGGATTCGTTGTCATATCTATACCGAATTGTGGTATGACGGCGGCTTTGGCTTCCGTGACGTGACGTCTGGTGTGTACGACTTGATCGTAGATGGGGAATTCGACCTGGTAGCCGCCGGTTGGGACGCCGGCATCTTGAGCCACACCGGCCTGTCCGTGACCGTAGGCCATGACGTGACCGTGCCCGACCTGATCGCCGGTCAGGAATCGTTGACCGTCGTTCTCGCGCCGACTATCGAGGGTGCGCGCGTCGTCCTCCTGCCGGCCGGTGGCGACGACAGCCTCGGGACGTACCTGGTCGGTCTGACGGACCAGGACGGCGCGAGCACAATCGAGAATCTGACACCAGGAGAGTACCAACTCCGCGTCTTTGCGGACGGCATGGCTCCGCACGAGCAAAACGTCACCGTGCCAGCCGCTGGCGCCGTCGAGGTGACCTTGACGGAAGGGCAGATCGTCCAGGGCACACTCACCGACCCCGAATCGAATCCGGCGCCGGGCTTTGTCAGCCTGATCGAACGGAGCAGCGGGCGGGCCTTTTCCGCGTTCAGCGACGCCGATGGTTACTATACGGCCGAGTCTCTGCCGACCGGGGCGTTTGACGTGTGGATCAGCGACGGCATTCATCGCCCCGTGTTTATGGAGAACGTCGTCGTGGATGGGCCGGTGGCGCACACGCTCAATGCCACGTTAGCGTCAACCGGCGCCGTCATCACCGGCCACGTGACCGGTGCAGGCGGCGAGCCGCTCCTCGGCGTGCAGGTCAGCGTGGTGGATGGCGCCGGCACGCCGGTGGTGAGCACGCTGACGGACGATGCCAGCGCGTACGAACTGGGACCGTTGCCGGCGGTTACCGTCACTGTGCGCGCCTCCTGCAAGTGGACAGCACAGTCATCACCACCACCGGCACGACCTCGGCTACCATCCTGTCTGTGGGTGTCCACACCTGGAGATGCGTGCCTATAACGTGAGTGGCTACTCGGACTGGGTGACACCCGCCTGGACGGTGGAGGTCACCAGCCCCGAGCAGCGCATCTACCTGCCGCTTGTCCTGAGGTAATCGAAGGGCTGGTGGTGCGCAACCATCATTGAGAAAGACTCGTAGGGCGGACTGGCGGTCCGCCCTACGAGCAACTATACCATACCGGGCAAATCTCCTCCGCTTCCCCAATTCACCCAATTCGAGTAAAATTGGGTAGATGCACCATTGGATCAGCGGGCGGGAGAGGAGGAAGAACAATGCGCAGGATATTGACGCTCAGTATAGCGCTCGTGCTGACCCTGGCGCTGGCAGCACCGGCCTTTGCCCAGGGTTCCATCGTCCACGTCGTGCAGCGGGGGGAGAATCTGTTCCGCATCGCGCTGCGCTACGGGGTGACGGTGGATGCGCTGGCGGCGACCAACGGCATCGTCAACACCAGCCGCGTCTACACTGGCCAACGATTGGTTATCCCAACTGGCGGCAGTGCTACCACCCCGGTCGTGCCCTCGTCGGGCGTGCACATCGTGCGGCGGGGGGAGAATCTGTTCCGCATCGCGCTGCGCTATGGCGTTACCTACCGGGCGCTGGCAGCCGCCAACGGCATCGCCAACCTCAATCGCGTCTACGTGGGGCAGCGGTTGGTGATCCCAGGCCGTGGGGCCGCGCCCGCGCCGCCCGCTCGACCCGCCCCGTCGGGCCAGACCTACACTGTGCGGCGCGGCGACACGCTCTCGGCCATCGCGCTGCGGTATGGCGTCTCCACGTGGGCGCTGGTGCAGGCCAATGGCATCCGCAACCCCTCGCACATCTACGTCGGGCAGGTGCTGCGCATCCCCGGTGGCGGGAGCTCCCCTTCACCGGCCCCGTCTCCCGCCCCGACCGGCGGTCGCTGGATTGACGTGAACCTCAGCGCGCAGCGGGTGACCGCCTACGCGGGGAACACACCTGTGCGCAGCACACTCGCCTCGACCGGTCTGCCGGGCACGCCGACTCCTACGGGCCGGTATCGCATCTACGTCAAGTACGTCTCCACCCTCATGTCCGGCCCCGGCTACTATCTGCCCAACGTGCCTTACACAATGTACTTTTACCGGGGCTACGGTCTCCACGGCACCTACTGGCACGCCAACTTTGGCCATCCGATGAGCCACGGCTGCATCAACCTGCCCACGCCTGAAGCGCAATGGCTCTTCAACTGGGCCTCGGTAGGCACGCTGATCAACATTCACTACTGACGTGATGCGTGAAACGTGAGAGCCTGCGTGACGCATCACGTTTCACGTTTCCACGTTTCACTTCGTGGTCTCGACTCGTTGCCAGAGGGCACTCAGGGGGCGGCGGAGCAGGCGCACGTTGATGAACACGAGTAGCCACAGGTGCAAGCGGGCGGCGAAGAGGAGCAGCGTCCAGAGGAACTCGCGCGGGTTACGAGGGTAACGCAGGGCCAGTCGTGTGCCGTCGAGGATCTCCAACCAGGGTGAGCGCATGCGCAGTGGCGACTTGCGTATGTAGTCCTGGGCATAGCCGCCGGCGGAGCGGACCTTCTGTCGCAGCCAGTCCCGGTAGGTGGTGGGGTACTTGACGAAGACGCGCGCCCGGGGCGCATAGCGGATGCGGTGGCCCTGGTGGGCGACAAGGTGGGAGATCACGGCGTCCTCTGCCAGCGCGTTCTCGGGCACGTGCTCGATCAGAGCCCGGCGGAAGGTGAAGAGGTAGCCGGAGCAGACCAGGAACTTGCCGGCCCGGTCGCGGGTCAGTCTCATCTGGTGGGCGCCCTCGGTGAGCAGGTGCGACCAGTAGCCCAGCATCGTATCGCGCGAGCTGATGCTGACGGGGCGTCCGCTCACTGCCCCCACCTGCGGGTCCTCGAGAGGGGCCAGCAGCGGGGCCAGTGCGTCCTCGGCAATGACCACGTCCCCGTCGCTGAGCGCCACAACATCTCCCTGCGCCGCCTTCAACCCGGTGTTCAGTGCAACCGGCTTTCCCCGCTGGGGGTCGGCCACGTGCCGCACAGTCGGGTAGCGGGTGGCGTAATCGTCCACTACGGCAATCGTTGCGGGATCAGGGCAGATGACCAGTATCTCGGCGTCTTCAGGCAATTGGGGCAGAAGTGCCTCGATGGCCTGGCCTATCGTCGCTGCTTCGCGGAAAGCGGTGATGAGTACGCTGAGCATCACGAGGGAATTATATCAGCAAGAGGGGCATGGAGTCAAGTGACCTTAATGCCCTCGTACTTGCCCGGCACCGACAGATCCTGGTCGCCACTTACGATGTATGCCGCCTCTCCCCCCTTGGCACAGGCTACGACAGCGTCATCCTGGGGGTCGCGGGTCACCCCCGGCAGACGAAGCCGGCCATCTGGGAGATGTTTACCACACTCTGTTTGGGTAAGTGAACCTCGTCCTTTTCCAGGAGAACGTTCCCTGGGGCTCTAGCGCGTTTGAGGTGTGAAGTAATGACGCAAACGACCACCGTATTGATGCGACTATGATTGAAAAGATTATTCTGGATGACGACGTGAGGATGACGATAACCCGGTTCTGACCCTGAGGGCTCGCCCAAATCAACCCAAAATACATCTCCTTGATTGATTACCATTGTCCCTCTACCAATTGCCTGTGTTGCCGACGCATTTTGTGACGAAGGGTTTGTTCTTCTGGGTCTGGTAAATCGTCACAAGCGGCGTTGATAGCTTCAAGAAGTTTTTGGTTCTGGTAGCGTTGGATAAAATCTTCGACAGCCAGGACAAACAGACGACTACGAGAGATTTGCAATTCATGGGCGAGAGCGTCAACTTGTTCAAAGAGGGGCTCTTGAATCGAGATTGCCGTTTTGATACTAGTCATTGGTTATACTATCCTTAGCGCTGCCAGCGGCCGCACCTCGACCTTGCGGTAGACGTCAGCCGGTGGCCACTCCTCGCCGCCCACGGTCAACAACGCCGGGACGGGGATGCCGAACAGCCGCTCGTTCTCCTCCAGGTGGGGCCGGATGAGTGCCCAGTCGGCCTCTGAAAGTGGTGCAAACTGACCACCGTTGAGTTGATCTTCCCCCACCTTGCGCCGGGGGTCACGCAGGTAGATAGCCCCGCCCGAGGCCAGCGAGAAGAGGTTGCCGCCGGGGTAGGGCGTCTCCAGTTCGACCATCCGCCCGTGTTCGTCGAAGGTTATGCCGTTGAGGATCACGAAACCGCCGCCATCCAGCGGGTCGCCGGCCATAAACGACTCGGCCAGGTAATCCAGGCTGGTGCCGTTGATGACCGCCCGCGGCCGCCCGACGGCGTTGATCAGTGGCCGACCGGCCGCGCTACCCAGCACGTAGATTGTGCCCCCTTTCGCCCCATAAAGGTCTGGCCCACGTCGCCGTGGATGACCAGTTTGCCATCCTTGAGAATCTGCCCCACCTGGTCCTGACCGTCGCCGTGGATGTGCACCTCGGCCCCGTCCAGGCCCGACGCGGCGTAGTCGCCCACGTCGCCGTAGAGTTCAATTCGCAGGCCCGCTGTCCCCGGCCCCAGGCCACAGGCAGCGAAGCGGCCACCCTGCCAGTTGTAGGCGATGAGGTGGCGCCAGCCCAACTCGTGGGCCGCGACCAGCAACCGGGCCGCGCTGTCGTCTCCCTCCGGCGGGAAGCCCAGGGTGTCCACGACCAGGACGCTTTCATCGTCGTTCGGGAGGTGAAGAGTGTGGCGGATATCCCAGGTGATGCGGCGTGTGGTTCGTAAATTCGTAGATTCGTAGTTCGTAGACTCGTAGTTCGTAGATTCGTGGATTGGAGGGGCGAGGTTGAATAGGTCGGTCAGGCTCGCGTCCCAGAGGGTGAGGAGGGAGGCGCGGCGCTTGTCACCGGGGTCGTAGCGCCGGTCCCGCAACAGGGTCAGCATCTGGCGGGTGAACTCCCATTCCTCCCCGTTGGCCCCACCGAAGTCCGCCAACAACCCGGCAAAGGCCGCCACCTCGTCGTATGTCCAGGCAGACAGCCGTTCAGCCGCCCAGCGGAACAAGGAGTGCGGGCCGCCGTCGTCAAAGGCGCGATAAAGGTGCGCCCGGAGCATGCTGTGGAATGGGCTGCCTACCCTGGTCGGGTTCAACCGTGCCCGGTCCACGTGTCGTTGCCCCGGTGCTATCGTCACCGCTGCGCCGAACTTGTCGGTGCAGGCCAGGCGTGCCCGCCCCTCCTCCCCTTGTAGGGGGGGAGATAGAGGGGGGGTGCGTACCGTGAATACAAAGGCGCCGCCGTCGGTGTGGCTGCCGCCACGGGCGACCCAGTACCGGTCAGCCAGTGGCAGAAAGCGCGTGTCCTCGGCCGCCAGCGAGCGCAGCGCCCCGTTGATCGCCTGCCGCTCCGAACCGATGAGGCCGAGTTGTACCCCCCCTTTCATCCCCCCCATTGGGGGGGAAAGAGGAGGGGGCATCCCCCCCATTGGGGGGGAAAGAGGAGGGGGCATCCCCCCCGTTGGGGGGGAAAGAGGGGGGGTGTTCTCGTAGAGGGCGAAGACCTGCGGCCGCAGCATGCTCGTGTCGGTGATGCCCAGGAGTTGCCATTCCCCTTCGTCGGGGTGGGAACGGGCGATGATGAAAAACCAGGGGCCGTCGGGTGAGGCGTACAGGTGCGTGGCCTGGATGGCGCGGTAGAGGACCTGTTTCTCCGGCGGCAGCACGGTGAAGTCCCGTTCGGTGGTCGGCGCCAGCGCCTCCAGCGTCACCTCCAGCGGGTAGCCGTAGACCCGGTCCCAGAGGTCGAAGAGCTGCACGGAGACCTCGGTGTCGGTCAGGAACAGCGGGACGATGTTCTGCTGGCGCAGGTACTCGCTCACGGCGTGGTAGTTGGCAAAGTCCCCGTTGTGCACCAGCGCCTCGTTGAGGCCGATGAAGGGATGAGCGCCACCGGGGTGCCAGACCCGCCCTTTGGTGGGATAGCGCTGGTGAGCGATCCAGACGCGGGCGGTCAGGTCTTCCAGCCGGTAGTACTGCACCACCTGCTCGGCGTAGCCGACGATCTTGAGGACGATCAGGTCGCGCCCGTGGCAGAGCACGAAGGCTCGCTTCTCGCCCAGGCTGGCGTAGAACTCCTGGTTCAACTGGAAAGAGTTCTGGTAGACGAACTCGTCCTCGATCCCTGGATGACTAATCATCACATCAGGCCGCGGATGAGGCGAAGCTCCCCCAGATATGGGTCGAACCGCCACTTTTTTCCCAGATATGGGGGGTAGTTCCAACCAGCAAGCCCTTCTGCGTGACGATAAGTCAGTCAGGGGTCCTCGATGGCCCGATCTTGCAGCGTGTCCAGGCCGTGGGTCTCGGCGAAGCGAGCCAGGACGTCCGGCTTGACGCGGGCGAAGTAGCGCCAGACGTCGGGTGGGCGCATCTCCAACCCTTCGGCTTCGCCCTTCGACGGGCCCAGGGCAGGCCCCGGCACGTCGCGCCAGTCGTCAAGCGTCGGCACGCGGTAGCCCTGGAGCAGATCGAAGGGTGCCAGGCGTGTCTGCTCGACCTCCCGCCGGGCCTTCGGGTCGAGGTAGGCGATCTGGATGAGGTAGGCATCGCGCAGCGTCTCCGGCGAGATGTCCATCTGGACCGGGTCCAGCCCGGCAGCCGCGATGCCACCGCCCTTACCGTTGCCTCGGTTGTGCATCTGGGCTGCCGCTTCCACCACGTGTCGCCCGGCGACGGGGAGGTTGCAGGCCAGTCCCAGCACGCCGCAGCCCCCCTCGGCCGCGTCAGGGGAGCGGGCGCTCCATTCCTCATCGTTGATCAAGTGGCTTCGTGAATCCAGCAATCTTTGGGCGATAGTTCCTCTGTTCATGACACCTCGTCTCCTGGCAGTGGTGCCGAGTATGTAATGCGTGAAGTGTGATCATGTTTCGCGTTTCACGGTTCCAGATAGACCAGCACATCACTCCGCCCCCGCAGTTCACCGACCCTCCGCATCCCCAGCGCCTGCAGGATGCCCGCCAACTGGGCCAGCCAGCCCCGGTACAGGTTGACGATGCGCTGCCAGCCCTGGAGAGCATCAACGAGTTTCGACAGTTCCGGGTCGGTGGTCGTGATGCCGAAGGGGCAGCCATCCCCTTTCTCGCAACTCCCCAGCCGCGTGCAGCCCAGGGCGGCCAACTCGGCGGTGCCGATGGCGCACCCGTCGGCACCCAGGGCGATGGACTTGGCCACGTCGTAGGCGGTGCGGACGCCACCGGAGGCTACCACCACCACTTCGTCGCGGACCCCCTCCTCCTCCAGGAAGCGGTGCACCTTCGGGATGGCGTACTCGATGGGCATGGCGATGTTCTTCTTGGCGATCTCCGGCGCAGCACCGGTGCCGCCGTAGGTGCCGTCCAACTGGATGATGTGTGCGCCGGCGTGGTAGATGCCCACAGCCACCATGTCCACGTCGGTCGGCGTGGAGACTTTCACCGAGACCAGCGCCCGAGGGTTGACCGTCTTCACCCAGTCCACGTGCTTCTTGTGATCCTCGACCGAGTAGACGCTGTGGAAGGGGAAGGGTGAGAACAGGCTGGTGCCCTCCACTGCCTCGCGCAAATCGGCCACGGTGGCCGTGTTCTTATCCCCCAGGAGGTGGCCCCCCAGCCCGGGCTTGGCCCCTTGAGCGTATTTGAATTCCACCAGACGCGCCCGCTGGATTGTCTCCTCGCGCACGCCGAAGAGGCCGGTGGCGATCTGCGTGATGACGTGGTCGGCGTAAGGCACCAACTGCTCGGGGTAGCCGCCCTCGCCAGTCGAAGTGAAGGTGTCTAATGCCTGAGCCGCCATCGCCCGAGAGAGCATCACTGGCAGCCCCACCGACCCGTAGGACATGCCCGATCCCCACCAGGGGAGCGGGATGCGGATGATGGGCCGTCCGTCATCCCGCCGGTTGAGGGTCAGGCCCATGTCGAAGTCGGCTGGGTCGGCGGGCTCGGCTGGACCATCTTTGATCTCGAAGGCGAAGGCCAGCCGGTCGAAGCCGCCGCCGGAGTGGCCAATCCGAAACTCCATCGAGCCGTCGGGCGGGTCGCCAGTGCGGGCCTGCTCATGACTGGTCAGCAGCAGCGCGGTCGTCCAGCGGAAATCGCCTTCGGTATTCTGTTCCGGTTCGGGCAACCGCTGGTAGGCCGAGGCCGGCACGGTGCCGCCAAGCAACGATTTGAAGTGGGTCTCCTCGGTGCGGTGAAAAATGGCACGCCCGCTCTCGCCGCGCATACGGCGAGTCTCGCGGATGCCCATCGCGCCCATCACCTCCAGCAGTTGGTCGCGCCAGGCGGCCATCAGGTTGACCACGCGCTGGGCTGCCCAGTCAGCATCGAGTTCGCCGTCCTCGACCGGACAACGGCCCCGGTCGGCCCACAGCGAGCAGCCCCAGGCGGCTAGAAGTATCCAGTCCACGGCCACGGCATCGGCGCCGCAGACCAGCGCCTTGGCGACGTGTTCGGCCGCGGCGATGCCCCCGCTGACGATGATGCTGATGGAATCGCGCAATCTCTCGCGCACCAGGTGCTCATGGACATGGCGCAGTGCATCGGGCAGTGGGATTCCACCGGCGTCGGCGACGTCGTCGGCGAAGAGGTGAACAATGCCCACACCAGCGCGGACCAGTTCGGCCACGGCCGCGCCACTGTCCGCGTTCAGGGGCAGCCGCATCGAGATGACGGCCTTGGGCCAGCGGGCGCGGGCTCGCTCCCATAAACCCTTGGGGTTTTCCGAAACCCCAAGGGTTTCAACTTCGACGAAACGCGGTGCTGACGAGCCAGACAACTCCATGTCCAATTGGTCGGGGGTCAGGCGGAAGGCGATGGCCGAGGCGCACTCAGCCAGATCGTCGTCCCAGTCGGCGGGCGTCAGCAGCGCCAGCGTGCCCAGCCGCTCCGCCGCGGCGACCAGGCCGCGCAATGCCCCCCGGCCGGGTAGCGGCTCGGGTAGCGGGTTGAAGAGCACCGGCAGGGGCAGTTGGACCAGCGGCGGCAGCGCCGACGTCAGCCGCCCGGCGTCGTCGAAGGAGAGCATGCTTAGCCGGCGTCCCAGGTCAACAGTGGTGGAGATGTACTCCCGCCCGTGGATGCCATCGCGGGTTGGCCGCACAATCTCCGACATATCCAGCCAGATGCCGTCGAACCCCTCTCCCGCGAAGGGGCCGCCGTAGCCGGCACCGGAGATGGGGATGCGTCCTGTCCCAGCCTGGTACCAGGTCTGGGTGATGATCTCCGCCGTCCAATGCTCGTCGCCCCGGGCGGCTCGACCCTCAAACACGGGATGCCCGTATTTGACGTAGTCGTCGTGCTCCAGGAGGCGGAAGGCAGCAGGGTAGGGGAACGGCGCCGATGCTGGCGCAGTGGGGATGTGATAGTGTCCTGGCATACTCAGTCTCCGTTTCAATCTCCGTTACAAACGACAAAAGCCCCCTGGGTACGGAACTTTCCGTCCCAGAGGGCTTCGCGGCCCATTCGCTCTATTCAATCAATTCTGTCTGACCGAGGCGTAAAGGGTTCGGTCGGGAGACCTTCGCCCATCAGCCTGGGTAGCTACTTCTGATCAAACTATACCACAGAACGCGACGGGTGTCAAATTATCGTATTCATTCCCTATCTCAACCCCATCTCCTCATACAGCCGCTCGAAGTCGAAGTGCTCGGCCAGCAGTGCCTCGAACTGCTCCAGTTTGGCCCGCTGGCCCAGGCGCGTCTTGCCGAAGACCCGCTCGATAGCCTCTACCGTCTCCAGCGTGTTCTCCCGCACCAGCAGTACCGGCACACCGACCTCTTCAGCACGGCGCAACACCTCGGGCACAGGCCGCAGATGACCGGTCAGAATCAGGCATTTGGTCGCCGTCTCCAGCGCCACCAGTTGCATGTCGGCCCGGTCGCCACCGGTGATCACCGCCTTGGTACCGGGCACGCGCCGCAGGCGGGGCAACGCCTGTTCCACACTCATCGCCCCGACCACCAGACGCTCGATCAGTTCGTCCTTCTTCTCCGGCAAGGCCAGGAACTCGGCCTTCAACACGTCCGCCAGTTCCCCCACGCTGATAGCCTGCAGTTGTTCACGCAGAGGCAACGCGCCCAGCAGCGGGATGTCACGCTTCTCCAGGTAGGGACGGGCGATGTTGACGACGAACTCCATCTCTTCATCGGGCACCTTGTTGACCATCACTCCCAGCAGCCGTTCACCCAGCCGCAGGCGTGCGACCAGGCAGTCGTCCAGCAGGGACATTCGGTCGTGGAAATACGTCACGGCCAGTGCAGACACGTCCAGCGCTTCCGCCACCACCGGGGTGCCCAATCCCACGCTGAACCCCTCCCGCAGTGAGGCTCCACCCTCCAGCAACATGGCATCTTTGTCCGGGCTGACGCGCTCGAAGGCCGCCTTGACCTGTGCCAGCAAGTCAGGGGGCGCTATACCTGCAAGTGCCTGCATCAACAACTCCCGGGTCAGCACGACGCCAACCAGGTCACACGGGTCTTCGGACAGCCCAAGCGCTCGCCGTACAAAGTCAGCATCCTCGTCCGCCATCCGGCCACCAACTTGCCAGGGCTGCGTGCTTAGCGGCTTGAGGTAGCCGACCTTGTAGCCGTCGGCCTGCAATCGCTTGCCGAGCCCCAGAATGACGGCGGTCTTGCCGGAGGAAGTGTGTAAGGAAGTAATATACAATGCTTTCATCGCCGTTCACCTTTCTCGTTCTCTGTTATCAGATCAAACTCGTAGTCTCCGGTTTGCCTTTCACGAAACAGTCGGCTGATGAGCTTGCTGAACTCCTTCGGAAAGACGCCGGTTTTGATGAACTGCCGATTGAACGCAGCGATCACGC
Source organism: uncultured Anaerolineales bacterium (assembly GCA_964412395.1). GTDB lineage: Bacteria > Chloroflexota > Anaerolineae > B4-G1 > B4-G1 > CAYPOY01. Next base: position 5,846 of record CAYPOY010000055.1, on the reverse strand, counting down.
CGCTGTGCTTGGAGAACGAAAGATCCTTGGTCAGCAGGATGGCCTGCATAGCATAGAAAGCCGCGTAGTAAGCACGAGATGATGCAAAGTCATAGAGGTGATCCCCCAGTTGCTCTCGTATCGCCTGCAAGAAAGCGTTCAATGCCCCATCTCTATCTTCGATTCTCATGGCTTACTCCTCCTGACCACTGCCTGGCAAGTCTCAACTGGCTACGGTCGGCGCAGCGCGTGACGCAACCTTTCGATGAGTTCACTGACTTGCTCCAGCGAGACGCGAACGTCCTCCTCCGCTGGGCCCATTTCTACGACGAAAGGGTAGCGCTCCACGAAGTAAAAAGCTGTGATCCTCTGGCAGGCGGGACGGAATTCCTCCAGCGAAACGTCATAGGCCAGCGCCTGGTTCAACAGAGCTTCTAAATCGTGGATGCGTTTGAGTTCCCAACCTTTGGATAGAAGGAATGCTTTCAGAAACTTCTCCACTGCCTGCTGAAGATAGAACCCGGCTGCTTCAGGATCGCCAGTTGCAAGCATACGTTCCACCCGCCTCAGATCCTTCTCGGCGATGCGCAGCCAATCGCCTGGATAGAGAGATTCCTCACGCCGATGCATACAGCACTTTCCCTTTCTCTAAGATCTCGGCGATGAACTGGTCACCGATGGTCAAGCGCCTATCCACTTCCTCTGGCGTGAGCACCAAAGTCTCCAACGGAACGGTGCGCGTCGGATCAGAGAGAATACGACGTATGGCAGCCCAGCGATCTAGAAAGCGCTCCGGCGTATCCTTGATGATGAGCAAGTCAATGTCGCTGTCACGGTGCGGTGTCCCGTAGGCATAGGAACCGTAAAGAATCACCTTCTGAGGTGTGTAATCGGAGACAATCTTTTCCACCATTTTCTGGATTATCGCCCACACTCCTGGCGAACCCTTCATCTGCCTCTCCTCACTTGCCGGCGCACTCAAGAGGCCAGCACCAGCCGCATGTCAATCGCCATCGCCCCGCGTCCCTCTTCGAAGACCATCAGCGGGTTAATGTCCAATTCCACAATCTCGGGGAAATCGGTCACCAACTGGCCTATCCGCAGCAGTGCGTCTACTATCGCCTCGTGGTCGGCCGGCGGCTCGCCCCGGACACCCTCCAGTAGAGGATATGACCGAATCTCGTGGATCATCTCCTCCGCCTCCTCGCGGCTAAAGGGAGCCACGCGAAACGCAACGTCCTTCAGCGCCTCCACGTAAATGCCACCCAGGCCGAAGGCGACCAACGGCCCAAACTGCGGGTCACGGCTCATCCCCACCAATACCTCTCGGCCACCTGACACCATCTGCTGCACCTGGCATCCCCAGATGCGCGCGCCCTGCACGTAGCGCCCAGCCCGATAGACGATCAGGTCAAACGCATCCCGCACGTCATCGGGCGTGCTCAGGTTCAGTTTGACGCCGCCCACGTCGGTCTTGTGCAAGATGTCGGGCGAGGCGACCTTGAGCACGACCGGATAGCCGATCTGCTCCGCGATCTTGATTGCTTCCTCGGGTGTCTTAGCCAGGCGCGATTGAGGGATGGTGAACCCATAAGATTCCAGCACCGCCCACGCCTCAGCATCACCGATGGAGACGCGCCCTTCCGACCGCACGCGGTCGAACAACTCCCGCACACGTGCCGTGTAGACATCACAGGGCTGCACCTCGAAGACAGGCCGCTCCTGCTCACGCCGATACGCGCTCATCGCCGCCAGCGCCGCCGCTGCTCGCTCAGGGAAGGGATAGTTGGGCACACCATATTGCCACAGCACATCTACCCCGGCCTCGATGCGCGCCTCCCCCATGAAGCAGCCCAGGACCGGCTTATCTGTCTCCTGGGCCATCCGGCCCACTACATGGGCCGTCTTCTCGATCTCCGTCATTGCCTGGGGGGTGACGATCACAATCAGCCCATCCACGTTCGGGTCGGCCAGCACCAGGCGGGTGGCGTGCTCGTACCGGTCAGCCAGTGCATCCCCCAACACGTCCACCGGGTTGGCAGCACTGGCCGCGCCCGGCAGATAGGCCGTCAGCGCCTCCGCCGTCTCGTGGCCGAGATGCGTGACTTCCATCCCGGCGTGCTCCAGCGCATCGGTGGCCAGGATGCCCGGGCCGCCGGCGTTGGTGACGATGCCGATACGATCACCCTTGAGAAGCGGCTGGTAGGCAAAGGCGCGTGCGTAGTCGAAGAGCGCCTCCATGGAGGTGGCGCGGATGACGCCCGCCTGCCGAAAGGCCGCTTTATAGGCCGCCTCGGAGCCTGCCAGGCTGCCCGTGTGCGACGACACCGCCCGCGAGCCCGACTTGGTCACGCCGGACTTGATCGCCACCACCGGTTTGTTGCGCGTGACCTTCCGCGCCACCTGGATGAACCGCTGTCCATCGGGCAACCCTTCGACGTAGATGAGGATCACCCGCGAGTCTGGATCATCACCCCACGCCTCCAGCAGATCAATCTCGCTCACGTCTGCCTTGTTGCCCAGGCTGGCGAACTTGGAGAAGCCGATGCGCCCGGCCATCGCCATATCCAGCACTGCCGTGCCCAACGCGCCCGATTGGGACATGAAAGCAATGGGGCCGCCGGGAGGCATGCCGGCGGCGAAGGTAGCGTTGAGCGGGGTGCCGGTGTCAATCACGCCCAGGCAATTGGGACCGATGAGGCGCAGGTCATATTTGCGGGCAGTTTTGATCAGTTCCATCTCCCGCTCCAGTCCCTCACGCCCGGCCTCGCGGAAGCCGGCACTGATGACCACGACGGATGGGACCCCTTTCTGCCCGCACTGCTCCAATACAGCCGGCACGAAGCGATAGGGAATAACAATCAACGCCAGGTCCACCGGATCGGGGATGTCTAGCACAGAAGAATATGCCTTCAAGCCGAGGATTTCATCGGCCTTGGGGTTGACCGGGTAAAGGTGACCAGAATAGCCCCCCTCTTTGAGGTTGGCCAACACTGCGTATCCTAGCTTCTCGGAGTCGCGTGAGGCGCCGATGACAGCAACTGATTGAGGATGGAAAAAGGTGTCTAGCATAAGACCCTCGCAACTTTAAGGCACGTCGTACTGCGTAGCAGACATCAATGGTACACGAAAAGCGGGAATTTGGCAAGCATCAGCGCGCCAACCAGTAGCAGCCACGGCTCCATGAGCGGCTACTGATAGTCCCGCACCACGAGGGGCAGGAAGACCTGGTACAGCACGGCTGTTGTGGTCAGCGTGCTGGTGTTGGTCACGCCAGTCCCCGCTGCCTGCACCACTGCCACGTCCTGCTCGCTGACCGTGACCGCAGCGGGGATGGTGACGTAGACCCCGACTTGTCGCCGGGCAGCAGGGCATAGCGTGAATACGCCGGAGGGAGAGAAACTCGTCGGCCAGCCACTCCCCAGGCGCGAGAGGCTGTAGGGGCCCGTGATGTTGCCTGTGTTGGTCACGTGGAGTGTATAGGTTACTGTCTTGCCCGCCAGGCCGTTCTGGCCATCGGCTGCCGGTGCCATCGCTACGCCGTAGACTGCATTGACTGTCGTGGTCAGAACGGTGCTGGCAGACGTGACGCCATCACCCCGCGAGGTGACCGTCACTGTGGCCACGTCCTGCTCGCTGCTCGGGGCTGCAGGGGGGACGGTCACCTGTACAGCCACCTCGGTGCCAGCGTTTGGCTCCAGGTCGGGCATCGGATTGGGGGTGACGGCCGTAGCCCAGGTTTGGCCTGTGGTGGTGATCCAGTAGGAATCGGTGTAGGTGCCTGTGTTGGTGACACGCAGTGTGTGGGTCACCGAGGTACCGGGGTCTCCTGCAATCGCTGCTGTTGCCGGTTCCACCATCACGCTGGCAACGTGCACTTCCACATCGGCGCGGGCTGCGGCGCTGCCGGCCGGGTTGGTTGCCGTAAGCGTGACCGTGTAATGGCCTGGCGCGGTGTAGACGTGGGTGGTGTGTGTGTCGGTGACGGTGGGCGACTCGTCGCCAAAGTCCCAGGTGCAGGTGATAGGAGATACGCCGGTAGTCGTGTTGGTGAAGACCGTCGTATCTCCCAGCCAGTCCGGGCTGGAGGAGATGAAGGAAGCATCTGGCTGGCTCGAGATGTGCAGCCACGTGGCGGAAAAAGGACCCCAGTAACTAGTAGCGTCCTGCCCACGCACGAAGAGGATATGCTGGCCGGGAGAGAGGCCTGAGGTATCCAGCGTCGCCACGACGGGCTCGATGACCTCGTCAAAGGCCCCATCGGCAGGGGATATCGGGACAGGAGCGCCGCCGGCCCAGGGGGGCGTATCCAGGTAGAACTCCGCCGTCGCTACGTCCTCGCCGCCGTTGTCGCCATCGTTGACTGTGGCGGTGACGGTCACGAGGGTGCCGGGCAGCGCCCCGGCCGGGCTGACGGCCACGTTTAGCGCGTCGGGGCCGCGCGCGGTCAAGTAGGGAGCACGGGCCACCTTGGCCGCGTAGAGAAAGGCGGAGATATTGGGCTGGATGAGGGCATCGTAGCGACTGCACGGGGGATAGAAGCCGTCGGAGTAACTGCCGATCTCGAAGGTGTAGGAGGCCACCCCCAGTTCGCCGTAGGCCCAGTCGTCGGTGGTGCCGTCGGTCGGGTACAGGTCGGATGACTGCTGCGGGGCGTAGCTGTTGTACGTCGCCATCTTCTGCCCAAGGGCGGAGAGACCGGCAGAGTTGGGAGCTGGATTGTAGGTGTTACCCCACGGCCAGAGCACCAGGTTGCTGTAGGAGTGGAGTGTGATGAAGACGCCGGTGGTGGTGAGGGGGGCGGCCGCGTCCAGCGGATCGTCTCGCTGGTCGGGGAAGATGGAGCGGACATAGTTCTCCACCGCCTGGGTCTCGCCCTCCGAGCCCGCGCTGGGGCCACGGTAGGTTTCGCTACACTCGTCGCTGCTGGAACAGTGCCAACTGGGCGGGCAGGAGTTCCAGTCGAAGGTAGAGTTGCGGTTCAGGTCCACCCCTTCCTTCCCTCCGGTGCAAAAGTTGTTGTTGGCGTTCTTTCGCCACCAGGCCCAGGGCTGGCCAGGCTCGTTCTTGGCGTGGCCGTCGGGGTTGGTGCTGACCGAGACGTGGATTTCGTGGTGGTCCAACAGCCAGGTGACATCGGGGGCCACCCCGTAGTTGTCGGCCAGATAGTCCACGAAGACCATGGCTGCCTCGTTGGTGATCAACTCCCGGCCGTGGATGTTGGCCATCAGGAAAAAGATAGGTTTGGTGGCGGTGGTGGCCTGGTTGGTGATGCGGATGGTCCAGATGTCGCGGCCCTCGTAGCTGTCGCCGATGTCAATCAGTTCGGTGATGTCGGGATGGTCGGCGTGAATTGCCTGCAGGTCGTCGTACAGCTCGGTGATGGTGCGGTAGCAAGGGTAGCCCGGGATGGTGTCGGGGTGGAAGGAACGGGGGTCCACGCTCACGGTACGGCCTTCTGCCGCAAGCCAGGCCTGCTCCGCCGGGGAGAGCATGGCGACGATGTATCCCTCGTCGTGGTGCACCTCCCAGACGTCGAGCCGTGCTACCAGGTCTTGCAGGTCCTCCCGGTCCTCGAAGGGGATGCGTAGGACGAGTGGGGGCTTCACGCCGGGTGGCGGCGGCTGTGTGGTTTGGGCGCGGGTGGGGGAGGGGGGCAAAGTCGCCAGACCCACGATACCCAGGCTGAACAGGCCGATGATCAACCAGTGAAAGTCGGTTCTGGTTCTCCTTCTCATGGCCTTATCTCCATATCTTCTCAAATTCTGGGGCCAACACATAGGGAACTTTGTTCCAATGAACAATGAGACAGTGAACAATGACAAAAGCGGCCCAACATTCTGAATGTCATTCACAATCCTGGGGCA
>CAYPOY010000054.1:0-21983 GCA_964412395.1 uncultured Anaerolineales bacterium | reverse complement strand
TCTATTAGGCTTCCAGGATGATAGCCAGGTCTCGGGACGCACGGCGCATGTCCAGAAAGAGCAAGCCCAGTTTGGTCTGCTGGCGGGCCAGCACGGTCAGGACAGCCTCCTCGCCAACGGCACGGAGAACAACGTAACCCATCTCTCCCTTCACATATACTTCATCCAGCATACCGCGCCCCAATTCGCTGGCGATGCGCTCGCCCAAAGAAAGCATCGCGGCGGACATCGCGGAGACACGGTCCTCTTCGACACCCGACGGGAGAGAGGAAGCAATGGTAAGCCCGTCCACACTCACAACGGCCATAGCTTCGACATCAGGCGTGTTCATCTGCAATTCCTGTAACCGTCTCACCAGGCGTTCGGTACGGGATCTTTCTGCCATTGCTGCCTCCTTGACATTTACCCTTGACGCTGACGTTTTCCGAACCACATGGATGTGAGGTTACCACACATAATGCAAATTGTCAAGCGTCTGTCACCTCTTCCGCTGATATTATGTCATAGCCTGGTTCTCAGTACAAAACGCTCGCAGCCCCATCTACATCCCGTTGCGAGATGCCGCCGATCGGCGTGCCTCCAGCACTCATCTTCTGAAGCCCCAGACCTCCCTCATCCAACCCGCTCGTGCACTCACACGATAGCGATGATGAGCCACAGCGCACGGCGTTGCACCCTTCCTGCTCCATCGCTTCCTTCTCAGAGCTACCGTTCCTCAATCAGAATCGTCTCGATGACGTCGCCCGGCGGCAGACCAGCGCTCTGGCTGGGGTCACGAGGCGTGAGACTCTCGACTACGTCAACACCCTCAATGACCCGTCCGATGATGGTGTAATTACCGTCAAGCTGCGGGAGGGCGTCGTAGGTGATGAAAAACTGACTGCCTATGGTACCAGTACCCGGTCCAGCGCTGGCCATACCCATCACCCCCGCTTCATCATAGGTGAGCGTGGGAACGATCTCGTCACTGCAGCGGTAACCGGGGTAACCCATACCGCTGCCGGAGGGATCACCGGTCTGGGCCACGAAACCGGGGATGGCGCGGTGGAAAGTCACACCGTCGTACCAGCCCTCCTGTGCCAGAAAGACAAAACTGTTGACATTGACAGGGACCTGGGCGGCGTATAGCTCAACGACGATGTCGCCGCGCTCAGTGCGGATGGTGGCTGTATAATCCTTGTCCGAATCTATGACCTGCGGCGGGGGCGTGGTGTACATACGGTCCTTCAGCCCGAGCAGGCTGATGAAGCCCTCGAGCATGCCGAACCCTCCGAACGCCTGGGTTGGATAGAAGACATTGTTAACTACGTAGGTCGGGGTGGCCATCTGGCCGTACTGGCTGTAATCCTCGTAGCCAGCCATAATCTTCCCCCGATAGACGTGGTCATTCAACTCCTGGGCGAAGCGATCGGTATCGAGCCCCAGTTCCTCGGCGTACTCGACCAATCGCGTTTCCATTTCGTCTTCGGAGAGGGTGTGCCACTCCCCCTGGTGTTCATACAGCAGGTCGTGCATCTCCCAGAATTTCCCCTGAGCGCTGGCAGCCTCAACAGCCTCGGCGGTGATTATAGCCTTGTCATGGATGCTGATCAGCGGGAGGTGACGGTAGACGAAACGAATCTCATCACCGTAAATCTCCCCCAGATACTCACGCATACTGGCCAGCCTGGAGCAGGCTGGGCATTGGAAGTCAGCGTACTCGATGAAGGTGATGGGAGCGTCGGCAGGTCCGTGAATGTGATCCTCCTCCGTCACCGGCGGAATGCGGGACTCGACCGGAAAGTCGAACGGTTCCGCCACGCAAGAAGCCGGGCCGGAGGGTGTCGCGATCACAGGTGACGTGGCAGTCGCTGTCTCTGGAGCAGATGTAGGCGACGGCAGCGATGTTGGTACTGGCGTTGGACTGGCTGATTCCCCGCCACATCCAGCAGCCAGCACCAGTAACAGGACGGTCAATAGCAACGCAGGTTTGCGCATAGTGGCCTCCTTGGCCCGTAAGATAGGCAATATTGTACCACAAAGGGGCGAACTCGGCTACTGGGCTGGTAATTGTTCACCCGCATAAGTCACTTGGGGCTTAACATTTGTTTATACTGTTACACTTCACCCGGCCCCAATCAACTACCAACCGATCGGAGCCTTTGGCTGTCTCTGAGTCAGGTCTGTGCGTCTGCGTTCCCAACTCAGTAACGCGAGTCTGGAGTTCCTCTGCTGTGATTAACACCTCAGCGATGTCGTCCATCAGGCCATCGCCGTCCAGCCTATTATCTCTCATTGCAGTTCCTCCGTCTCGTCAGTGTCCTCGGCCTCGACACTAGGACCTATTGGGGGCAGGGGGCCATCCTCAAACAGGCCGTACTTGACGCCCAGGTTCTCTATGTCCCTCCGATACACCGGCGTCGGGATGCTGATGCAGAGAGCCTCAAGATAAACTTGGGCCGTTTGGCAAGTAGCGATATTTGGAGTACAATGCTATAGTTGGTATATGCAGAGAAGAAGAGGAGCCAATGACCAAGAAACGCAAGCCACGAGCTGTGGTAGAAAGCCGTATCGAGGTAGCTGCCTCGCCCGAAGTGCTGTGGACATGTTTTGCAGACCTCAACAAGTGGCCCCATTGGTTCCCAGCCCTGGTTGAGGCAGAGTGGATCGCCGGCACCCCCTGGACTACGGGAGCGCAGTTTCGCCAGACTGTAAGGTTTGGCTTTCCCCTTGGCAGAGTGACCGGAGCCGCCGTCATCATTGAAATCAGCGCTTCGCCCTACGTGGCCTGGGAAGGGAAGATAGCAGGGGTACAAGTGATTCACGGTTTCCGTTTCGATGCCACGGCTAACGGCACTGAGGTGCTCAGCCGCCACGAGTTCTACGGCTCCCTGGCACTGCTGGTTTATCTCCTTCCCCTCACCCGCCGCGTGCGCAAGACTTACCAGGCAGCCTTGGAAGGACTCAAAGCTTACATCGAGATGGGGACAATATAGCCAAAGATCCCAATGTAGAAACATGCATACCAGTAAGCAGAACTCTTTTTTGCCATTGCATCCAGGATCAGGAGATGCTAGTCGTGAGAATGCAACAGAAAGGACCAGGCAATGCGCAGGGCTGGAACAGTTCTGAGTCTGATGCTGGCACTGCTCACCGCGTGCATAGTACTCACAACCTCTACGCCGCCCATCACGCCGTCGCCTATCACCGCCCCCACCCCTACCCCGTTGACGCCAGACGACGAAACAGGCTTCGCACGACAACGGGAGCGAATGGTGATCGAGACAATTGAGAGACGTGGCATTACCAGCGAGAACGTGCTGCGTGCTATGCGCGCTATCCCTCGCCACATCTTCGTGTCCGAAAGCCAGCGGGATTACGCTTACGGCGACTACCCGTTGCCCATCGGCTACGGCCAGACCATCTCCCAGCCCTACATCGTCGCGCTGATGACCGAGTTGCTCGAACTGAAAGAGGGGGACAAGGTACTGGAGGTCGGCACAGGCTCCGGCTATCAGGCCGCCGTCCTTGCCGAGATCCCCGGCGTCGAGATCTACACCATCGAGATCATCCCCGAACTGGCCGAGAGCGCCCGCCAGCGGCTGGAGAGCCTGGGTTACACCAGCGCCCACTGCATACAAGGGGATGGTTACTATGGCTGGTCCGAACGCGGTCCCTTCAATGCCATCATCGTCACCGCCGCTCCCGATCACGTGCCGCAGCCACTGGTGGATCAACTGGCCAAGGGAGGACGGATGGTGATCCCCATCGGGCCGCCGGGCGGCTACCAGACACTATGGAAGTTCGTAAAACAGCCAGACGGGGAACTGCAGGCGTTTAACATGGGAGGCGTCGCCTTCGTCCCGCTCACTGGCGAGGGGATGAAGGAGAGCGAGGAACACGGGTGGCCACCGCCATGACCCAAGCCCCCAGGTAGCAAGCCGCTCCCACCGCCAGGACGGTCGAGAAACCGAAAGAGAGTGCCAGCAACGCGGCCAGGATCGAGGCCACGACCGAGACCGCCCCGTTGACCCCCCAGGCCCAGGCAATGAGGGTAGGGGCTCTTCTCTCCAACAGCGTCAACCCCTTCGGAAAAGGCATCCCCATCAGCAACCCCGGCGGGGCCAACGCCACCACCGCGACGATCAGCCTGACTCCCAGCGGCACTGCCAGCGTCGCCTCAAAGAGGGCTGGCAAGCCCAGCGTGTACCCTCCAACGAGCACCGGCAGCAGGATCAGCACCAGCCACAGCGGCACGCGGCGCGAGATCAGGCTCCCCAGCCCGGAAAACAGGAGCAACGCGAAAAGCACTGTCGCCATCGCGTAGGCCGGATGCCCGAGGAAAAGGATGAACCGCTGCAGGAGCGGGATCTCCACGCACAGGTACCCCAACCCCAGCAGCGCGAAGTATCCCAGCGTCGCGCCCAACGGTTCCCCCCGCCTCACCCCTCCCCGCCCGTGTACCGCCAGTGGCAGCAGGATCAGCGCCCCGGCCGCGATCACCGCCAGCGCCAGCAGTGCCAGCAGCACGAAGTAACCCGCGCCGCCGAAGGGCTGCCAGGTATGACCGGCCATCGCTAACACCTCCAGGGCCTGCCGCCACTTGAAAAAGTGGCCGAAGAAAGGCCGATCATCGTCGGGTGGCTCGACGTCGAAAGGATAAGCCCGATACCAGGCGTCTCTGTCCTCTGCCTCCAGCAACCCGGCACAGGCACGGTAATATTCCGGCTCTGGCAACACGTTGTAGTGGTTGACCTCGTCCGGGCGGACGCCTGGGAGGTAGACGAGGTCAAAGGCGCGTGGCGCGGCAAAGGCGCGGATGGCCTCCAGTTCCCCCTCCGTGAACGCACCACGCCGGGTCAGGATGAGCATCTGTTGGTAACTGCGCAGCGCGACGACGCTGGCCTTCGGGTCGCCCCCGGCCCGCTCGACCGCCTCCACCGCCAGTGCGAAGGCTCGGATCGCTTCAGAAGGGGGTACCTGTAGCCAGCGGGTCACCACCAGCAGGCCGCCCTCGTCCAGCCGTGCCAGGTAATCGGCGAAGGCCTGGACAGTGTAGCGGTAGTCCTCGGCCAGGCTGTACGCGCCAGAGGTGACTGGGCGCTGCGGTGTGGTCAGCGAGAGCAGCACCACATCGTACCGTTCCCGTGCTAGCCGCGCGTATGCTCGTCCCTCCTCCACGACGACCGTCACACGGGGGTCATCGTACAAACCACCGGCCCACTCCCCTTGCGCCCGCACAGCCTCAATGATGAGAGGGTTCGCCTCCACTGCCGTCACCTCCTGCGCCCCCTCCGCCAACGCGACCAGCACATCGAAGCCACCACGGGGCTCCAGCACCAGCGCGTGAGTGCCAGGCCGCAACTGGTACGGGAGTGCGGTCAGCAGGCAGTCGGTGAAGTCCAGAGTCATGAAACCAAAGCCGGGCGAGACGTGGCTGATGGGGCTCAGGTCGTCGCCGTCCACCGTGAGACCCAACTGGAGCGGCGGCTGACCAGGGCAGCGGAATCCGCGCCCGGGCAAGCTGCGGATGCTCTTGGACCTCACGACGTCCACCCGCGAAAATCCGTTCCAGCGTTGGAAGATCAACTCTGCATCGGGATAGAGGAGGGCGTAACTGAGGTTTTTGTACGGTGAAAGTTGGATGGCGAGGAAAGATGGCGACCACAGCGCGGCAAGGATGAGAGCTAGGGCGAACGCCGCTTGCGTGATGCGCGAAACGTGAAACGTGAAGCGTGAAGCGTAACGTTGGATGCTGGATACTGGATGCTGGAAGATGAGAGCGGCCAGGATTCCCAGAGCGGCGGAAAGGAGGACAGTGCCCTCGCTTCCCACCAACGACGGGGCGACGACAGCAAGGAGGCAGCCAGCGGCCGAACCGGTCAGGTTGGCCGCGTAGGCGCGGTTGGCCCTCTCAGGCTGTGCTGCCAGCAGCAGGCCGACGGCAGTACCGCTGCAAAAGAAAGGGATCGCCAGCGCGACGTAGTGCAGCACCAGTACAGCTCCTTGTCGCCAGTCGTGCGCGATACGGAAGGAATCGAAGGGGACGTAAAGGGTAAGTGCGTAAGAACCAATGGCCGTGAGCACGAACCCCCAACTCAACAGGACCAATGCGCGGACGGGGTCACGCCCCTCCAGGCGGGGGAAAAGGGTGAGGAAAGTGCCACTAGCGCCAAAGCCCAGCAGCGCCAGGCTGACGATCATAAAGGCGAAGTGGTAGAACTGTGCGACGGAGAAGACGCGCGTAAGGTTGACCTCAAGGGCCAGTGTGGCCGCCGAAAGGAGAAAGAGTCCCGCGTAGGTTATCATTCATCTGCCCCCGGCCTTATTGTACCCGAGAGCGACCATCTTGGCCAGCGGGCAGGGCCGGGCAGTTTGGGCCAATGATCAGGACGCAGATGCACGCAGATTTACGCAAATAGGGCTGACAGACCAATGTGCAGCAGACCGCTGCAGCTTCTGCCCGATGTACGCCGGAGCCACTGCCCGTCAGATCGTTTCTCATACTCCACAAGCCTCAATTCTGTTTTTGGACCACAGGCAAGTAGGCTTTGAAGTTGTACTCTGTGCCGTGCTGAAAGATCAATACCCGGTCGTCCAGTTGCGGGTGAGCGTTCTCCGCCCACAGCGTTTCGGTGATGTAATCGTAGGTCCAGGTGCCGCTGATGACGTAGAAGGTTGTGGTGATAGCGTACCAAGTGTTGGGCGCTACGTTACCCACGTCCCAGCTCAGCGTGTTGCCGATGGTGATGACACGACCGGTGTAGCTGGCCCAGTCTGTCAGGTCAAGCGAGCCAGTCCAGGTTTCCACCACGGTAAAGGTGACGTTGGCGGTGGAGGTGATCCACATCCGGTCCACAACCTGCACTGTGTCACTGGACACGACAGTGATGGGCATGTCCTCGGTGAAAGTGTCGTTGACGTAGACCAGCTTTTCCCACTCCGGGGAGCCCACAACGGGAGGAGCGGAATCGCCCACGCGAATGGCGAGTATCACCGAACCGTTGCTCTCATCCAGAACGGTCACGGCTAGTTGACTGTCGCTGCCGTCCCACAAGCGGGAGCTGGGGGTAGAGTCGACGTCCCACGTCTGGCCCACTGTCCAAGTATCCGAGCATTCCCCATAATTCAGGGGCGGGAAAGGTGTCTCCCTTGCCGGCCGAGCCGTTTGCATAAAAAGTGATGGGATTGGGCAATCGTACATAGGCCACGCCATCGCTGTTGACTACTGGTGTGCCGCCGCTCAGGCCAACCATATCGCCGGTGAAGTGTAGTTGGTTATAGGAGACTTCCTCGAAGTAGTCGGCGAAGCCAGCCGCACCAAAGAAGAACTGCCACCACTCTTGACCGGTAAAGATACCCGGCTTGTCCGGGAAGTCAACGAGGATGACGAGCAGCTTCTGATTGCCCGTCGCAGGCACAGGATCTTCAATGGACTGGATGCCGCACCCGGTGTGAGGGCGAGGTGGCGAGGGAACGCCGACGCCACCGTTGGGAGGCGGCGGGATGGCCGGGGCCGCCACGTGAGCTGGACTGCTGCCGAGTTGCTCGTAAGGACTCCAAGCGATACCGTTCCGGCGCATCAGTCTATTGCCACCCGCCGGCCGGCAATCCGTGACTGTGACCACATCCACGGGAGGGAGATTCTCGGCCGTGGGGCCAGTCACCGGGGCCAACGTGCCCAAGTCCTCCGGGCTGATGTCCGGCGTGGGCCTGGGGCCATAGTCAAATTGGCCCACGTTCTCGATGAACATCACCGGTGTGCTTTGCTGTGCTATGACCACCCGGGTGTGGTCGGGGGCAGGGGGTGGCGCGACCGGGGCGGCCTGTACGTTGGTGTAAGTGCAGTTGCCGGCCACCACCGGGCAAACGGTGATGACGTCGCCCGGAGCCTGCAGCGGCCGGCACTCCGGCCCTTCGACCTCGCTCAGAGCAGGCGCGGCGGTGACCGATGTGGTCGGCGTCATCGCTGATTGGGAAGGCATTTTACACCTGCTCGCAGATTTGGGCAACGGTTTGGCCTGTGATACAATGGTGCAAGAGGCAAGAGGCAGAAAAAAGGAGAGGGATGGGACGCACGTTGTTACTGACCGGCAGACCGGGCATCGGCAAGACGACGGTGATTAAAGAGGTGGCGGAAGGGCTGGGTGAGCGAGCCGGTGGCTTCTACACTGAGGAGATCCGCGGCCCCGGTGGGCGGAAGGGGTTCCGCCTGGTCACCTTGGATGGGCAGGAGGCAGTGATGGCCCACGTGAACCTGCGCGGAAGGGGCCGGCCCCGGGTAGGCCGCTACGGGGTGGACGTAAGGTCTATCGAGCAGGTGGGAGTGGCGGCCCTTCAGGAAGCGATGCGAGGGGGACGGATTGTAGTGATGGACGAAATCGGCAAGATGGAACTCTTCTGTAGGCCGTTCAAAGAGGCCGTGCTGCAGGCGGTGAATGGGCCGTACACAGTGGTGGCGACGGCGATGGCAAAGCCTAACCCCTGGGTGGATGGCCTCAAGGTTATGCCCAACGTGAGTTTCTGGGAGGTGACGGTGGAGAACCGGGATGAGCTGGCGGAAGAGGTGATACAATGGCTGGATAAAGAGACCTCGTTCGCCGAGGGTCTCTGACCGAGGCGTAAAGGGCTCGGTCGGGAGACCTTCGCCCATCATGTGGTCGGGAGACCTTCGCCCATCATGTGGTCGGGAGACCTTCGCCCATCACTTCCGAAGTCTGATTCCCCCTTAATGACATTGGGTTCGTAGCCCTTATGAACTCGAACCATCTGTTGGGCAGCGTCAATGGGATTCCTATAGAGCCCAACTCCATAGCCGGCAACAATGGCTGCCCCCAGGGACAAACGGAAAGAGCATCTCCGCTGGCCACAGCCGTCCGAGCCGTTTCAGGAGGCCATTGTTGTTCTTAACTGAACCGTATTGCTTTTAAGTGTGTTTCTAGTGAATGACTTCCTGTTTTACCGTAATGACATCTTGACATTATGCGAATAGTATGGTATAATTTCATATCAAGTGAGCAACGGATCAACTTCCTGTACTGAAGGATTGGCCCCCCTTTCAAGACCGCGAAAGGCCTCGAACTGAAGGAGACACTGTCTTTCAAGGTATTTGGTCATGCCCCAATGTAACAGTGTTCGGAGCCCTGAACTAATCTCTACTCTCAAGGAACATGGCTTGATCCAAGTCGGCCTGCGGTTAGCGCCGCAGCTACTTGGGGTTGAGCCACGTTTCCTTGTCAAGTCGTGCCAGACATCCAGCACTTGCTGCGGGATTGTCAGGAGGGCTTCAAAGAGCGATCGGCGCTGGCTTGGGCAAAGCCAGACATGGGCACTTGGCTGCAGTATGTTAGCTTTAGGAAGGAGGTGACCTTAGCTCAAGATATGGAACCCGATACTCAAGATCCCTGTAATCACACCCATACACAAGGAGGTACGTAATCATGTCAGACGCAAGAGACGACGGGGGGGCCAAGTTCGTTACCCTAACTGTGAACGGTCAAGGCTACCCTATCGTGGTGGAACCCCAGCAGACCTTAAGGGAAGTCCTCCACGATGAACTGGGATTGGTGGGAACCAAGGAGATGTGTGACCGCGGCGCCTGCGGATCCTGTACGGTGATTATGGACGGCAGGCCGATTCTTTCGTGCATGACTTTGGCCATCGAGTGCGGGGGACACGAGATCGAGACCATAGAGAACCTCGCTGCGGAGGAGCATCCCCTCGTGGAGGCCTATGCCAACAATCACGCGATGCAGTGCGGCTACTGCACGCCGGGCTTCGTCATGACCGCCAAGGCCTTGCTGGACCATAACCCAGATCCGACCGTCGAAGACATCAAGACAGCGCTTGAGGGGAATATCTGCCGGTGCGGAACCTATCCGGCGCACATTGGCGCGGTCTTGGAGGCAGCGAGCAAGATCAAGGAAGGAGAGGAGGCGACCCAATGACCACCGAGGAGATCAAGGTAATCGAGCCATACACTAAGGAGCCACTCGTTCAAGAGATAGAACTGATTTCCATTGAACCACCCGAGAACATAATGGAAATCGAGCCGCTCGTTCACGATAGATACGTGCCCGAAGAGTTCACCTACGTCGGCAAGCGCGGTATCCCTCGCATGGACGGCAAGGAGAAGGCAAGCGGCAAGGCCGAGTATACGCGGGACGTGATACTCCCCGGCATGCTCTACTGTAGGTTCCTTACTTGCCCCTACGCTCACGCCAGGATCACAAAGCTCGACACCAGCGAGGCGGAGAAGCTCCCCGGTGTCCGGGCGGTCCTGAGGTATGACGACCCCGAGCTAGAAGGCAAGGAGCTCATGGGGCTGGACACCAAGTTCAATGCGGGACACCTTGCCACCGATGGCCTGGCCTTCTACCACGGCAAGCAGGAGCTAGCGGTCACGCAGGAGCAGTGGATGCAGGGCGGCGGCCGCGTCCTCAACGGCGAGGGCTGGTGGGAAGGCATGCAAGTAGGTGTCGCCATCGCTGCCGACAGCATCCAGATCGCCGAAGATGCCCTGAGGCTCGTAGACGTCGAGTGGGAAGAGCTTCCTCACGTCATGAACCCCATCGAGGCTATGAAACCAGGCGCGCCTCCGGCAATTCCCGAGATCAACAAGAAGAGTAACATAATCCGTAAGGTCAAGATCGAGCACGGCGACGTGGAGAAGGGCTTCCAGGAGGCCGACAAGATCGTCCAGTTCGCGGGCAGGAGGCGGCCTTACAGCGTGGCTGACGCCGAGCCCATGAGCAGCCTCATCCGTTGGCGAGGGGACAACCTGGAAATCTGGGCTCACCAGCAGCAGCAATACGATGGCAAGTGGATCCTTGGCGGGAAGTTGGGCCTTCCCCTCAACCGGATCAAGGTGCACGTCCCCTATCAGGGCGGCCAGTACGGCGGCGGCGGTAATCCCTTCATGCACCACACCCACGGACTCCACGTGATCAGCGCGATCCTCTCCAAGCGTACCGCCAGGCCCGTCAAGACCCTCTACAACAGGCGGAACAACTTTTACTCCCTGTCCCAGGACGCCGACTGCCACACCAAATTCAAGGTCGGCGTGAAGAACGATGGTACCATCACCGCCGTGAAGATCGACAACATCTGCGCCAAGATGGGCCAGTACGGAATCGACCACTTTGCTGAGAACACCAGGATCCCCAACTTGCTGCTCAACTACGTGGAGGCGCAGATCAACACCGCGCCTGCCTGGTGGTTCCGATGTGAGCAGAATGAAAACTCCCTGTGCTTCAGCCAGGTCTTTGAGCACGCAGCCGACGCGGTCGGTATGGATCCCGTCGAGGTCGCCCTGAAGAACGACGGTACCGACGGCAAAGACATGGAGTACCTGGCCAAGTTCAAGAAGGATCACGGCTTCCCAGTACGCGACAGCCTCAGGGAGTGCGTCGAGGCAGGCAAGAAATCCATCGGCTGGGACGAGAAGTGGCACAAGCCCGGCGCCAAGAAGCTGGCCAACGGCAAGCTGCATGGCATAGGCTTCACATGGGACCACGAGTGGGACGACAACCGCGGCGTCGCCTCCGTGGGCGTGCTTATGCACGCAGATGGCACGGTCGACATTCTCGCCCAGAAGGCGGACGTCGGCGTCGGCGCGATGACAACTCACTGCCAGCTCGTTGCCGAGGAAATGGGGTTGCGCCTCGATGACGTCAACTTCCGTTACTTCGAGGAGGTGGGGTTCCAGATGATGACCCCTGACGGCTCCTGCAACCTCTGCGTGGACGCCTATGCCACGGTCCAGGCAGCCAGGAAGGCGAAGAAGAAGCTCCTCGCCTACGCCACCACCCCGATCACGCTGCTGGAGGTCGAGTATGCAGCCGCCTTCCCGGATAAGAAACCCGAGGACCTGGACGTCAAGGACAGCATGGTCTTCGTCAAGGACAACCCCGAGGAGAAGGTGCCAGTTGCCGAGGTTGTTAAGCGGGCCACCCTCGAGCAGCTCGGCTCGCGGGCGCCCCTCTTCGAGTGGGGCTGGCACCGTCAGGGCCGGTATGGCTGTGAGGAAGGCCGGCATCGCTTCTGTCGGCAGGCCTACTTCGCTGAGGTGGAAGTGGATCCTGACACCGGGCAGGTCGATGTCAAGAAGGTCGTCAACCTGAACGACGTGGGGAAGGCGATCAGCCCTGAGACCTGCGAAGGGCAGCAGTACGGCGGCGCCTACATGGGCGTGGGCCGGGCGCTGGCCGAAGAGATGATCTACGATCCTGTGACCGGCGTGCATCTCAACGGCAACCTCGCGGAATACAAAGTCTGGACCTTGCGCGATATCGAGGAGACCGACAACATCCTGATCGAGACCGGAATGGGCTACAGCCTGTACGGCCTCGTTGGTATCGGTGAAGACATCTCCACCGTCATCCCTGGCGCGATCGGCGCAGCCATCTACAACGCCATCGGGGAGTGGGTGGACGATCATCCCATCACACCCGACAAGGTCCTCGCAGCAATCGCTGAAGCGAGAGAAAAGGGGGTATTGTAAAATGAGGCGGTTCAAGCACTTTGATGCTTTTACGGTAGAGGAAGCGACTTCGCTCCTCGGCGAGTTCGACGGACGGGCGCGTGTTATCGCAGGCGGCACCGACATTCTCGGTGAGCTCAAAGATGACGTGCGCCCGGAGCCCTACGAAGCCTTGATCAACATCAAGACGATTCCAGGGCTCGAGGGAATCTCCGAAGAAAACGGCATGCTCAAGATCGGTGCCCTCGTCAAGATCGAGGACATCGCCCACAACGAAACCATCAAGGATAAGTACACCGCGCTGGCGCTGGCAGCCCGCTACGTCGGTTCGCCCCACATCCGAGAGATGGGGACCCTCGGCGGCAACATCTGCCAGAACGTGCGGTGCTGGTACTATCGAACACCGCACTGCCGCTTCAACTGCATTCGCAAGGGCGGTGAAGAGTGCTTCTCGAGCGATGGCGACAACCGCTACCACTCCATCTTCGGCGACGTCAAGGACTGTCTGGCGGTGAACCCGAGCGACACGCTTCCAGCCCTCGTCGTCCTGGGGGCCAAGATCAAGACCTCCAAGCGCACCATCGAGATCGGCGATTTCTTCCCGGGGAAGGAGGATCCGACCCACGTGAATATCCTGGAGCCTGACGAGGTGGTCACCGAGATCCAGATACCGGAGCCGGATCCCAGGATGAAGACGTACTGGAAAAAGTTCGCCATCCGCAAGTCCATCGATTTCCCCATCGTCAACTGCGCCGTCATGGTGCTTAAGGACGGGGACACGATCGAGGACGCCCGGATCTGCCTCAATGCCGTCTACTATAAACCCTACGTGCCGGAGCGTGTTGTTGACTACCTGGTCGGTGAGAAACTAGACGAGGAGACGGCAGTCATAGCGGCCGAGGCGGCCGTCTGGGGAGCGAAGCCTCTGCCCAAGAACGAGTACAAGATCCAGATCGCCAAGGGCCTGATCAAGCAGGCGCTCCTGGCCTGTAACGGCAATCTGTAATCTCTGTCGCCAAGTCTCTTGTAATGGTGCTGCCCAAGCCTGTTGTGATGCCCGACTCGGGTTAGAGATAGTGCAGCGAAAGCCTGTCCCTATCCTCTGACCTATCCGGCGTGCCCCAAGAGGGCACGCCGGACGGGTGTCACAACAGGCTCTGTTTTGGTTGGGACAGGAAGGAGATACATTCGTGACACGAGCATGGCTTCAGACGTTTCGGGAACTCCAGAGATTCATCGACAGCAATCCTTCTGTTGAGATCACAGAAGACCTCGCCAGCATCGACGAGAAGGCGCGCCCCAAGTTCTACGAGCTGTTCGACCGAGTGAGGGGTGCTTTTCTCTCTGAGTACCTCTCCCCCCTCCTGGAGGACGCTACTGCCCTGAGCACGGAGTACCTCAAGACAGAGCGGACTCTAATCGAGCGGCTAAGACTCAACGGGGTTCTTATGCCGCCTGAGCTCCGCAGGTTTCTGGAAGATCCTTCAGACCAGGTATCGAGGGATCTCTTCGACCTAATCTTCGAGTTGCTGAGGGAAAATATCGAGCCGGCGGAGTTCGAAGAAATCGGCGCCCTCAGCGCCCGCAGTACCACCGACCGCCTTTATAAACAGGCCTTCAACAAATGGGCTACCCTGGTGCTAATCCTCGCCCTCGAGCCTGAGGAGGTCTTCGAGGTGCCCCTACCCGAGCCCAGCTCCAAGGAAGTCGTCAAACATCGGGTGGGCGACAGCATGGCGGTCCCCTTCCCCTTCCAGACGAACGAGCTCTGCTTCGAGGTGAAGAGGCGAAGCATTCTCATGGCCCCAGATTTCATCGTCCGGTCAGCTCTGCTGAGCACCTACGTGGCCTTCAGGACCGAGGTCGGTAGGGCCATCTGGTCGGCGGCATACTACCCCGAAGAGCGGGAGTGGTTCGACCTCGCCGCCATGGTGGAGGACTACGGCCCGATGGACCTCGACCCAGATGTGCTGCTCTACGTGGACGACAACCTGGAGAACATCGCCCTGGTCGCTGATGCTGAGAAGTTTTGTCGACCAGACCTCTGCGTGCAGTTCCCCGAGAGGATCAGTTGCCAGAACGGTACCTGGATGGAGGAGATAGAGAACATCAATCTCTGCCACATAGTGCTCAAGCCGATGGCCGGTAGTTGCGTCCTGGCAAGGGAGCATGTCATCGACTCTATGGCAGACGGGCTCATCGAGGGCATACATCGGTCTCCATTTGGACTGCACCAAAGGCGGATGGAGCCGGTCCTGGATCTACTGAGACACTAGCTTGCGACCTCGACCGGCAGCCTTTGTCTTCTGAATCCATCTGTGACTAAGGCCCGAGCACGTGACCGCAAAGACAAGGAGTAGTAACACATGCCGTTGAACATCGTCGTCTGCGTTAAGCAGGTGGCCGACCCTGACTACTTCAATGAAATCACCATCGATCCGGCGTCAGGCAGAATTCGGAGGGAGAAGGTTCCCTCGATATTGAATCCTATGGACGAGAACGCTCTGGAGGAGGCCCTGAGGATCCGGGAACGCTTCTCGGGAAAGGTAACCACCGTGAGCATGGGGCCGCCTCAGGCCAAGGAGGTTCTCGACTGGGCCCTTATCCTCGGAGCCGACGAAGCCATCCTCCTCTGCGACAAGGCCTTTGCCGGCGCCGACAGTCTCGCCACGGCCTACGCCCTGGCCGGTGCCATCGAGAAGCTCGGCGAGGTCGCTCTCGTTCTCTGTGGCAACGCAGCCGCCGACGGCGACACCCATCAGGTCGGCCCGCAGCTTGCCGAACTCCTGGGTATGCCCCACGCAACCTACGTTCGTCAGATCGACTTCAAGGATGACGAGACCCTGACCTTGACTCGGGCAATCGAGTACGGCCATCTGACCATCGAGATGGGGCTTCCCGCCCTCGTTGCAGTACTGGCGGAGATCAACGTTCCCCGGCAACCGACGGCCGAGGGCATCATGACGCTGCTCGAGAAAGAGTACAAGGAGTGGCAAGCGGATGACATCGGTGTCCCGGCGGCGAACCTCGGCCTCGATGGGTCTCCAACAAGAGTCGCGGGCATGTACGAGCAGAAGATAGAACGCCGACAAAAAGTCCTCACTGGGACCCCGGAGGAGATGGTGAAGGCTGTTATCGCTGAGCTACGCAACGAGGGGCTGCTCTAAGGGGAGAAGACTTTGAGATGAGTACGAGCAAAGAAGTATGGGTATGGGCGGAACAGCGGAACGGCCGGCTGATGGACGTCTCTGTGGAACTGCTCGGCAAGGCCATGGAGCTGGCAAAGGAAAACAACGGCGCCTCCGCCGCTGTCCTGGTTGGTGAAGAGGTGGACGGGCTTGCCGAGGAGCTGATCTCCTATGGCGTTGACAAGGTATACCTCATCACCGACCCGCGCCTGAAACTCTACCAGAGTGGTGCCTACACCAAGGCAATCAGCGATCTCGTCGAAGAACACAGACCCGAGATCATGTTGCTCGGCGCCACTGCCACTGGCATGGAACTGGCACCCAGCATCGCCGCCCAGGTTAAGACGGGGCTGACGGCGCACTGCTGCGAGCTCTGCATTGAAGATTGGGACGGGGAACCGAAGCTGATTGCCTCCGTCCCCGGCTTTGGCGGCGGCATCTGTGTCAAGATCGTCTGCCCAAAGCGGTCTCCCCAGATGGCCACTGTCAGCGCTGGTGTGGCTGAAAAGCCGTGCACCTGCGAGGATCCCTCGGGCGAGATCATTCGCCTCGAGGCAGACTTACGGGACGTGGACATGAGGGCCAGGACCGTGGAGATGGTCGAGAATCCGCCTGCTGGCCTTCCCTTGGAGAAGGCCGACGTAGTGGTGGCCGGCGGCTACGGCATGAAGGCCATCGGTGACTTCGCACCCCTCAAAGAGCTCGCCTCTTGCCTCGACGCGGCCGTCGGCGGCACCAGGCCTGCCTTGGAGGAAGGCTGGATTCCAGAGAGCAACTTGATCGGCACCAGCGGCAAGACTATTAGCCCGAAACTGCTTCTTAGCTTTGGCGCCTCGGGAGCGAACCACTGGGTCATGGGGTTCACCCGAGCCGAGACGGTGGTGGCTGTCAACAAGGACGAGGAGGCTCCGGTGTTCGAGGTTTGCGACTTTGGCATCGTAGCCGACGTTTGTGACGTTATTCCATGCTTCCTCAGGGAGCTCAAGGAAGAAAAAGGAGAGACAAGTGACTAGCAGGCGACGCAAGGCTGTTCCAGGGAAGCGCTGTCCTGAATCTGCCTGGAACGGAAGCGATTGGTCGCACCACGGGAAGAGACGAAAGGAGAATATGAGATGAAAACCGAGAAGGTAGTTGGTTTGCGCCTTGACGACAGAGACAATGTAGCCACCATCTTCAACGACGTCGAAAAAGGCCAGACCATAGAGATCCTCAAGAAAGACGGCTCTGTAAGTCACATCGAGGCGCTGACCGGTATTCCCTATGGTCACAAGATCGCCGTAGAGGATATTCAGGAAGGTGAAGCGATCACCAAGTACGGCGAGGAGATCGGGATTTCCACCGCTCCGATAACCGAAGGTGAATGGGTGCATGTGCACAACCTGCAGAGCGCTCGAGGCAGGGGTGACTGGCAGGAGAGAAAGGGAGAAGAACAATGAAGTTCAGAGGGTTTGTGCGGGAGAACGGAGAGGTAGGATCCAGAAACTATGTCACCGTCATCCCCAGTGTCGTCTGCGTCAATGAAGTTGTCGAGAACATCGTCGGCATGACGCAAAGTTCCCGAGGCATCTTCCACCATCAAGGTTGCTGCCAGCTTCCTCCCGACCTGGAGATGATAACCGATGCCCTGATCAAGATCGGGCAAAACCCGAATTCGGGAGCGGTTCTCGTGGTGAGCCTCGGCTGCGAGGGCGTGGACGCCGGCCGGCTCGTGGAAGAGATCGCTGCCACGGGCAAGCCGGTGGAGATCATCAACTTCCAGCAGATAGGCGGCACTACCAAAACCGTCCAACGCGGCGTCGACCTTGTGCAGAAGATGGCCTTGAAGATCTCCCACATTGAACGGGAGGAAGTGGACCTGAGCCACCTGACGATGGGCATCAAGTGCGGCGCCTCGGATACGACTTCGGGTATTGCCTCCAACCCGGCCATCGGCTACGTAGCGGACAGAGTCGTTGACGCCGGCGGCACCGCCATCTTCGGGGAGACGACCGAGTTCATCGGCGCCGAGCACATCCTGGCGCGGCGGGCGAAGAACCAGGAGGTAGCCGACAAGATCTACGAGATTGTCCATAACATGGAGGAGCGAGCAAAGTCCATGGGAGTGGACATGCGGAAGGGACAGCCTACCCCCGGGAATATCGAGGGCGGCCTCAGTTCCATCGAGGAGAAATCCCTCGGTGCCATCGTCAAGTCGGGAACCCGCACCATCGAAGGGGTCCTGGGGTATACCGAGAAGCCCAATCGCAAAGGACTTTTCGTGAAGGACACTCCGGGCAGAGAGATAGAGGTGCTCACCGCCATGGCCATCGGCGGTTCCCAGGCTATCCTGTTCTCCACTGGCAGGGGCGCTCCTCAGGGCTTCCCCATCGTGCCGGTGATCAAAATTTGCGGCAATCCCCTCACGTACGAGCGGATGGCCAACGATATGGACATCAACGCTGGGAAGATCATCACCGGGGAGCTGTCCCTGGAAGAGGTTGGAGAAGAAAGCCTCCAGAAACTCCTGCGGGTGCTATCCGGCGAGGTGACCAGGGGCGAGGAGATCGGATACAACAAGTCCATGGACATCTACACCCTGGGACCGATCATCTAGAGGTCCATCCCCTGGTTGACTGACAAAACTCTGGATTGGCCCTGGGAGCAAGAAATGGGACGCAGATTAACGCTGATGAACGCTGATTTTCTGGTTTTATCGGCAGATAATCTGCGAAAATCTGCGTGAATCTGCGTCCTAAAAGACTTGTCAGTCAATCAGGGCTTTGCTGACAAAATCAGGGTCTCGTGGGAAGAGCCAGTAGCGGTAGCGCCACGGCTCGAGCGCACTTTGGTCGAGAATACGCGCCAAGCTAGCGTGACCGAGGTTGGCTAATCCTTCTTTCTTGATACTGGCAGGAGAGAAAGGGGGAAGAACAATGAAGTTCAGAGGGTTTGTGCGGGAGAACGGAGAGGTAGGATCCAGAAACTATGTCACCGTCATCCCCAGTGTCGTCTGCGTCAATGAAGTTGTCGAGAACATCGTCGGCATGACGCAAAGTTCCCGAGGCATCTTCCACCATCAAGGTTGCTGCCAGCTTCCTCCCGACCTGGAGATGATAACCGATGCCCTGATCAAGATCGGGCAAAACCCGAATTCGGGAGCGGTTCTCGTGGTGAGCCTCGGCTGCGAGGGCGTGGACGCCGGCCGGCTCGTGGAAGAGATCGCTGCCACGGGCAAGCCGGTGGAGATCATCAACTTCCAGCAGATAGGCGGCACTACCAAAACCGTCCAACGCGGCGTCGACCTTGTGCAGAAGATGGCCTTGAAGATCTCCCACATTGAACGGGAGGAAGTGGACCTGAGCCACCTGACGATGGGCATCAAGTGCGGCGCCTCGGATACGACTTCGGGTATTGCCTCCAACCCGGCCATCGGCTACGTAGCGGACAGAGTCGTTGACGCCGGCGGCACCGCCATCTTCGGGGAGACGACCGAGTTCATCGGCGCCGAGCACATCCTGGCGCGGCGGGCGAAGAACCAGGAGGTAGCCGACAAGATCTACGAGATTGTCCATAACATGGAGGAGCGAGCAAAGTCCATGGGAGTGGACATGCGGAAGGGACAGCCTACCCCCGGGAATATCGAGGGCGGCCTCAGTTCCATCGAGGAGAAATCCCTCGGTGCCATCGTCAAGTCGGGAACCCGCACCATCGAAGGGGTCCTGGGGTATACCGAGAAGCCCAATCGCAAAGGACTTTTCGTGAAGGACACTCCGGGCAGAGAGATAGAGGTGCTCACCGCCATGGCCATCGGCGGTTCCCAGGCTATCCTGTTCTCCACTGGCAGGGGCGCTCCTCAGGGCTTCCCCATCGTGCCGGTGATCAAAATTTGCGGCAATCCCCTCACGTACGAGCGGATGGCCAACGATATGGACATCAACGCTGGGAAGATCATCACCGGGGAGCTGTCCCTGGAAGAGGTTGGAGAAGAAAGCCTCCAGAAACTCCTGCGGGTGCTATCCGGCGAGGTGACCAGGGGCGAGGAGATCGGATACAACAAGTCCATGGACATCTACACCCTGGGACCGATCATCTAGTCCACAAGGGGAGAAAAAATACATCCATGCATCACCTCTTTGGTGCTGGAAGCATCACAGGGCTGGTTCAAAGACCTCGTCGTGGCCAAGAGCCTGCTGACAGCAATGGTGGCTTCGTCCGCTTACCTCTCTGCACGCTGACCACGAACGAGATTCGGGTCTCTTCATTTGGCTAAGGTTGTGTGAGAGCTGGTAATGGACTCCGTGGGGGAAGAGAAATGCTGAAGAAAGTAAGAATAGATAAAGCTGTGGGAATGGCCTTAGGTCACGACGTAACCAAGGTAGTTCCCGGCGAGTTCAAGGGTCCGGGCTTCCGAAGGGGGCATCTCATCAAGGAGGAGGACCTACCTGCTCTGCGCGACGTAGGTGAGGAGCACGTCTATGTCATGGAGTTGGGAGATGACGAGGTTCACGAGGAGGACGCAGCCCTTCGCATCGCCGAGGCGATAAGCGGCCCAAATCTGGAGATTGGCACGCCCAGCGAAGGGAAGGTCGAGATCCGTGCAGAGAGCACAGGAGTGCTGAGCATCAACACTTCCCTGCTGGAGGATGTCAACGCTCTTGAAGAGACCATCGTAGCGACCCTACACGATCACACCGTTTGCCAGGTCGGTATGGTGGTGGCCGCGACGAGGATCATTCCTCTCTTCACTGCCGAAACCAAGGTATGCAGGATTGAGCGAATGTGCCAGGAGAGAGGCAAGATCCTAGAGGTAGCCCCCTTTGAACAAAAGAGAATCGGGGTGGTCATCACCGGGACGGAGGTATTCGAGGGGAGGATCAGAGACGGATTTGGCAAGGTCATCCAGCGGAAGGCCGCGGAATGGGGCTCGTTCGTAAGTCGTCAGGTCATAGTGCCCGACGACGCAGACCAGGTGGCCCTGGCTGTCTCTGACATGGGCAAGCAGGGCTGCGACGTCATCGTCGTTTGTGGAGGGTTCTCCGTAGACCCGGATGATGTGTCCGTAGAAGGGATCAGAAGAAGCGGGACGAAGACGGTCTCTTATGGCGCTCCCGTTCTTCCTGGGGCGATGTTCTTCTACGGCATGTGGCAAGACATCCCTGTGCTAGGCGCTCCGGCCTGTGTGATCTACAATCCGAGAACCATTCTTGATCTCATTCTCCCCCGTGTCCTGGCCGGGGAGAGGCTCTCCAGGGAGGATATCGTCTCTCTGGGGCATGGCGGGTTGTGTCTTGGGTGCGACCAGTGTTCCTTCCCTGTTTGTCCCTTCGGAAAGTAGGACTAAATGAATCGCATAACTAGGAGAACGCTCGTTTTACTCATCGCGGGACTCCTCATCTCTGTTCCTTTGGGAGGATGCAGTCGGAGAGAGGGGAGTGCGCCCATCGGTGTGGCGGTGGAATTCAACGATCACGCTGCTGCGGCTTACATTGCCCAGGACAAGGGGTGGTTCGAGGAGGAGGGGCTCGATCTGTCGGCCTGTGAGAGCTACGTAACGGGTATGGCCCTGGCTTCCGCGCTGGCCCGGGGGGACATTGAGGTGGCGTATATATGCCTGGTGCCGGCGATCAACGCCTACGCCAACGCCGGGGTGCCCATAAAGATCGTCGCAGGGACGCATTGGGCCGGCTACGGCCTGGTCGTCAACCCGGACAAGATAGGGGCTGTCGAAGACCTGGAGAAACCCGATATTCGCATCGGGTGCGTGAGAGAAGGCGGGCCTGTGGATGTTCTCCTGCAGAAAGTGATAGACGGGTATGGGCTTGACCGGGACGAGGTGTTAAGCCGGGTTCAGCGGATGAACCCGCCGAAACAGGTGCTCGCTATCCAAACGGGGCAGATTGACGCTGCTTTCCTTCCCGAACACTGGGCTACCACGGCCGAAGACTTTGGCTTCAGGATGCTGCTCACCAGCCAGGATATCTGGCCCGAGGTGCAAGGAAGCGTGCTCGTGGTCAAGGAAGAACTCCTGGAGGAACATCCCGAGGTAGTGAGCAAATTGGTAGGGACAAGCCAGAGGGCAACGGATTGGATCAAGCTTCAAACTTCGCGCGCTTCTCCTCGCGGGAAGCTGAGATTATACGGACTCTTGCCGATTCGATTTCGGGCGCGATAGAAACTCGCTCTCGCTCTGCTATTGCCGGGCGGAGCGTTTGGGTTGTGCGGGTGATTACACCACCGTCACCTCGCCCGCCCTGACCGCCCTTTCTCCCTTTTTGGTCTTTATGATCAGAGAGCCGTTATCGTCTATGTCCTGAGCTTGACCTTCGATTATCTCTTTGCCGAATTTAACCTGAACC
>CAYPOY010000053.1:0-22144 GCA_964412395.1 uncultured Anaerolineales bacterium | reverse complement strand
TGGGGCGGATCGCCGGCGGCCTTTGACATGCGCACGGGCACCACGCCGATGGGCGCCGTCGAAACAATGATGATCGACTGCGCCTACGCCGAGGTAGGCAAACACCTCGGGCTGCCCACTCACGCCTACCTGGGGATGTCCGACAGCAAGGTGGTCGATACCCAGAGTGGGCTCGAGTCGGGCATGGGGGCGATCCTGGGGGCGCTGACCGGCATCAACATGATCTCCGGACCCGGCATGCTGGATTTTGAAAGCTGCTTCAGCCTGGAGAAACTGGTCATCGACGCCGAGATCGCAGGGATGGCCAAGCGGTTGGTGGCCGGGATAGCCGAGCGGGAGACTTCGCTGGGATTGGACATCATCCGCCAGGTGGGGCACACGGGAAGCTTCTTGAGCACGCACCACACGCGCCGCTGGTTCCGGGAGGAGCTGTTCATCCCCAGCCCGGTGGTGGACCGCGACTTCCGCCGCAACTGGGAGGCCAAGGGCAGCCTGGACGTCACAGAGCGTGCCCACCGGCGCGTCGAAGAGGTCATCGCCGCCTATGAGCCGAGGGAACTCCCTGTTGAGATCGTGCGCGAACTGGAGGCCATCACCCTACGCGCAGCCCAATCCGCCGGAATGGACCGACTACCGTCGTGGTAAGTTCGCAGATTCGTAGATTCGCAGATTCGTAAATTCGTAGATTTGAGGAGTCAAAAATGGGCGACATCCTGAAACAACTGCAAGAAGCCATCATCATCGGCGAGCCCGACCAGGCGCGGGGACTGGCGACGCAGGCGCTGGAGGCGGGTGTAGCGCCGCTGGTCGCCATCGAGGAAGCACTCAACCCTGGAATGCAGGTCGTCGGCGACCGGTACGAGCGCGGCGAGTACTTCATCCCCGACCTGATGATGGCCGCTGAGGCGATGAAGACGGCGATGGCGGTCTTCGAGCCAGTGCTGATGGCGCGCCAGGAGCAGCGCCAGGTGCTTGGCACCGTCGTTATCGGCACTGTCGAGGGGGACATCCACGAGATCGGCAAGAGCCTGGTGGCGACGATGCTGAGCGCCGCAGGCTTCCAGGTACACGACCTGGGGGTAGACGTGCCCGCGGGCGAGTTCGTCGAGCAGGTGCAGGAGACCAGGGCGAACGTCGTCGGCCTCTCGGCACTCCTCACGACGACGATGCGCAACCAGGGCGTCATCATCGAAGCGCTGAAGGAGGCCGGCCTGCGCGAGCAGGTCAAGGTCATCATCGGTGGTGCGCCGGCCAGTCCCGAATGGGCACAGATCATCGGCGCGGATGCCTACGTCGAGAACGCGAACGAGGCAGTGGCAGTGGTACGGGGGTTGCTAGGAAGTCACAAAGGGGGTAAAATGAGGTCGGGAGGTGAGAGATGAAGTCGGGCATTGTTCATGTGCTGCCGGTCGGAGCAAGTTACCTCGTTTCCCAGAATCGCCATTTTCTGGAGCGGCTGAAGACCGATGCTTTTGCCGTGGTTGACGCTGGCGAATTCCTAAAGATTCTAACGCAGAAGGTGGAGAATGATGAATGAGGATATTCTCATCCGCTTGCAATCTGGCAATGTCATCGTCGCCGATGGGGCAATGGGCACGATGTTGCAGGCAGCGGGATTGCCCATCGGTATGCCCCCCGAAGGTTGGCTGCTGGAGAACCCCGATCCCGTGCGCGATGTGCAGCGCGCCTACGTCGAGGCAGGAGCCGACCTGATCCTGACCTGCACCTTCGGCGGGACGCGGACGCGGCTGGAGCGGTTCGGACTGGCGGGGCGCATAGCAGAGATCAACCGGCAAGCGGTCGAGGTCGCCCGTGAGGCCGCCGGTGACAGAGCCTATGTGGCTGGCGACATCGGCCCGCTGGGGGAGTTCCTGGCTCCCCTGGGCAAGATCACCTACGAGCGGGCAGTGGAGGTCTTCGCCGAGCAGGCTGCGGCGCTGGCGGAGGCCGGAGTGGATGTGCTCTACGTCGAAACTATGTCCGACTTGAACGAGGTGCGGGCCGCCGTCGAGGGGGCGCGGCAGGTCGGGTCCGGCATCCCCGTCTTCGCCACCCTCTCCTTCGATAGCCACGGGCGGACGAACATGGGCGTGCGCCCGGAGCAGGCGGCGGAGACGCTACTGGCGCTGGGGGTGGACGCCTTCGGTGCCAACTGTGGCGCGACGCTGGAGATGACCGAAGGGGCAGTAGCGAAGATGCACGAGGCCGCGCCCCAGGCCCTCCTCATCGCCAAGCCCAACGCCGGTAAGCCGCGCATGGTTGGGCAAGAGGTGATGTACGACGCCACGCCGGAGGATATGGCAGAGTACGCTCGCAGGTTCATCGCGCTGGGGGCGCGGGTGGTGGGGGCCTGCTGCGGATCCACCCCAGCCCACGTAGCCGCTATCGCCGTGGCGGTGAAAAGCTGAAACGAGCGAGCCTCTCCACCGCCAAAATTCCTGGGTCAGTGCCCTGCAGCATCAACTTCACCAGCCGCCCGGCGGCGACGAAGGCCCAGGCCAGCCCCCGTCCTCCGAACCCTACAGCGAAGTACACCTGCGGCAGGTCGGGCAGTTGGCCCACCAGCGGCAGGCCGTCGGGGGTGAAGCCCATTATCCCCGACCAGCGGCTACTGCTGTGCATCTCGACCTCGGGGAAGTGGCACGACGCGAAGCGGAGCAGCCCATCCTGTACCACATCGTCCAGTTCAGTCTCCTGCGTCCCCCTTTCCTCTCGTAGGGGGAAAGGACGAGGGTGCGGGCGCCGCCAGCCGCCCAACAGCAGCCTGCGGTCAGGCAACTGGCGGCAGTACTCGTACCCGTAGTCGGCGCAGCATGGCTGTTCCAGCACCACCCCGCCCAATGGCTCCGAGGCAAAAATGAGACCACGAGTGGGAGCGACCTTGTCAACGAAGTAGGAGTTAAGCAACGGGGCGTAACCATTGATCGCCAGCACGACGGCGCTGCAGAGCACGGTGCGACCCTGTGCCCAGACGCGCACGCCGTTTTTCTCCGGCTCCAGACTGTAGACCTCGGTCCCTCCGTGGACGGCCACGCCGCTGGTGGTCAGCAGCGCCTGAGTCAGCGCGGCAGCGTCCACCGTCACGTCGTCAGGATACCGCAGGGCAGCGCGGAAACCACGGTCCAAGGGATCGCTGGGACCGAACTGGACGTCGAAGCCATCCTCTTGCAGCAATGCAGCGGATTTCTCCAGCGCATCCGCCTCGGTATCCTCGACGGCCAGCGCGAGACTGCCAGTGTGCTCGACTGGCACCTCCAACCGCTCAGCGGCCTCTACCAGTCGCTCTCGCCCCTCGACGGTGAGCGCCCAGGCCTCCTGCGCATTCTGGCGGCCATATGTGGAGATGGCCCAGTTGTAGTGACCAGCCAGACCGGTGAACACTGTGCCGGCGCTACGCCCGGTCGCGCCTCCCGCCACTCTCCGTGCCTCCAGGACTGCTGTGTCGAACCCCTCGCGGACCAGGCGTGCGGCCACCGCCGCGCCCACCAGCCCCGCCCCGACGACGACCACGTCACAGGAGTCAGCCCGTTTCTGCTCTTGTCCCACCCACATTGCTATTTTCCACCTCCTGCCCCATATTCTACCCCGAACCGGATTTCTGCGCCACTGCGGTCAGGACGTGGTAGCGATTGTCGGCGTAGACGACAGCGACGTTGCCGAAGGCACCGTGGATGAGATCGCCATAGCGCAGAAAGCGATTGGCAACGAGAAAGAACCGCCCACCACAACGAAGCACACGCACCGCATCGCGCACGAATTGGTAGGCCACCTCGTAGTCCACCCCCACGCCCCAGTGTGAAGGGCGGGTTGGTGATGACTACATCGAAGCAGTAGTCGAAGACGGCGAAACCGCAGTCGGAGAGTAGCACCTCTCCATTGGCGATCCCGTTCGCCTCCAACGTGCGGCGGGTGGATTCGACGGCGCAGAGGAGAGGGGAGAATTACCCCTCCCCCGGCCCCTCCCCTACGAGGAGAGGGGAGAATTACCCCTCCCCCGGCCCCTCCCCTACGAGGAGAGGGGGGATGAACGGCGCGGCGGGCAGCCGCCAGCCCGACCAGCCCCGTCCCGCACCCCAGGTCAAGCACGTGGTCACCGGCGTCAATCTCCATCGCGCCCACCAGGGCCTCGGAGCCTGCGTCCAGCCGATCCCATGCGAAGACGCCCGGCTTGCTGGCCAGCATCGTCTCGACGCCGTCCAGGGTGATGGTGCGCGTGACGTAGCCATCCGTAGGGGGGGGATGGCACCGCCGTGGAACAGACGGCGCCGGATCGCGGTTGCAAATCGGCAGGACTGACCGCCAACGCGACGTGATAGCCTTTCCTCTGCCGCACCACGCCGCACCGCCCAAACAGCTCGCGGGCGTAGGCGATAGCTCCTTTAATCCCGGCCCGCTTGCTGGCGACGAAGTAGAAGCGACCGCCCGGCCGGAGTACCCAGTCCACACCACGGATCAGCTCCTCCTGCACGGCCCGACCGCGTGGAAGGTGGCTCAGCACCAGGTCGCACGAGGCGGGAGATAGTCCGGCCACGCCGTCGGCCAACCGCACCTCACCGTTGGCGACGCCATTGGCGGCCAGCGTACGCTCGGCGCAGGCCACCGCCGCCACGTTGCAGTCCACTAGCCGGACGTGGCCCCGCGAGGCCAGGACGCCTGCCACCGCGCCGATGACGCCTGTGCCACAGCCCAGGTCGAGCACGGTGTCCCCCGGCTCAATGTCGGCCACCTCCAGCAGCGCTGCCGTGCCCGGGTTGAGCCCGTCCCACGACCAGACACCCGGTTTGCCGACGACGATGACCTCGTGGCCGTGCGCCTCAATGGTGAATTTGCGGAAGGTGTAATAGCCAGCCACGTCACTCCAGCACGGCCAGAGCCTCAGTCGGCGTCAACGTCTCCACCACGGTCACTGCTCTCTCTCGCTGTTGCTTATCCCACGTGATGAGACGGGCTCTTTCTCGTTGCGCCAGGGCTGCGTAGATTGCATCGCAACCGCGCAGGCGACATTCGGCAGCCAACCGGCCCGCGAGCCCACTCAACGCCCGATCCACCGCGATGAACCGATGGCCCGGCAGCCTCCGCAGGTGAGTGGCTGCACGATAGGCGAACTCTGTGTCATCCAGACCGCGTGCGATAGCCGCCGTGACCTCCGGCAACAGGATCTCTGGGCACAGCACAGGCACTCTGTGAGCCGCCACAGTCTCGAGCAGACGCATGCTTTCAGCGTGATGGACATCCTGCCGTTGCAGGCGACTCACATATACACTGGCATCAATGACGACCATCGTCTCACCGCCGCATCTCGGCTAGAAGTTCGACCGCCGACTTATCTGACTGCCACCGGGCGCTTATTTCCTGGCTCAGACGTTCGAGTTCCTGCCAGGCGTGCTCACCACCATCTTCGTCGGCGATAGGCACGAGACGGGCCGCCGGCTGTCCACGGTAAGTGATGACGTATTCGACCTGTTCTTCCCGCACCGCTCGGACGATCTCGCTGGTGTGATTTTTCAGTTCACGAACGCCAACCTCTGTCACTGTTGTTCCACCCTTTAGAGAATGTAGCCACGCGTTGTGGCTACATTGTACCATACCTGGAGAGGACCGTCAAGGTTGGGCCAGCACCGCCCGGCAGAATTCCTACCCACCCGGCTCTGGGGGCTGGTCGCCACCGCTGTCAGTGTAAGACCGTTGGGCAGGCGACGGACGCCGCCCATCGCCTGCGTATCTTCTCAAAAAGGTGGGGCGGGAGTAGGTCGGATTTGCTATCCGACCCTATGGCGGTTAGCAAAACCGCCCTACACCCCACTTATGGACGACCCGTTGCGAATGTAGGAAAATCTCTGCCCCACGATATTGAGAAAATACTCGCCTGCCCAATGTTTCAATGGTTGCGGAGCACCAGCGGGAGGTAGATGTAGTGATACCCCTGCGGTACTGTGATGAATGCCGGATCAGTCTGGAAAAGGCCATATGCATCGCGGACATCGGCGGTGTTGGATATGGTGATGCCTCGGTCCGCGTCGGCGTCTCCACCTTGTGTTTCTACTTCCTTCGTTTCTTTCGCTTTCTGGAGCGATGTTGAGCTTTGCGTATCGCCTTCTTGCCTCGGCGATGGGTACGAGGTCGAGAAGGAGCCTTCGGTTCCGGTGGCAGCGTGGGGGAGTCTGACTCACCCGTCAGGCCAAGTAGCCTGGCCCCTGCGCGGCTCACCTGACTGACCGCGCCAGCGACCCGACTCAGCATTCCGGCTTGCTGGCGACGCAATGACTTGGCCGTATCCTGGGCGTAGTCCCACGCCTCGCAAGCATTCCTACCTTTTGGTCGCCGGGGCACGCAGGACAGGTATTCCTCGTACATGGCTAGCGCGCTTTCCAAGTCCTTCTGCATCTCGGCCATCTGTGCCAGGCCAAAGTACACGTCGGCATTGCGCGGGTCACGGGTCCGTACCTGGTCGTACTGGAACCCGGCCTCGTCCCACCGTCCCAGAAAGCGCAGGACGTTGGCGTAGCGCAAACGAAGCCCAACGTCGTCAGGCTTCGCCTCCACGCGGCGCTGATACATTTCCAGGGCTTCCAGAGGATGCATCGCCTGCCCACTTCCCAATGCGAAACTCATCAGGCGTAGGTGCTTGGTGCCCTCTCCCAAACCGGGTGTAGAGCGCCCAGGAACGACCAGTCGCAACAGTTCGGCGGTCATGGCCAGATAGGCCTCGCTGGTCAGTTCGTAGCGGTCAACCGCGCCACAGCGAGGGCAGACAATGCGTTGAGGGATGATGAACTCGCTGTAAGGGACCTTTTCTCCCCGAGCTTTCCGTTCTTGAGTGGCCAGGTCACAATAAACCACATCCACTGCGTGAGGACGGACGAAACCACATTCCTGGCACTTCAGGCGTATCTCGAACTCGGCCCGTTCCTGTGGCTTCGCTCCGCCACGGATGCGCAACTCCCGTTGCACGTCGTCCAGCCCGACGATCATCTCGTCCACCCGGTCCTCGACGTAGGCTGCCTCGATGTCTGGATAGGCGTCCTTCGCGTTCAAGTCCAGCAAGTCGCTGACAACAAAACCCCGAAAGGTCTCGTCCTCGGGCCTTTCATCGGGATAGGCCGGCAGGAAGGCCCGCAGGAAGTCAATCACTTCCTGGCGAGTCTCGCAGTGGGACTGGGCGATATGCACCAGGCTGTTGCAAGCTGCCGAGCGCCCGTAGAGATTATGGGTGCGGTCGACGGCAAAGGTCTTCAGGGACTCGACGGCCGCCGGGCCGATCTGGGCCAACACGTCTGGCAGTTCCTCTCGAATCCAGTCAGCCTCTTCTTCCTCAAGGAGGGTGATCAAGGGAGTGATGGCAGACATGGCCTGCAACCGGCCCAAGAGGCGCATGGCGTGCGTGGGAGCCCGGACCTCCGGGGAGTCTGAATCGGCCCAGATGAGTTCAGAGTCGGTGGCCATCTCGATGAGGTGAGGCACGGCGGCATCCCCCTCATCC
The DNA here is from genome assembly GCA_964412395.1 of uncultured Anaerolineales bacterium. Classification (GTDB taxonomy): domain Bacteria; phylum Chloroflexota; class Anaerolineae; order B4-G1; family B4-G1; genus CAYPOY01. The sequence goes on along the minus strand of CAYPOY010000053.1, from coordinate 14,664 downwards.
TGGATTGCCTGAAGCAAACCTTCGCGTGGGTGCTCTCCTGCCCCAAGCAACTCTTCTAACAGGATTTCAAGCGGGGTAGCGGTCATTGTTTGTTCTCCTCATTCCCTATTGTACCACTACTTCGCCGCTAGTTAAAGTCGGGCTGATTCCCCCAGCTTGCTCCAATGGGCCCGCCGGGCGGGGTTTCCACCCCACCTGGCTCTGGGAGACCTGGTCGCCACCGCTGTTGGTGCGAGACGGTTGGGTAGACGACGGGCGCCACCCAGCGTCTGCCCAACATCTTAGTGAGTTCGGAGTACCAGGGGACGGTCCAGGTGATGAATAGAGTACAACTCCGCTGCCTCCCATCTGTTGGCTACGGATAGTTGTTCAGCGTTACCGGCAGATAGACCCGGTAGATAGTGCACTCCCCATCCGGCGACGTCAACCAGGGAGAGAAGACTACGTGGTCGCTTACCTTCTGCCCCAGCCCGTCTGGGTTGAGTGTAGCGTGATATGGCCCAGAAGCGTGGCCCCACCAGTTGCATTGAGCATAAGCCGTGATGGAACCATCCAGGTTATTCACGCCGTATCCATCGTTCTCCACGATGCTATTGTACTCGATGGTCGGCGCGCCGCCGTTCAGCCGAATCCCGTCGTTGTAGCTGCGAGCGATGGTGCTGTGGCGGATAGTCAGTGAGTTGGTGTCAGCAGACACATTTGCGCTGCCGGGGATCCCATACCCTCCATATTCCACGGTCACGTATTCCAGGATGTTGTTAGTGCTGGTTGGCTCAAAATAGATGCGCCCCCAATCTCCTTTGCCCGGTGCGGTGGAATCGCTGGTGAAAAGGATGCTGCCGACAACGGTCCCCTGGTCCGGGAGTCCTTGGGCGTGGAGGGTGCCATTGACGATCAGATCAACGTACCACAACTTGACCGTGGTCCCCGGTTCAACCGTCAGGGTGACACCCTGGTTGATGGTCACATTCGCCAGGAGACGATACTCGGAGATGCCAGCATCACCCCAGGTGTAGTTGGCGGTGTAGGTGTTGCCCTTGATGGAGATGGCGTCGTGGCCGTTGCCGGTGGCGCTCAAGTTGCTCAACTCCGGGAAGCAAGCACCGCCGTCCAGATAGAGCGCGGAGCCATCGTTGTCTTCGAACGTGGTGTTGCGGATGGTGGGCGAGACATTGTTGAGCTGGATGCCGCTGCCTCTGCCACGCCGGATGGTACTATGGTCAATCAGCAGGGAATCCGTAGCAGCGGAGACGAGCGGTTCATCGGGGATACCATACCCACCATATTCCACTGTGACGTAATCCAGGACGCTGTCCGTGCTATAGTCTCCAAAGGAAATTATGCCCCAGTCCCCTTTGGCCGGAGCGGCGGCATCGCTGGTGAAGCGGATGATATCGGTTACCGTTCCTTGGGCGTGGAGGGTGCCGTTGACGATCAGATCAGCATACCACAACTTGATCGTGGTCCCCGGCTCAACCGTCAGGGTGACATCCTGGTTGACAGTCACATTCGCCAGGAGACGATACTCGGAGATACCAGCGTCGCCCCAGGTGTAGTCGGCGACGTAGGTGTTGCCGTTGATGGAGATGGCATCGTGGCCGTTGCCTGTGGCGCTCAGGTTGCTCAACGCCGGGAAGCAAGCACCGCCGTCCAGATAGAGCGCGGAGCCATCGTTGTCTTCGAACGTGGTGTTGCGGATGGTGGGCGAGACATTGTTGAGCTGGATGCCGCTGCCGCTGCCGCGCCGGATGGTGCTGTGGTCAATCAAAAGAGAACTCGTGTTAGCGAAGATGTTTGGTTCGTCCCAGATCCCATTCCCACCATATTCCACTGTGACGTAATCCAGGACGCTGTCCGTGCTGTAGTCTCCGAAGTAGATCTGCCCCCAGTCCCCTTTGTCCGGGGCAGAGTGGTTGCTGGTAAAGCGGATAGTATCAGTATAGGTCCCCTGGGCGTCAAGGGTGCCGTGGACGATCAGGTCTCTGTCGTAGTTAAACTGCTGATACCTAAACTTGACCACCACTCCAGGTTCGATGGTCAGGATCACCCCTTCGGCGACGATGACGGTGTCATTGACGATGTGGGGACTATCGGCCAGACACCAACTCTCGTCCGAGGAGATAGTGCCGCTGTGGGGACCGAGGACGCACGGCCCCTGGGCGTGGGCAGCCCGTGGAGTGGCACTCGACACCCACGCCAGGGCCAGCAGCCCGGCGACCATCGCCGGGGCGATGACCAGGGCCAACGGAATTCGAAATTGCTTGACGTTCATCTCATACCTCCTGTGAGTGCTACGTGTTGCGTGTTGCGTCAACCGTCGGGTCATCGGCCCGGATGGGGCTCTGGGATGAGCACCTCCTCGGACAAAGGATTGAGGCGTCGCCAGGGTTCTACTGCCTTGGCGGCATTGCGCAGGAGAGGACGGGGGGTATCGCAGGGTGAAGTGAACACAGAGTTCAATCGGGGAGAGTATAAAGAACAGAAAGGGAATCTGCAATGAGAGGAAACCAAACCCTTCCAGGTAGCAGCAGGATCAACCTCACGGCCTTGCTCACTATTCTGGTTCCGGGCAAACGCCACACGTGGCAACTCCGGATTCAGAACGGTCAATCTGGAGATCCAACTCTCACCCATCGTGACGACCAATCTATCTCAAGGGTATGTATCTCTTGGAAGTAACCTTTGTCGCTGCCTACATTGTAGCAGTTTGCAATTGCAAAGTCAACATCTGTTGAACAATGACCTGACCAGCACCGGCCTGAAGAGCCGGTGCTGGAGAGAGTCCAACGATAAAGGGGCGCCCTGCGGCGCCGCTCGACTAATACTCGTAACAACTGCCGCCAATGAACTCTCTCAAGAGTGAGTCAGGCGGGATAGCGGAATCGTCCTCGACCGGGGTGACGGACCTCAGGAGACGGTGCACGCGACTGGCGCGCACCAGAGCGTCCTTGCGCAGCGGATCTCCTCGGTATTGTCCCCTCCACTGCTTGAAGCGATCGAACAGCCTGGCCCGCATGATGGGGAGTTCATACGGCAGGCCACTGTTGACAATGTAGTCGGTCGTGTTGATGTAGGGGATGATGTTGCGCAGTTCGCTGCTGCGAACGTAGTGCCAGTGTTCCAGCGTCTGCTGCGGGGCGTAAGCGCGGTGAGTAGCATCGCGTACCATGCGTCGCATCAATCGCAGATCCACCCAGCGCACGTACTTTCCATCCGGACCTCTCATCTGCAGCAACGGTTCGATGTACAGTTTGAACTTGCGCTCGTCGTCCACGTCCCGCGTCATATCAGCGAACAGGCCGTGTAAGCTGTCAATGAGGATGACATCGTCCGGCCCGACCTGCATCGGCGTGTGATCGTCGTACCGCGTGCCGGTCTTGAAGTCGTAGAACGGGACCCCCACCTCCTCCCCGGCGATCAGGCGCACCAGGTGCTCGTTGATGAGCTCCAGGTCAAGGGCCTGTGGCGTCTCGAAGTCGTAATCGCCGAACTCATCCCTGGGATGGAGTTCCAGGTCGAAGAAGTAATTGTCCACGGTGAGCGGGACCAATCTGAGCCCCATCTTCTCCAGCAGATGGCTGAGTTTGATGGTCGTAGTCGTCTTTCCCGAGGAGGAGGGTCCGGCGATGATGACGATCTTTACACTATCAGGCACGCTGTCACGGCGCTCCCGGATGATCTCCGATGCGGTAGTGATGTCCTCGTTGTAGGCCCGGTCGGTCTCCCGCACAATCTCAGGGAACTCCCCGCGAGCGATGCGTGCGTTCAACTGCTTGACGGTGTGGACGTCGTGGTCAACAGCCCAGTTCAGAACCTCCCAGATCTTGCGCCAGGGGATGTTCTCGGAGGGACGGACCGAGCGATTAGCTCGCTCCTTCCGCTGTCGTGCCCGCTCGTCGCGGTAGAGAATGTAGGCCTTGGCCGTTTGGGCGTGCCCATTCTCAATCAGCACCTTTTCGACAATGTCCTGGATCTCTTCGATGGTGGGGGTATGATCAGGCGGCGTGGTCTCCTCCAACATGGCCACGGCCTGGTCAGACAACCCCTCGGCGATGGAGCGATCCCGCCCGCCCACGGCCACCGCCGCGCGATAGATGGCGTTGGTGACGCGTTCCTGGTTGAAAGGGACTACAGCACCCGTTCGCTTGACCACGTGCGTAATCTTCGCCACGTCGTTCCTCCTCTGATGCCCTGTCCTTCAATCCTATGCCATTTCGTGAGCGATTCTTTCCTCCAGCCATTGGCAGGCCACCGCTTCCATTTCATTATATCGCATACCTTGCTGGGGTCAAGCGACTGGGGCTTGGTGACCTGGTGGAACTGCTTTACTGGTAAATGATGAACGCCGGGGACGGTTCCAGTGCCAGCACCTGCTCCGGCGTCATCAACCGTACATCGTAGTTGTAGAAGAGTTTGAAGCCCCCGTATTCAAAGCCCGGTTCGTCTCTATACTGCTTGTAGTCGCCCGTCTTCGCCCAGATGCCGCCGAAACCGTCCGCATCCCACACCAGGTCCACCAGAGGATAGTCCAGGATCTCCCCCTTCTGCTCGATCATGTGGTCGTCGAACTGGTGGATGACGAGGATCTTCCGTCGGCCAATGGCACGTCCGATCCGGTCCAGCCGGGCCTGTACCCGGTTGATCTGCGGGCCGGTGATCTGCCCCAGATGGTCCCCCGGCACATCCTCCTCACCCACCATAAACTCCGGATCCACCGCCAGGTGGACATCCGGCTCCCACAGGAAGGGCTCAATCAGATCCAGTTCCACATCCAGGTCGGCCCGGCCCGGCTGCACGTCGAGCACCGACCACCCCCCTGCCGCCCGCGCGCTGTCTATCCATAGGCGGATCGTCTCGTGGGAGACGCGGTGGCTGTAGTTCTCGTCGTCGCCAGGGTGCCCGTCAGCGATGGTGGTCACCATGTGAAAGCCGAGAACGGTTTCCACGTCGGGGTCCAGGTCCCGGTAGACCTGAGCTTGCTCGGAGAGGAGCGTCAGCGTGGTGGTGACGTCGCTGCGGCCCAGGATCCCCAGACCCGGCCCCTGAGGAGTACCATAGTAGGCGATCAGGCGGCGACTCGCCAGGGGCGAAAGGGGACATGGCTGCGGCCCATCACCTTGACCCCCCTCCGACTCCCCCCTGGGAGGGGGGAGAGTTCCACCCCCCTCCAGCTCCCCCCTGAGAGGGGGGAGAGTTTCGCCAGGGGCGACCCGCCAGTGGCTTTCCCAGCCCAGCCCCACGCCCCAGATTGCCTCCACCGGCGCGTAAGCCTGGGGCATCTGCTCGGCCCGTTTCTCCCGCCGGGCAAAGTACAGGGTGCAGCCATCAGATGCCCACTGGAGGTCGGTGAGGGGGCCTGCATCGCTGCCTGGCATCAACAAGTGACGCTCGCCCGTCGCCCGGTCCCACAGCACCAGCCCCATGAGATCAAGGTCAGCATCCTGCCCGGTCAGGCTGTAGACCAGGTAGACCCCCTGGGGTGACCAGGCCACGTCCCAGAGGCGGATCTGTCCACCCGAGGCAACCGTCACGACCCGACCGGAGAGTACATTGGCCACGGCCAGGCCACACCCACGGTCGCGGCAGATGGGGCCGGCCAGGAGACGGCCGTCCGGTGACCAGGCGTACGGGAGTAGGCCGGTGATAACCCGCGTCGGGCTGATCCCCGTCGTGTCCACTACAACGCTGTACGCCTTCTCAGTCTCAGGCGAGGCCAGTGCCAGCGCGCCGTAGGCAACCCACCGCCCATCCGGCGACCAGAGTGGGTTGCCCCTGAGAGGAGTGGTGACGGTGGGCTGGACGGGCAGGCTGAGCGGTTGATGGCCTGGGAGAGATGCCACCCGCAGCCGGCGGTTGGGTTCGCCGTGCACCCAGACCCCGGCCAGGTAGAGGCGGTCGGGTGAGAGGGCATAGAACCCGTTGTAGCCCACATTCCCCAGGGTGTCCGTAAGTGGCTCTACAGGCACATCAATGTCCACCAGGTATAGCAACTCGGCCTCGGTCCCATGGTGCTCCTCGTAAAGAATTGTGCCCGTGTTCACCCACGTCGCCGCGACAACCTTGAATCCCTGTGCCACGCGCCAGATGCGGCAGGCCTCCACATCCAGCCGCCAGACGCCACTATCGAGGAATTCGGCCTCTGGCCTCCCGAAATGGGCGCTGAACAGGAGGTTCGTGCCATCGGGCGACCAGGTGTGTACGTCGAAATCCGTTACCTCCGGTGGGAAGCCAGGAACCTCCTGGTCCAGGTGCAGCGTCTTGCCCGTCGTACCGTCCCAGACGTGGTACCCCTTGCGGGTACCCATCTCTGTCATGTACAGCAGCCGGCGGCCATCGGGGGACCAAACAACGGGCCGGGCATCGTGTACTACGCCATCCTCCGCCACCACGGTTGTCTGGCCATCAGCGCCGACGACGACCAGCCGCCCGTCCTCCACGTAGGCCAGTTGCCCGGCCGGGCTGACGAAGGGCGGGGAGATGCGGGGAGGCACAGGAGTTGGCGTATGGGTTGGTGTGGGGGTGCACGTGGGGGTTGTGGCGGACGACGGAGCGAGAGTGGGCACAGCAGTCGGGGCAGGCGTCGGTGTGGGCAGGGGAGTCGGCATTGAGAGAGCGGCGCGGGCGATCAGCAAGGCTCCCAAAAGGCCGAGTATTAGCAGTATTCCCTGCGTGAGCGTCGAGCGTGACGGCATCCTCTCCCCCGCGGACGGCCCAGCGTGTGGCCGGCCGATGTCAGAGTGTACCGCAAGATGGGGATTCTGGCAAGGGGATTCCAGGTCTCAGGCTGCCAGCGATGAAGAGCTGGGGAATGTCCAGCTTTGAACAGGTCCGTTTGGTAGAGTCACAGGACGTGCCGTCGTATCTTTTCAAAAAATAGGGGCGGTCTGCCAAGCGCGCCGCCGTGAACAGGCGGCGCTGGGTTGCAAGCACGCCCAGCACCGGCTCTTCCAGGCCGGTGCGCCGCCTCGGTTCAAAATGCCTCCCCAGGTTATTAAGAAGATACGTGCCATCCGTCTGGTCAAACGCGAGGCAGTGCTGGCAGTCCTTGAGTCATTCGATCCAGGCCACACCTTTTCCATTTCAGAGTCGGAGCGTGTTTGCCCGACCGTAAGCCGGGCCACCATTCGGCGAGTGCTGGGTGACCTACGCGAGAAAGGTCAGGTCAAGTGTCTGGGTACAGGCTGGTGGGCGCGGTGGCGTGGGATGGTTTGCGTTGCTTGACTTGCGGTGAACGTTTTTGACTTTTGCGGAGACTTGCACTATACTACTTGCGCTGGCAAAATAAGCCTGGTGGCTCTTCCTCTGTGGGGTGTAAATGTGGCTATTGAAATCCCAACCGTGCTTGGTCAAAACATAACCTTGCTCTACGACTCGCTTGACTTGCAAGCCATTGATAGCGACAAGCTGAAAGGACTTATGGGTAGTCAGGCGAGGCCACAGGCTTCTTTTCCAGCGAGACCAAACTCGCTATGATTTGGTGCTCGAGCCGATGGACGGGCAACGCATCAAAGTACACTTGAACGCCCACTTCGAATTTGAAGGAATTACCTTACCTCACCAGGATCAGCTCCAGGTAGCTTTTTATGAAGAATTCAGGTATCTGGTCTCAATGCTGACAAGGCTATTTGAGGGAGGCGAGTAGCAATGGCGATGAGCACAGCTTATTCTCCTGAACGTAAATATGACTCTGCCTATCCTTTTATGCTGGACGAACCTGATATCGAGACTTTGAGAAAACGAGCAATAGGCAGATCTGACATAGAAGATTTAAGTAAACTCGTCTTAGAGGCTCTAGGTGCCTCGGCTTGGCAATCCTATCGACAGGCTTTCAGTTATCGGTGGAGGGGCGAGGATACGTTGGATTGGGGCAATCTGGACAACTGGATTCAGATCAAATTGGCTCGAGATCTGGTTGCAAGCAGTCCTGGAGCCCGGATCCAGTTAGCAGAGTATGATGCTCTGCGGCAGTTTATTGTCGAAAGCTCGCGCTTGCGTCAGCTAGGAGAATTCTATTCCTTTCGCGATGCGCTGGCCGTACGGCGTTTCTTGCGCGCCCACCCACAACTAACTGAGGTTCTTCTTGAAGCCCACGCCTACCTGGAAAAGCACTTTGGACCTGATCCACAAGTCGCACTGGGAGTCGTCAGTGATCCTGAAGCAGTGGGCTGGGATCAATTATTTGCTTATATCCTCACTCCTCTTTCTGTAGATGAAGCTCAGGCTCGTCTGGATAGGCTGGACGAGGAATGGTTTCTAGACCAACTCGACCAGGTTGGCGACCTCTTCAACTTTAACCTCGAATTTGTATGAACTTCGACTGGACTGAATTTCTGACGCTGGCAGAGGCATTGCATTCTGATCCGGATTCTCTCGGGTCACCGGAGGCCGCCCTCCGATCTGCTGCCAGTCGAGCCTATTATGCAGCATTTCACTGTGCTGTGAACTTGGCCCGCCAAGAGGGGGTTCGTACCAGAATATGCAGGGAACGACCATCATAGGATCCGAACTCACTTCAGCACGTATGAGCCTGCTAGTCCAGTCCGCAGAAAGATCGCTACAGAACTGAGTAGATTGTACAATCACCGACGTAAGGCGGACTATTCCGACACCATAGGCCCACGTCCGAGTTCCCTGGCTGCAAATGCGATTGTGATGGCAAAAAGCATTATCGAGAAATTGGCATCCTTGTCTCTCCCAGAGAACAACAACTCCCGATCGACCAATGCCCGATGACTCCGTTCTGCGGAATGGATCACCACTACGGAGACAGACGTCGGGGTGGACCACTCCGCCCCGCTTTGCATTTCACACAACACCAAAACCCCCTCCGTCCCTACAAAACTCTGACTTTTGCCCAAGGTCAAGTATACTGTAAGGATAAGGGTTCCTGAAAAGTGCAATAAGAAACGCCTCGCGACTCTGGCCAGCCCGAGGCTATGTCCAGGACGGTGGCGGCCACCCTGGCGAGGCTACCACAGCACAACGCCCACCCACCGTCAAGCCAAGGGGGGGCGTTCTGTTTCGACAGTACCGCGCGAGTCAGCATGCATAACACAGTTACGGGCTTTCTGAGCACGTCCCATACCTGCCTGCTCCTGGTGCATCCAGAGATCAGGAGGCTGGAGGATGTGGCTGACGAGTTGCTATTCACCTATGGCTGGCCGCGTCTATCCGTGGGCCGAGAGCTCAGTGCCGTCTTGCTCTCCGAGATGCCCCGTCGTCGTTCACGCACAGCCCGTCAGTGGCTGCCAACCCGTCTCGGCGAGATATCACCTGGCCCCGTGTTGTGCACCGAGACAGACCTGCTCTTCGATCCGGCGCTGGAGTTAGACCCGCTGAGATTGCTGTGTGACGTCAGCCGGGTGACCCGGATGGTGGCTACCTGGCCCGGAAGTTACCGGCGCGACGTATTGGCCTACGCCGTACCTGACCATAGCCATTACCGCACCTGGCGCAACCCGGAAGTGCCTATTGTGGTACTCGAATAGTGAGAAACCAGGTTTTTCGGAAAAAACCCGGTTTCTGAGCACGGGAAAGGAGACACTATGCGCTACCGCGATGTGGTCCAGTTTGAGCCGATCGAGACCGTCATTCAATTGCGCGATGCGGATCAGGAGGGCACTGCCCGCCATCTCGTCCAAACTTACGTCATCTCCGACCGCATGGCGGATCAGCTCGCCAACGTCGTGATTCCCCAACTCCAGTTCCTGTCCCCACGCGACAACAAGGGTGTGCTCATCGTCGGCAACTACGGCACGGGCAAGTCACACTTGATGGCGGTCGTTTCGGCCGCAGCCGAACATCCCGATCTTGTGCCTGTCCTGGATCACGACCTGGTGCAAGAGGCTGCCCAGGCCATTGGCGGCCATTTCAAAGTGGTCAGGACGGAGATCGGTGGCGTTACCGGCAGCCTGCGCGACATCCTGCTGAGAGAATTGGAGATTGCCCTGGAGAACTGGGGTGTGCAATGGACGTTCCCACCGGCCGACCAGGTCACCAACAACAAGGATGCGATCATCGCCGCGGTGGCTGCCTTCCAGGAGCGCTATCCCGACCACGGCATCTTGTTGGTTGTGGACGAGTTGCTGGATTACCTGCGGACACGCGAGGAACGCCAACTGATCCTGGACCTGGGCTTCCTGCGCGAGTTGGGCGAGGTGGCTGCGTTGACGCCGTTCCGCTTCCTGGGTGGCTTGCAGGAAACCCTCTTCGACAACCCCCGCTTCGCCTTCGTCGCCCAGCAACTGCGCCGGGTGCGTGACCGCTTCGAACAGGTGCGCATCGCCCGCGAGGACATCGCCTACGTTGTCTCCCACCGGTTGCTCTGCAAAACCGACGAGCAGTTGGCCCGCATCACGGAGCACCTGCGCCAGTTCACGTCCCTCTACAGCCGCATGGCCGAGCGGCTGGACGAGTTTGCACAACTGTTCCCCATCCACCCGGCCTACATCGAGACCTTCGAGCGTGTCTATGTGGCCGAAAAGCGAGAAGTGCTCAAGACCTTGAGCCTGGGTATGCGCGCCCTGCTCGACCAGGAGGTACCCACTGACCAGCCAGGACTGATCTCCTACGATCATTACTGGGACGTGCTGCGCGGGAATCCCAGCATGCGCGGGCTGCCCGGCGTGGCCGAGGTCATTGAGAAAAGCAACGTATTGGAGGGGCGCATCCAAAACGCCTACACCCGGCCACACCTGCTCCCCGTCGCCCTGCGCGTCATCCACGCGCTCAGCGTGCACCGGCTGACCACCAGCGACATCTACGTGCCGCTGGGCGCTACGCCGGAGGAGTTGCGTGACGATCTGTGCCTGCACGTGCGTCTGCCCGAACCCTCGGCTGAGTTTCTGCTCGACCAGGTACAGGTAGCGCTGCGCGAGATTATGCGCACCGTCAGCGGCCAGTATATCTCCTACAACGAGGCCAACGGCCAGTACTATTTGGACGTCAAGAAGGACATTGACTTCGACGCCAAGATAGGCGAGCGCGGGGACTTCTTCGACGACGTTGACCTCAATCCCTATTTCTTCGACGCCCTGCGCCAGGCCCTCAACCTGAGCGACACGACCTACATCAACACCTATCGCATCTGGTTCTACGAATTGCCCTGGGCCGAGCACAAGGTGACGCGCCCGGGTTATCTCTTCTTCGGCATGCCCGACGAGCGCAGCACCGCCCAGCCTCCGCGTGATTTCTACGTCTACGTGCTGCCTCCCTTATTGGATCGCGAGTGGCACGACGAGGAGCGATCTGATGAGGTCATCTTCCGGTTGACCGGGCTGGACCAGACCTTCGCGGACCTTCTGCGCCAGTACGCCGGTGCCCGGGCGATGGCCAGCGAGGCGGCTTCCCATCGAGAGGTCTACGCCGAGAAAGCCGGCAATCACTTGCGGCGGCTCTTGCGCTGGCTGCGCGAGCATCTGACAGAGCACCTGCAGGTGACCTACCAGGGCGTGACTGAGCCGATCGGCACAGTGCTGGCCCGCACGCGCAGCACCGCCAGCCAGACCATCGAGGATCTGCTGCGGTTGATCGCTGCGCACTTGCTGACGCCTGACTTCGAGGAGCGCTACCCCGCCTATCCCGCCTTCCGCCGCCTGACCCAGCCCGTCAGCGAGGCCGCTCGACCTACCAGTGCTATGGAAGCCATCCGTTTCCTGGCCGGGCGGGGGCGCACCAATCTGGCGCTGGGCGTGCTGGAAGGACTGAAACTGGTGGACGCAGAAGGCACCATCCGGCCCTATCAGTCGCGCTATGCCCGTTGCTATCTGGATCTGCTGCAGAAGAAACCTGAGGGCCAGGTGGTCAACCGGGGCGAACTGATCGAGCAGGTCGCCGGTGGCCTTCAGCCCGTCGAAAAGGACATCCCCTTCCACCTGGAGCCGGAATGGACGGCCGTGGTGCTGCTGGCTCTGGCCTACAACGGCGACATCGTGCTCAACCTGGGCGGAAAGACGGAACTGGACGCCAGCAGCGTCGAGCGCGCGGCGACGATGGCCATGGCCGACCTGACCGACTTCCGCTTCTACAAGCGGCCCCGCACCCTCCCGCTCAATCTGTGGACGATGATCTTCGAAGGGCTGGGGCTCTCACCGGGGCTGGTCCGCGATGAGAACACGCGCGATCGAGCGGTTAAGGAACTTCAGCGCACCGTGGGGGCCGAACTGGAGCGGACCGCCACCCTCCAGGGCCGTCTGCAGCAGGGGGTACAATTGTGGAACAACTCCCTTTTCACCGACCGCTTCACATACGAGGTGGAGGCCGGAACGGTGGTAAGCACCGATCTGCCTGCGGTTACGCTTTCGGTCACAGAACTGCTGCCATCTTTGCGGGGCTATAAGCAGTTCCTGGAGACGCTGAACCGCTTCAACACGGTGGGCAAACTGCGCAACCTGCGCCTGACGGTGGGCCAGGTGACCGAAGCGCTCGATGACCAGACGGTTGTTAAACGAGCGGAGCAACTGTTGGACCTCGTGAGCCGGATCCAGCCTCTGACCGCCTACCTGGCCGAGGCCCAGGCCAATCTACCCGCGGACCACCCCTGGTCGGAGCGAGCGGCTGCCGCCCGCCAGGCGCTGCTGGAGGACGTGCGCCGCCTGGGTAAGGGAGAGGAAGCGCGCGACGGCCCGGCGCTGACGCGCGAACTGGAGGCGCTGAAGGCGGATTACGTCACCGCCTACAGCGAATTGCACCGGCAACTCGTGTTGGGCCCCCGGGCCGACGACCGCCGCCAGCGGTTGTATAACGATCCGCGCCTGGCAGCGTTGAACCTACTTTCGGCCATTGACCTGCTGAGCAGTCCGGAATTGGAGGCCTGGAAGCAGGCGCTTTCGGCCCTGCCCACCTGTCGCGAGTTCCACGAGGGCGCGATCGCCGACACGCCGACCTGCCCCTCCTGCCACCTGCGCCCGGCGCAACACCGCCACGGCCAGGCCGACCAGATGCTGGATCAGTTGGACGACCGGCTGGGTGATCTCTTGACCCGCTGGCGGCAGGCGTTGCAGGCCAACCTGACCAGCGACACCGCCCAGCACAGCCTGGAGGCGATGACGCCGGCCGAGCGCAGGCCGATTGAGCAGTTTCTTGACCAGGACGAGGATGCCCCCCACATCCCCGAAGGGTTCGTGACCGCTGCCATCCAGGCGTTGCACGGCATCGAGGCGCTGGCCCTGCCGGTGGATGACCTGCTGGAGGCTTTGAAAGCGGGTGGACTGCCATGCACCGTCGAAGAGCTACAGCGCCGCTTTGCCAACTTTGTGAGTCAGAACATGCGCGGTCACGATTCGCGCAACACGCGGTTGACGTTGAATCGGTAGCCACGAATGAATTCGCGGCTGCTACGCCAAACACGTTAAAACGTGTTGCTCATGACCCAAACCTGTTTTAACAGGTTTCTCATACCAGCCGTCGAATGAATTCGACGGTTCTGGGCGCCCAAAAAGGAACTCTAATGCTACCCAAAATGCTACCCAAACAACTCAAGAAGGCACAACGCCTGAAACGGCGCGAAGCGACCTGGTTCGCCACCCGGCGACGGGCCTACACATGGATTCACCCCAAAGACAAGCGCCCATATCGCCCCGACATTGTCCTGGTGGTGGAAGCAGAACAAGGCAAAATCCGACGAGCCGACATGAAGGGCGACCTATCTACTCCAGAGGGTGTCCTGGCCTCCTTGCTCAAGGCGATGCGACGCCCAATACTGGGCTCCGGCGGTAGCTACCGGCCGGCGCGCATCGTGTTGGATGATCCGGCCCTGGTTGAGGCGCTGACACCCCCCTTGGCTCAGATTGAGATCCGCTGTGACTATCAACCAACACTCCCCCTCGTGGAAGATACTATGCACTCAATGGCCACCCGTATGCATAAGCAGAAACCGGTTCCAGGACTGCTGAGTGTGCCGGGGGTCACCGTCCCCATGGTCGAGGAGCTTTTCACGGCCGCTGCCGACTTCTATCACCAGGAACCCTGGGAGTGGCTGGATAACAAGTCGCCCATCGAAATTCGTTACCCTCCTGAGGGCCGGACGCGCTATGGACTGGTACTGGGCAGCGGCGGAGAGGCCTTTGGCCTGTCGCTCTACGAGTCCCTTGACGACATATACACAGTCTATTCCACAATTGATCCGGCGGAGGCCACGGAGCAGGTCTCGTGGTTCAGCCTGGTCTTTGAAGAACCGATGGCGATGTCTTTCTACGACCTGGACGCGATTGAAAAGTACCGGTGGCCGGTGGCGGCGGAATCGGCCTACCCCGTGACAATCAAAGTCGTTCCAAGGGTAGATGCGTTCCTGGTCCCCAGCGCCACCGAGGTAGACTGGCTGGCGGCAGCGCTGCGCACCATTCCCGATTTCATCGTCCAACACCTGCACGCTACCCAGGGACTTCCCGGCCCGGCTGAGGCAACCTTTCGCCTGTCCGGGGTCCACAGCGGTCGGCAGATCGCCCTGCGCTACCGTGGCGATCTGTGGGACTTGAAATGGGAGGAAGACGAGAACGATGAGGAAGAGGAGGAGGAGGAGGAGGAGGAGGAGGAGGAGGAGGACTATGACGCGCAAGCCGAGTTGGAAGACTTTATCGAGGACTGGCATTGGGACGACGCCTCGCACGAGTTCGCCCGGCAGGCTGGCCGGTTCCTGTTTGCATTTCTGGATGATATGGATGCGGA